>CAKPRQ010000003.1 GCA_934182605.1 uncultured Clostridia bacterium | reverse complement strand
CCGAACACAGAAGTTAAGCACTTAAGCGCCGAGAATACTTGGAGGTTACCCTCCTGGAAACCTAGGACATTGCCAGATTTATATTCCTCTTTAGCTCAGTTGGTAGAGCGCTCGGCTGTTAACCGATAGGTCGTTGGTTCGAGTCCAACAAGAGGAGCCAAGAATAATAATCGTGTAAGTATTGAGAAATCAATATTTACACGATTTTTTTTGTAAAATAATGCAATTTTAATGCTTTAGCTATTATTACAAAACCTATATCGGGAAAAGAAAAAAATAAGATTGAATATTATATCATATAATATATATATGAAGGCTTTTAACTGTAACCTTCAGACTAAATATAAGATTTATGATAATAATTATTAGATAATATAGGATTATAAAATAAAGAAGCAAAAAACCTTGGGTAATATTAATTTATTACTCAAGGTTTTTTGCTTCTTTATTTTGTATATTAGTATTAATTTAATTAAGGTTCTTCAATCAATTCACAAGAAATATCTAATTCTTCACCATTACGATTAACTTTTAAATTAACTGTGTCACCAATATTTTTTGATTTTATATAATTTGTAAGTTCATCCATTGTTTTTATATCAGTATTATCAATTTTAATAATAACATCTCCTGATTTTAAACCACTCGTAGCAGCTTTTGAAAATGTATCAACAGATTGAACATAAACACCTATAGCTAAATTATACATTTTAGATATTTGTTCTGTAACAGTTGAACCAGTAATACCTAAATAAGGTCTTCTAACTTTATTATATTGTATTAATTCGTTAGAAACATCAATAGCTTGACTTATAGGAATTGCAAAAGAAATACCTTCAACTCCAACTGAAGAAATTTTCATAAAATTAATACCTATTACTTGGCCATTACTATTAACTAATGCACCACCACTATTGCCTTGATTTATTGCAGCATCTGTTTGGATTAAAGTATATTCAATCCCATCGGAATCCTCAACTTTTCTATTTACTGCACTTACAGCACCTATAGAAATACTACTACTCAATCCTAAAGGATTCCCAACAGCCATAGCCCATTCACCGATTTTTAATTCGTCAGAGTTTCCTAATTCTGCTACCGGTAAATCAGTTTTATCTATTTTTATAACAGCTAAATCTGTTTCAGCATCTGTACCAATAATTTTAGCATCATATGCAGTTTGGCTATCTCCATATAAGTGTACTTTTACGGAATTTGCTTCTGATACTTGATAGAAAGAACTTGAACTAGATGAATCAGTATTAGAAACAACGTGGTTGTTTGTTAATATATATCCATCAGAAGAAATTATAATTCCTGAGCCTGAAGCTGTGGCATTACCGCTCCCACCGAATATAGAGTTAACTGTATATTGTACCTCGATTCCTACAACTGATGGTAAAACTTTTTCAGCTACGCTAGGGCCTATATCTACATATGAAACTGTTGTTGTTTCATAATTAGAATCTGAAGAACTTATAATAGGTAAAATACTATTTTGTGAAGTCTCTTCAGTGTTTAATAATGTATTTCTAACTTGTGGTACACTAAAGCATACACCTAAAGTTAAACCTGCACCAATTACTCCAGATACTAATGGCACTATAACTTTACTAGATTTCCTTTCTTTTTTTTCACTAATTGTTTGAATTGTTTTATAAGAATTATCTTTTTTGTCTTCCATTAATAATCACTCCTTTAATATTATAATCGATTTTTAAGTTATAATTCATATAGATAATGTTTTAAAATTATTTATATATTATATCTTAATAGTAATATTTTAACTTATTTATATTATAATTTAAAATTAGCATAAAAAAATATGAAAATTATGTGAAAAAATGTTAAATAGAATATTATTTGTGTATGTTAATTAATTTTTTATTTTATAATAAGTGTAATAAAAAAACTTACGAACTTTTTATGGTTCGTAAGCTTTCTTAATTGGAGCGGGTAGCGGGAATCGAACCCGCATAGCCAGCTTGGAAGGCTGGAATTCTACCATTGAACTACACCCGCAGTTCGTATCGACATTTATTATTATACAAGATTATTTTTAATTTGTCAATACTTTTATTGAAATTTTTATAAATTTTTGTTATAATAGTAACCAATCAGGTCTTAATCTTTAAAAAGCTTGGTATATAGCTATTTGTAAGTCAAGACCCTGATTGTTAACCCTAGCTATGTTTTGACTAAAAATAGCTATATACCAAGCTTTAGTGAAATTCTTACTGAATTGTAACTTATAATGAGTTATAAGTTACAGATAGAATAAATTTTACTAGTACTTATATATTGATATTTTTATTTAAAACATGGCTGTGGTGTAACACTCCAGGTCTTTGATTGCAAAATATTAATATATAGGTACTTAAAGCTCTTTTATAGAAGAGCTGTGAAGTGTAACTATAATATGTTATGATAAGGAAGTTATTATATGGTAATTAAAGAAGCTTTAAAAAAATCAATTGAATTATTAGAGGAAAATAATATCGAAGAAAGTATGTTAAAAGCGAAAATAATATTAGCAAATTTACTTTCAAAGCCAAAAGAATATTTATTCATTAATGAAAAGGAAAAATTAGATAAACAAGTAGAAGAAAGTTTTTTTGAAAAAATAAATGAATTGTGTAATAATGTTCCATTACAATATTTAACAAATTCTCAAGAATTTTATGGTTTAAATTTTTATGTAAATAATGATGTTTTAATACCTAGAAGCGATACAGAGATTTTGGTTGAAGAAGTTATAAAACATATTAAGAATATAAAAAATGTAGAGAATAATATTAAAATTCTCGATATGTGTACAGGAAGTGGAATAATTGCAATAATTTTAGCAAAATATTGTGAAAATGTGAATATAACAGCTGTAGATAAAAGTGAAGAGGCTTTAAATGTTGCTATAAAAAACGCAAAAATACACAATGTTTATGAAAAAATAAATTTTATGAAATCTGATATGTTTGAAAATTTAAAAAATAAGTATAATATAATAGTTTCAAATCCACCATATATAGAACGAGAAGTGATAAACACATTATCAAAAGATGTTCAAAACGAGCCTAAAATGGCATTAGATGGTGGTATTGACGGCTTAGAATTTTATAAGATCATTGAAAAGAATACAGAGAAATTTTTAGAAAAAGGTGGTGAAATTTTCTTAGAAATAGGGTATAATCAAAAAAATAGTGTTAGCCAAATTTTTAGTAAAAAGTTTGATAGTATAAATTGTATTAAAGATTTAAATGGTTTGGATAGAGTAGTTATATTAAAATAATAATTTAGTTAATATATCAATTTTTAAATAAAGTAAGTTAAATTTAATAAAAGAACTAAAATTTTTTTTAATTTTAGTTCTATTTTTATTTTTCATGAATATATATATTATATGGAAAGTATAAATATTTTTTTATCGAATTTTATAGTAGAAGCAATAGAATCTTCACTTATTTCTTTTGATAATATAGAAGAAATACGAATTAGAGCTGATAAGCCATTAATAATACGTACATCGTTAGAAGAAATTGTTTTAGATTACATAGTAAATACAGAAGATGTTTTAACTTCTTTAGAAAGAATATGCGAAAATTCTGTATATACATATCAAAATCAAATATGTGGTGGTTTTATTACTGTAACTGGTGGACATAGAGTAGGTATAACTGGTAATGCTGTTATGGAAGAGGGAAGGATTATTAATATAAATTATATTTCTAGTCTTAACTTTAGAATTGCGAGACAAGTTATAGATTGCAGTAGACCTCTTTTAAATTATGTTATAGATTATGAAAATAATACTGTAAAAAATACTTTAATAGTATCTCCTCCAGGTGGAGGTAAGACTACTATTTTAAGAGATTTAGTAAGAAACATAAGTAGTGGTTTTAATGGTTTTAGAGGTTTGAATGTCGGATTAGTAGATGAGAGAGGAGAAATTGCTGCAATGTATAAAGGTGTGGCACAGAATGATATTGGTATTAGAACGGATGTTATAGATAATGTTCCTAAGGTTTTGGGAATGAGATTATTAATAAGGTCTATGGCACCACAAGTTATAGTGGCAGATGAAATTGGTGGAGCTGATGAAACTGAAACTATAAATTATGCAGTGTGTTCAGGAGTAAGTGGAATTTTTACAGCACATGGGAGTAGTTTTAATGACTTATTATTAAATCCAACATTGAATAGTTTAATAAAATTGAATATTATTCAAAGAATTATTTTTTTAGAAAATAAGAGAATTAAAAATGCGTGTTATTTAAATACGAAAACTTTAAAATATGAAAAATATTGTGTTTAATAAAAAAATTGTTACGATTAATAGTAAATGACGGTAAATAATATATAAATTTAAATTATAATATAAATTATAGGAGAAAAAATCATGTTTATAAAATACATATTTATGTTTTTAATCTTTTTAATTTCACTATTAATAGGAAATGCAATTTCTACTAAATATCGAGAAAGAGTAATTGAATTAAAAGATTTTAAAAGTGCATTAAATCTATTAAAAGCTAAAATAAAATATACATATGAACCTATACCAGAAATTTTTTTAGAAATATCAAAAAAGTTTGATAGTACAATAGGTGATATTTTTAGAATATCAAGAGATAAAATGAAAAAAATTCCAGCAGGTAAAGCATGGGAAAGTACTATAGATGAATATAATTTATTAAATATTTCTAAAGAGGATAAGAAAATTTTAAACGGTTTAGGTAAATTATTAGGAAAGACTAATAAAGATGGACAAATAAGTGAGATAGAACTTACTGAGCAATTTTTGGACATGCAAATAGAAAAGGCTGAAAAAGAAAGAATAAAAAATGAAAAGTTGTATAAAACTTTAGGTGGCATTGTTGGGTGTACTTTAGTAATTATTTTAATATAAGAAAGGTTGTAAAAAAGTTATGGATATAAATTTATTATTTAAAATAGCGGCTATAGGAATATTAGTAGCAGTTTTGCATCAAGTTTTGGTACGAGCAGGTAGAGAAGATCAAGCAATGATGACAACATTAGCTGGTCTTATTATAGTATTAACGATAGTAATAAAAGAAATAAGTACATTATTTACAACAGTGAGAACTATATTTAATTTATAGAAGGATTAAAATTGTTATAACTTAGTAAAAATATTAAGAATTTTCAAAAATTATATACTTTTATTATACAAGGAGTGCATATGGAAATTATAAAGATTATAGGAATAGGGCTTATTGCTTTAATTTTAGTAATAGTAATTAAGCAATATAAACCAGAATTTGCATTGTACATATCAATAGCTGCAGGTCTTATTATATTTTTCTTGGTAATGGACAAATTGTCTGGAATAATAGATTTATTAATGAATCTTTCTAATAAAGCAAATATTAATCAAGATTTTATAATAATATTGTTAAAAATAACAGGAATAGCTATATTAAGTGAATTTGCAATAAGTGTATGTAAAGATGCAGGTGAAGCAGCAATTGCCTCTAAAATAGATTTTGGTGCAAAAATAATAATGGTTGCAATTTCAATACCAATTATAGCTAGCTTACTAGAAATGATATTAAAAGTAATGACTTAATATTGGGGTACCAAATAGAATTGATATAAGGAATGAGTTATATGAAAAAACTGTTAAAGAAATTTTTGCTTATATATGTTATAGTTTTTTTAGCTCAACATGTATTTACTCCTATAATTACATATGCATCAGACATAAATTCAGAAGAAGCAACGGAAGAGATAAGGGAAGAAGTTTTAGATGAAATAATAACTGAACAAAAATCTACACTTAATATTTCTACATTTATAAAAGAGGCAGAGAAATATACTAAAAGTACTTTTCCTGATATAGATACATCAGAAATATTGACTTCTGCTATAACTGGTAAAGTTGATAATCAGGGAATTTTCAATAAAATTTTAAATTTGTTAGGGGAAGAAATATTTTTAACTACAAAATTATTAGCAATGATTTTAGCTGTAATTGTTATAGTAAGTATTGTAAAAACTATTGCTGAAAATTTAGAAAATAATAGTGCAGCCAAAGTAGCATATTTCGTACAATATATTTTAATAGTAACTATAATACTATCAAATTTTTCAGAAATATTATCATTAATAACTACAACCATAGATAGTTTAATAGGATTTCTATATACTCTTGTTCCACTTCTTATTACATTAATGATAAGTACAGGTAGTATAGTATCTGCTGGATTAATACAACCTATAATATTATTCTTTATAGCTTTTATAGGTAATTTGATTTCTATAGTAATAATACCTTTAATTCTAGTAGGTACAGTATTATCTATAGTATCAAATATTTCAGAAAAAATAGAGATAGGTAAGATATCTAAATTTTTTAAGTCATCTGTAGTTTGGATACTAGGAATAGTTTTAACCGTATTTGTAGGTGTTTTATCATTAGAAGGAACTTTAAGTAGCAGTATAGATGGAATAACAGCCAAAACAGCTAAGGCTGCAGTTTCTAGTTTAGTACCTGTAGTACGGAAAAGCTTTAGGAGATTCTATAGATACTGTTTTAGGAAGTGCAGTTGTTTTAAAAAATGCGGTAGGTATAGTTGGTATTTTAGTAATTATAAGTATAGCAATAGTACCGCTTATAAAGCTTAGCTTAATAACAATTACATATAGTATTGCAACAGCCTTAGCAGAGCCTGTAGCTGATAAAAAGATAGTAAAATTATTAGAACAAGTTGGAGATACTTTTAAAATTTTATTAGGAATCCTGTTTATTATAACTGCAATGTTTTTAATAGGTGTTGCAATAGTAATTAGAATTTCAAATAGTGGAATGATGTATAGATAAAGGAGGATACATATGCAACAATTTATATATAGTTGGGCAAGTGGTTTAATAGTTGCGGTTATAATTGCAACTATTATAGAGCTTGTATTACCAGAAAATAAAAATAAAAAATATATAAAGATGGTTTCAGGAGTGTTTATATTATTTACAATAATTTCTCCTATAGTTGTTAAGTTTAATGGTAATGTGGATTTAGATATCGATAAATATACAAATATGTTAGTGACAGAAAATGTAATAGAAGTTCAAGAAACAGCTAGCATAGTAACAGAGCAAAATATTATAAAAGTTTATAGAGATAATTTAACTAGAAATATAAGAACAGGAATAGAAAATTTAAATTATGTTGTAAACTCTATAGAACTTGAGATAGATGAAAATAAGAATTATGGAGATATTAGAAAAATATATTTAGATGTTGAAAATATAGAATTAGTTCCAGAAATAAAAGTAGAAAATGTAGAAATAGATGTTTCAAATTCAATTAGTTCAGAAGAAAATAGTGAAAAGAATTTAAACGAAAATGATAAAGCTATAATAAAAGAATTTTTGAATAAAAATTATAGAATATCCTCAAGAGATATTTATATAAGTTAATATATAAGTATTTATAAGTTTATAAAATTTTTAATTTGAAAGGATTTAGATTATTATGGGAGAGTTTTTTAAAAAGTTGAGAGATAGTTTTAATAAGGATTCAAGTCAAAAGAAAAAAATCGAAAATTTAGTATTTTTTTTAATATTACTGATAATAGTAGTAATAGCAATTAATTTAATTTGGCAACCTGATGAAAGTAAGAATAGCAATATTATAAATAGTGAAAAGCAATTTGTTACACAGAATGAAAATACAGTTGTGTTGGCAACTGAGCAAGGTGTAACAAGTAGCGAAAAACAAGAATATATATTAAAGAATGATTTAGAAAATATTTTGTCTAATATAAATGGAGCAGGTAAAGTTAAAGTTATGATTACATATACAGAAAGTAGTACAGTTCAACCTATATATAATGAAAATATAAATGAAAGTACTACTGAGGAGACTGATTCTACAGGTGGTGTTCGAACAATTGCAGAAACAGATAGTAGTAAAGAAGTTGTTTATACAGAAGATAATGGCGTGAAAGTTCCTATTACTGAAAAAGTAACAATGCCTAAAGTTGAAGGAGCGATTGTTTTAGCAGAAGGAGCTAATGATGCTAGTATTAAGAATAATATAATACTAGCAGTAGAAGCGGTTACTGGATTAAGTACTCATAAAATACAAGTATTTCAGTTAAAAAGTTAAAAATAATATCTATTATGAAAGGATTTTTATATGAATAGAAGAGAATTAATAAATAGTTTAAGAAAGAAACAAAATGAAGGTAAAAGAATGAAAAAAACTATACCTACAATATTTATAACTGATGATTCTAAAGAAAATACAAGTCTAATGGTAAAAAGAAATGTTAATACTAAAAATAAAAAAGGCGGGAGGTTTTTTGTGAAGGTGATAAAAAAGAATCAAATAATAATGTTTATATCAGCACTTTGTTTAGTAGGTGTTGGTTATTTGGCATACAATCCTATGGAGGAAACTAATTTTGTAAGTACGACGTTAGATAATAGTGCATTAGCAGATATTGGTGATGCTACTTTTGTGAGTACTCAGCAGATAGTAGATGACATCGAAGAAGCTAAAGAAAATAATAAGTTAAATGTAGATGGAAATACTGTTAATAGTACAAATAATAATATAGTAGAAAATGAAAATTTAGTTCAAAATAATAAAGAAATGAACAACAATGTGGAAAATATAACAGTAAATACAAATGCAGAAATAAAAGAAGAAGATTATTTTATAAATTCGAGGTTAGATAGGGATAAAATGTATTCACAAATGTTAGAAAGTTACCAAAAAATATTAGATAATGTAAGTGTAAGTGCAGAACAAAAAGCAATAGCAACACAAGAAATATCTAAAATAAATAATCAAAAAAACTCAATAATGGTAGCAGAAAATTTGATAAAAAATAAAGGTTTTGAAGAAGTTGTTATATTTATAAATTTAGATAGTATCAGTGTAATTGTAAAAGCAGATGAATTAGAAAAAGAAGAAATTGCACAAATTCAAAATATTGTTACAAGAGAATTAGAAACAGAAATAGAAAATGTACATATAAGTACAAGGTAGTAATTTAAAACATAAAATTTTCTTCATAATAGTTGAATTTTCAAGAAAATTATGATATTATAAATAACTAGGAGTATAAGAATAATGAAGGAGAGATAGTAATGAAAGCAATAGAATTAAGAAATAAATATTTAGAATTTTTTAAAAAACATGGACATGCAGTAATACCAAGTGCACCACTTGTTCCTGAAAATGACTCATCAGTTTTATTCACAACAGCTGGAATGCAACAATTAGTTCCATATCTTTTAGGAGAAAAACATCCTATGGGTAAAAGAATAGTAGATTATCAAAAATGTGTGAGAACAGGTGATATTGAAGATGTAGGAGATAATAGACATTTAACTTTTTTTGAAATGTTAGGAAACTGGTCTATTGGAGATTATTTTAAAGAAGAATCTATAAGTATGAGTTATGAATTTTTAACAAAAGAATTAGAAATACCTGTTGATAAAATTTCTGTAACCTGTTTTAAAGGTGATGATGATGCACCTAGAGATGAAGAAGCGGCTGCAATTTGGGAAAAATGTGGTATACCTAGAGAAAGAATATATTTCTTTGGAAAAGATGATAATTGGTGGATAGCTGGTGAGGAAGGACCTTGTGGACCTGATACAGAGATTTTTTATGATACAGGAAAAGAAAAATGTTCTGAAGGATGTAATCCATCTTGTGGTTGTGGTAAATATGTAGAAATTTGGAATAATGTATTTATGCAGTATTACAAAGATAAAAATGGTTATAAACCTTTAGCACAAAAAAACGTAGATACAGGTTTAGGATTAGAAAGAGTAAATATGTTATTGCAAGGTAAAGAAACACCGTTTGATACAGAAATATTTAAGCCGACAATGGATAAAATAAGAGAATTATCTAAAAATTATAATGTATCAAGTGCAAGAATAATATCAGATCATGTAAGAACAAGTTTAATGCTTATGGTAGATGGTGTAAGACCAAGTAATGTTGATCAAGGATATATTTTAAGAAGGCTAATACGTAGGCTAGTACGTCATTCAAGAAAATTAGAAATAGATTTTAATAATTTAGAAATTATAGCTAATACAATGGTAGATAGTATAAATAATATGTATCCTGAATTAGAAGATTGTAGAAAAATTGTAATTGAAGAATTATTAAAAGAGAAAGATAAATTTATTACAACATTAGAAAAAGGTGAAAAAGAGTTTTTAAAACATATCGATGATGTAAAAGATAAAGAAATACCTGGAGAATTAGTATTCAGATTATATGATACATATGGATTTCCTCCAGAAATGACAGAGGAATTGGCAAAAGAGCATGGAAAAACTATTGATATGAACGAATTTAAAGAATTATTTGCAAAACATCAAGAATTATCAAGAGCAGGCTCTACACAAAAATTTAAAGGTGGTATGGCAGATCAAAATGAAAAAACAATAGCATACCATACTGCGACACATCTTTTACATAAAGCATTACAAATTGTTCTAGGAGAACACGCAACACAAAGTGGTTCAAATATTACAGAAGAAAGATTAAGATTTGATTTTAAACATCCAGAAAAAGTTACTAAAGAACAATTAGAAGAAGTAGAAAGAATAGTGAATGAGCAAATAAAAAGGGATTTACCAGTAACTTGTGAAGAAATGTCATTAGAAGAAGCTAAAAAAAGTGGTGCAATTGGACTGTTTACAAATAAATATGGAGATAAAGTAAAAGTATATACAATAGGAGACTTTTCAAAAGAAATTTGTGGTGGCCCACACGTTGCAAGAACTGGAAGTATGGGAACTTTTAAAATAAAAAAAGAAGAAGCAAGTTCAGCAGGCGTAAGAAGAATAAAAGCTGTATTAATAAAAGATTAAATATTATATAAATTTTATATTTCAAAAAAACAATGAAAATAATATTAATATATTAAAAAAGGGGATTTTATAATGAAAAAAGAAGAGTGTATATTTTGTAAAATTATAAATAAGGAAATACCTTCAACTATTGTTTATGAAGATGAAGAAATAATAGCATTTGAAGATATAAATCCAATAGCACCTGTACACGTTTTAATTGTGCCAAAAGAACATATAGAAATGATAACAGAGTTAAATGAAGAAAATTCAAAATTTCTTCCCAAAATATATTTAATAGCTAATAAAATAGCGGAAATGAAAGGAATAAAAGAAAAAGGATTTAGAGTAACTGTAAATTGTGGAGAAGATGGTGGACAAGCAGTACATCATATTCATTTCCATTTATTAGGTGGCACTAAATTGCCTGTTAATGTATTGTAAAAATATATAGTAAGAAATAATATTAAAAATAATAAAATAGGAGAAAATAAAAAAACTTTAATATATAGATTTTTAAAATTAAATAATAAAATTAGAGATAGAACTATACTAGAAAGTATATAGTTAGTAGTATAGCTTTATCTTTTTGCTGTTATTTATAAAAAATACAAAATTTTTAAATAATGAAAAGTTTTTATAATAAAGAACTTTGAAACAAACTCTAATAATATGCGATAAAATCGCATATCCATTAGTTCTCAAAATTAAAAAAAGAATTATAATAAAAATACTGTAAATAATAATTATAAATAATTTGGAGGAAAAGTAAAAAATGAAAGTTAATGTTAATATATTAAAAAATAGTAAATTAGTAAATAAAGATAAAGGAATAACCTTAATTGCTCTTCCTATTAGCAGGAAATGTGTTTGATATGAGGGAAGAACTTGAGCCACACGTAAGGAAAGAAAAAGTAAGAGGTAGATACGCTAAAGTCGAAGTTAATGTTTATATTAGTATGATATAGAAAATAAAGTTATTGTTAAAAAAATAGAATAGTTAAATTTGCAAAATAAATAAGTAAATACATATATGTAAAAAGTTAGTCGAAAGATTAGCTCTTTTTTATTTGAAAAAATGTTAGTCCTTTGAAAAAGAATTTGATTTTAAAAAAGCGAATGAAATTTATAATAAACAAAATAAAAGAATAAAAAAGGAGGTTGCTATATTGAGTAGTCTATATGAATTGCTGACGCTTATTTTGATTTATTACATAATCAAGCACTTAAGTGAATAGCAAAAAAATACTAGAGTTGTAGGCTCTAGTATTTTTGTTGCTATAATCATAATCTATTTTTGATTGCTGAACTTATTATACAATATTTTTTTTAAATTTGTCAAATGTTTTTTACTTTTTTATTTCTCTATAGATACAAAGTAATAATTATTATTATCCATTTTTAATGTTATATTAGACTTAATCTGTTCATCATCTATTTTTAAATTATATTTATTATCAATTATTTCACCACTGATATTGTTAACACTGTGTGTTTTCAAACTTGTACGAGGTTTAGTATAAAATATAGCCTCATATTTAGGTAAGTAATTTTTACTATTTTTAATTTCAGATATAAATTCTTCTGGTATTTCTTTTCCGAAATAAATAATAGTAATTTTCTTTTATTTGTTTAATAGTTGAAATATAAGGTGTTGAATTTTGTAAATAATTATATAATTCATCTACATCATATCCCAATTTCGTTATGATTTTTCTAAATGATTCCGTTGAAAATATAAGGTTGAATAAAGAATCATTATATAAATAACTTAAATTAATTAATGGAAGATTTAGATTTTTAATTTTATCTAAGTTATATCCTAAGCTTTCTCCAATTTCTATTAGTTCTTCAATAGAAAGGTTTAATTCTTCAATTGAATTTCCATAATGAAAATTTATTTTCCACATAATGAGATTAAATATATATGTTGAATTTTTAGAGTTTAGCTTAATATACTTTAATATATAACTATGTAAGGTAAAAGTATTAAATAATTAATTTTGTATATAATTTGACATAAAATCCAAAAAATATGTAAAAATGTCAAAAAATATTTTACAAATTAAAAGAAGTATGATATAATAAACGACAAGTTTTCAAGGAGGGATATTATGGAAAAATTAAAATTTAAATTGATAATATCATTAATTTTATGTACATTATTATTTTTTGTGGTACAATTATCAATTTACGCAACAAATGAAAATTTAGAAATTGTAAAAAAATCAGATGCAGAGTATTTAATATACATTAAAGGCAATTTATCTACAGATTTTAAATTTGCTTTTTCTAATGATAAAAATACCAATCCGGAAACATTAACATATATAAAAGCGGCAAATGATTCAGTTGATACACTTTCTAATAAAATTGCATATGTTGATAGTTCAACAATAGCATTATTTGCTAATGATACATATATGTGGGTAAAATCTTCAAATAATTATATTTTAAAAGGAATTAAGATAGACTTATCTGATTCGATTTTAGTTAAAGAGTTAAATGATGTAGATAATATTACAAAAACTATAAAAGTTGATTTAACTCAAGTTAATCAAACAGAAGAAGTCATAGATGATATTGAGTATAAAACAACGTTAGGGAAAGTTGTTTTATTAGAGGAGGGAGATTGTAAATATCAATTAATAAAAGCAGAATCTTCTCAAGATTATTCGAATTTTGTAAAATTAGCTGAGAAAATATCTAAGTTAAATCAAACCTCTCCATACTATGATAAGTTGGAAACGTATGTTGAATTTTATAACTTGTATAACAAGTTAAAAAATGAGTTGTCTGATGAATTATGGACTAAAGTGGAAAATGATGAAATTTTACAACCAAAAGAAGCAGAACACGGAGAAGAATATGTTTTATGGTTAAGTAAAAGTAGTGCTAATGATCTAAATTTAGTAGATGTTCAATTTTTATCATGCAGAAAAGAAATATCTCAAGAAACAGTAATCGAAAAAATTACAACTAAATTACCTGTTACGTATGATAATAATGTTTTATTAATAGTTTTAGGAATCTTAGTTTTGTCTGCGTTGTTTGTTGTTTTAAGAATTTTGATGATAAAAAAATCTGAAAAAAAGTAGGATAAGGTCATGAGTAAAATAAAAATTTATAAAATTTTGTTAGTAATTCTTATTATTGCAATTGTAGTGGTTGCTTTACTTATAACCATAAAAAATGTGAAATCATGTATTAATGAAAAAAATTTAAAAGAAACAGTTACTAAAATATATACTAATCAAGAGTCGATAGTAGTTGAAAGTGAAGAAAAAAACAATGAAATAAGTTCAATAGAAGAAATCGATGTGGATATAAAAGGAAATAAAGTTATAGGTATAATTAAAATACCTAAAGTTAATTTAGAATATCCTATTTTAGAAAAAACAACGGTAGACACATTAAATCTATCTATAACAAAATTTTGGGGAAATAAGATAAATGAAATAGGAAATGTAACTTTAGCAGGTCACAATATGCTAAATGGAACTATGTTTGGCAAAATAAAAGATTTGCAAGAAGGAGATATTATAGAATTGACTGATGTACAAAAAGTAACACTACAATATGAAGTTTATAAAAAGTATGTTACAGATCCAAATGATATTTCATGTATACTTCCAGAAAAAGAAAATGTAAGGGAAATTACATTAATTACATGTACAAATGGAAATAAAAATAGAATGATTGTAAAAGCAATTGAAATTTAAAATGGGAGGTAAAGAATGAATATTAAGAAGATTGGCGTTATTGTATTATCAATATTACTTGTAGTTGTAGCGGTATCAGCTGTAGTAGTTTTTTTAAATGACTCAGCTATTACGGATGCGTATAAACAAAATTTAGTAAATACAACTAATACTAATGTGATTTTTGATGATAATAATGAAATTGTTATAGATGAAAACACAAATAATAATATTGAAAATAATATTAATTTAAATACTATAAATAATAACAGTATAAATATTAATAAAGTTAATAATAATAATGTGAGTAATGTTTTGGAACCACAAGAACCAGGAATAACAACAATACAAGCAGAAAAAATTATTTCAGAGACAAAAAAATTATCATGGATGGGATTATTTTTATCAGGTATGTCAACCGATTTTAATGAAAAAGGTATACACGTAACGCCAGAGATTACAAAATATCTTGTAGAGCATTACAAGCAAACTAAGGAAGGAACATATCCAGTACAACCAAGCGATATAAACAGAATGACTGGTGTTGTAAATACAGAAGCTACATATACACCAAAAAATTATAATGGATATGATTATGTAGAAAGTTTAACAACACCATTAGATAAAACTATAAAAGCTGATGGAAGTTTAGTAATTAAATTATACTATAAAAATAGCAGTTTAGACAGTTTAAGTTATATTGTAAACTACCTAGAAAAAGGTAATGAGGACAATAAACTACATGAATCAAAAACTGTAGAGGATATTGCATTAGGAACTGTAATAGAATCTTCAAATGAGATAATAGAAATTGATGGTTATAGTTATGACTCTGTAGATAAAGAAACTTTAACTGTAAAATATGATAATAATGTTATAAATATCTATTACACAAAGAGAACAGATTTAAGTTACACAGTTAAATATTTCTATAATGGTGTAGAAGATACCACAGATGGTGTTTCTTATACAGTAAATAACCAAACTTTTGGTAATAAAGTTACATCATATGAAGATAAAAGTGATAGAAATGGCGGAAATTGGACGTTAGATTCAGAAAATACAACTACAATGCCATTGGTAATTTCTACCGGTGATAATATAATAAATGTGTACTACATAAAACCAGATATAATTGTTGAAAAGTCAGCTCCAGCCGTTGCTAACGCAGGAGATATAATTGACTATAATATTACAATAACGAATAACGGTTTGTTAACAGATATTGTAGACGCGATTGATACATTGCCAACTGGTGTTATAGTAGACGAGAATACTATAGGTGATGGAATATATAATGCAGAAAATAGAACTATTACATGGAAAAATTTAACTATAGCAAACGGTTCACCGGTAACAATTAGTTTTAAAGCAAAAATAAAAGAAAATGAAATTGGTCACACATTAGTAAATAATGTAGTGTTATCAAACGATACTGAAGCTTCAGCAACTACAAAGGTAAATGAAGTAAAAACAGAAGTATATGAGGCAATAGTAGGCGATAATACTAGAGATAAAGTGAATATAGTTCTAGTAATTGACGTGTCTTCAACAATGTCAAGGAGAGATATAGATGACAAAGGTTCAACTAGATTGGATGCAGCAAAAGTTGCGGCAAATAACTTTGTAAATACGTTATATTCTTCAGAATTAAATAGAAATGCTACTATATCATTAGTTACATTTGATGCAAATTCAAATATTATATTAAGCGATAAAGATTATAGTAAAAAATCAGAGATACTAACAGCAATAAATGCATTAACTAATGGCGAAGGTACTAATATGTATGATGGATTAGTGGAAGCTGAAAATTTAATAAATAATACTTTGAAAATTAAATATCCAGAAAATAAAAACGTTATAGTATTTCTAGGTGATGGAGCACCTTATAAAAGAAAAGGAAACAATACATCAGATGGCATAATACATAAGGCAAATAGTATAAAAGCTTCTGGTACTATAATATATACAGTAGGTTTTGGAAAAGGTGTAATAGAAGGGGATAAAACGAATAAAGAATCAGCATATTACATATTACAGAATATGGCAAATGAAGGGAAATTTTCTACTGCTTTAACTGGTTCTGAGTTAGCAACAGCGTTTATAAATATTGCCTCAGAAATAAATAAGAGTACAGAAAAAACTTCCGTACAGGGCATTGTAACAGTTCCTACAACAAAAGAATTTATTGTAAGCGATGAATATCCTATAGTGGTAAAGTATAAAGGAATAGAGCTTTTTAGATGTAATTCTAAAGATGTGTTGAAAGATTATTTTATTTCATATTCATTAAAAGAATTAGTATGGGATATAAATGCTTGGAATACTGTAGTAACAAATACAAAAGTGACGTCTAGTGAGATTGAAATTATTTATTATATTCCAAGAGGATAATTTTCAATTTTAAATTATAAAAATTAAAATTATTAACAAGAAAGGGATTATATATGAATATTGTTGCAAGAAAGGAAAAAAAATTTCTTATAACTATTCAAGAAGCTAAAAAACAAGAAGCAATTGTAAATAAAGTTATGGCATATGATAAAAATGCTGGTAGAGATGGATATATAGTGAGGTCTTTATACTTTGATACTTTAAATGATAAGGATTATGAGGATAAGCAAGCTGGTATAGAAACAAGGCGAAAAATAAGATTAAGGAATTATGGACCGAATACGGATTTTGCTATATTGGAAATTAAACAAAAACAAGGAGATAATCAACTAAAAAGATCTTTAAGATTAAAGAAAGAAGATGCAGTAAAATTAGTGAATAGAGATTATTCTTGTTTATTAAGATATAAAGAACCTTTTGCAGCCGAATGTTATGCGCTTATGAATATGTGTTGTTATAAACCAAAGGCGATAGTACAGTATAATCGTAAACCTTTTGTTGCAAAAGAAAATAAAATACGAGTAACCTTTGATAGTAATTTAGTTGGTACAGAATCTAGTTTTGATATATTTGATAGTAATCTAAAGATGTATCCATTACTAGATATAGATAAAGTTGTATTAGAGGTAAAATATAATGGTTTTTTATTAAGTTATATTAAAGATATATTGGATAATGTTCAGCATTTAGAAACATCTGTGAGTAAGTATTGTTTAGCTCGAATGATAAGTAAAAAATATGTGTTTTTGTAATAATTAAAATTATCGATAAAAGGAAGGAATATTTAAAATGAGGGAGTATTTAGCAAAAGTTTTAGATGGGGGAAACAACCTTACTACAGAGGATATGGTGCTACATGTAGTTGTTTCATGTATAATAGGCTTTGTTATATTTTTATCATATAAATTATCGCATACAGGAACTATATATAGCAAAAAGTTTAATGTTTCTTTAGTATTATTATCAACATTAACAGGAATGGTTATGACTGTTATAGGAAATAATGTTGCATTATCTTTAGGAATGGTAGGAGCATTATCTATAGTACGTTTTAGAACACCCATAAAAGACTCTAGGGATACTGTGTACATATTTTGGGCAATAATAGTTGGTATATGCTGTGGTGTAGGTGATTATACTATTGCTGTTATAGGAAGTGCTGTAGTGTTTTTAATAACATTAATTTTAGGAAGGGTAAAAAATGACGATAGAATTCTTATAATTGTTAAAGGTTCAATGAATGTAGAGCGAAATATAGAAGCGGTTATTTTTAAATATTTTTCTAGAAAGGCTGTATTAAGGGTAAAGAATACGGATTCTGAAAGTGTGGAATTTATATATGAGATTTCTAGAAAAGTATATGAACGTGAGGATAAAAAGAATAAGAGTATAGTGGAATCATTGTATGAATTAGGAATGATAGAATATGTAAATATTGTTAGACAAAATGATGAAATTAGTGGGTAGATGGTGAATATGAATACTAGATATAAATATATAATTATTTTAGTATTACTAATTATATTTGGAATTGTGTTACTAAAATTAGATATTAAGGAAAATAAAAAAGTATACCATCAACATTTGGAAGATAAAAAAGAAATAAATGTTGAAAAAATTAATGAATTTTATTCTAATCTGCCATTGGTTTCTATTGATACTGGAGGGCAAGAAGTGCCAGGTATGTTAAGAGATGGTACAACGATTGTAGCTAGCATAAGTTTATATGAAAATGGTAAATTAACTAATTCATTATCAGACAGACCATCAAAAACAACTTTGGCGAATATTCGTTACAGAGGGAACAGTTCTTTGCATTTTGATAAGAAGGCATATTCTTTAAAATGTATAAAAGATGATGGCTCTGAAAATGATATAAATTTTCTTGGAATGGGTAAACATAATGAATGGATTCTAAATGGTCCATATTTAGATAAAACTTTAATTCGTAATTATATGTGGTACAACATTTCGGCTGAAATAATGGAATATTCTCCAGAGGTTAGATTTTGTGAGCTTTTTGTGGATGGGGCATATAAAGGTGTATACTTGTTATTAGAGACTATTACGAGAGCCGATAACAACAGAATTGATATAAGCAAGTACGATGATAGTTTGAATATGACAAGCTATATAGTAAGACTCGATAGAGGTGCCTCTGAAATTGAAAATTTAAATAACTATACTAAATATTCATTAAATATTGGATCTAATTTATGGATAGATGTAAAATATCCGGGTAATGAAAAATTGACAGCAAAGGTTAAAAGATACATAGAAGAGGATTTGAGTAAATTTGAAAAAAGTTTGTATTCATTTGATTATAAAAATTATAGTAAGTATATTGACGTTGATTCATTTGTGAATTATTTTATAATAAATGAATTTACTCAAAATTACGATGCTGGAAATTTATCTACATATATGTATAAAGATATTAGAGGAAAGTTAAAGCTTGCTGTATGGGATTTTAATAGTGTATGTAATAATTATGAAAATTATATTACCTCCGATTTTGATTTCCAAAATGATGTTTGGTTTGAAATGTTATTAAGAGATCCAAAGTTTGTTAATAAGATAATAGATAGATATAGAGAATTAAGAAAAACGTATCTAAATGAGGAATATTTATTAAATTATATAGATAAAACTGTAAACTATTTAGCTGATGCAGTAGATAGAAATTTTGAAGTATGGGGATATACATTTTTACCAGAATACGATTTATTGCCTGAAGGAAGAAAAATTGAAAGTTATGAGGCAGCTCTAGAACAATATAAATCTGAGATAATAAAACGAGGAAATTGGTTAGATCAAAATATAGAAAGATTGCATGAGTTTTCTCACCCTTCAGTAAATAAAAAGTTCAATCATTAAAAGGATGGATAATTGTGAAAAAATTTGTTATATGTGTATGTGTGTTAATTTTAATAACTTTAACTATTGACATCTTGTATTATAGATTTGGGCTATATATAAATCTAAATTTTAATAAAGAAATAGAAGTTCTTGCTAAATCAGATGAAAAAAATATATATATTAGACAAGGTGATAATTATGAAAAAATTGAGATAAAAGGTGTTGATATGGGAGTTGGAATCCCTGGACATTTTGCAACAGATTATGCGATTGATAAAGAAACCTATTTGAGGTGGTTTAAACAAATACAAGAATTGGGAGCAAATACCATTAGGGTATATACTATATTACAAGATGATTTTTATAATGCATTTTATGAATATAACAAAAATAATAGTAAACCGTTATATTTGATTCATGGACTATGGGTAAATGATTATGTACAATTTTCAAGTATAGATGCTTATAATGAAAAGTTTTTAGGAAAAATGTTAGAAGACGTTAGGATTGTTTCTGATGTCATACATGGTAAAAGGAAAATAATGATTAATAGAGCATATGGAAGTGGAAATTACACGAAAGATATTTCAAAATGGGTAATAGGATATATTCTAGGTGTGGAGTGGGAAGATGTTACTGTAGCATACACTAATCATTTACAAGAAGGCGAAAACAGTTATGTTGGAAAATATATGTATACTACAGAAGATGCATCTGCTTTTGAAGCGATGCTTACTCAGGTAGGAGAAAGACTATTTGAATATGAGACTAATAGATATGGAGAGCAAAGATTAGTTGCATTTTCAAATTGGCCAACTACTGATCCATTCGAATATGAACAAAAGGTAAAAGAATATTTTAAGAAAATTGCTTGCGTTGATGTAGAACATATAAAAGTTTCTGATAAAGTAAAATCTGGAACGTTTGCTTCGTACCACATATATCCATATTATCCAGATTACTTGAGCTATATATCAGACGTAAATACATTCATAGACGAAAATGGTAATTTGAATACATATAAGGAATATTTAAAAAAAATAAATGAGTATCACAGTATTCCTGTAATAATATCAGAGTATGGTGTGTCATCAGCTAGAGGAATGGCTCAAAGGGATAGAAATACAGGAAGAAATCAAGGGGGAATGTCTGAGGAGGCTCAGGGGAAGGCAATAGTAGAATGTTATCGTGATATTAAAGAAGCAGGTTGTGCAGGTTCTATAGTTTTTACATGGCAAGATGAGTGGTTTAAGAGAACATGGAATACAATGCATTCAGTTGATTTACAAAAAACACCATACTGGAGTGATTATCAGACAAATGAGCAATATTTTGGACTACTATCATTTGACCCAGGCGAAAAAGAGAGTATTTGTTATGTTGATGGCAATATTTCAGAATGGAAAGAAGAAGATATTGTAAAAAAAGAGGGCGAAAGTTATATTTCTGTCAAATATGATGAAAAATTTATTTATTTTATGGTACATAATAAGGGTTTAGAGGAAAATAAAAAATTATATATACCAATAGGTACTACTCCAAAAACTGGTACAACGTACTGTGAGAATTACGATTTGAAATTTAATGATGATGTTGACTTTTTAATAGTAATAGATGGAATAGAGAATAGTAGAGTAATGGTACAAGAACGTTACGAAAATATGAGAGCAATCTTTAGTAGAAATGTATATGGTTATAGTGCATACGACAATGTACCAGATAAAAGCTCGCCTGTGTTTAAAGCTATTAATTTATTGCTACAAACAGCAACACCGCTAGAAACAGGAGATGTTTTGGCTTTGTCAGAGTATTATGAAACTGGAAAGTTACAATATGGTAATGCGAATCCTACTTCAACAGAGTTTAACTCGCTTGCAGATTTTTGTATAAAAGGGGACAATATAGAAATAAAGATTCCTTGGCAATTGTTGAATTTTTCAAATCCTTCAGAAATGAAAATACATGATGATTATTATGAAAAATATGGTGTTGAAGAAATACAAATAGATGAAATGAAAGTAGGTTTAATTACAGATGAAAATGAGAACGAAAGGGTGAATTTAGGAAGAGTTAAATTGAATGGTTGGAAAACAAATGTAACATATCATGAAAGATTAAAACAGTCTTATTATATTTTGAAGGAAGAGTGGTCTAAAGAATAAGATCGCAGTGGTGGTAAAATGTTTAGAGTAGAGTATTTAATATTTTTTTATATAGTATTATGTGTTTTAATGATATTCTTTAATTATTTTTATATGTTACATAGAAGTAGAAGGTATAAAAAAATTCAGCAAGGTAATAAAAAATTAATTAAATATATGGAACAAGAAATAAGTTGCATTATAAATGAATATCAAATTACAGAAAAAAGTAAAAAATATTTAAAAAAGAAATTAAAAAATGTATATAATTTGTATATAGTTGAAGATATTTTAAATAAGCATGGATTAAAAATTGTAGAGGCATATATAAATGAATACAAGGAAGTATTTTGTAATTTATGTAAAGATTATATTAAAAAGGATGTAATTGCTAGATCGTATTTTGCGTACTTTGTAGGAAAATATAGAATTTGTAATGATAGAGTAATTGAATATTTACTTTCATTATTAAGAGATGACGAGATATATTGTATAGATAATTCATTACAAGCTTTATATAGTTTTGGAAATGTAAATTACATTATTCATGCTTTTAAAATAGTTGATTCAAGTACTTCGTATCAAAATGAAAATATGATATTAAAAGGATTACAGACATATACGGGCGATAAAGAAAAATTAATAGAATTTTTTGTTAAAAATTTTGATGTACTTACTGAAAAGATTAAAATAGTTATAATTAGATATATTACTGAAGAAATGAGTAATAAATGGAATGAAGAACTATATGGATTAATACTAGACTCAAAAAATAATAAGAAAATAAAAATTGAAATAATAAAATATTTTGCTGTTCATTATGATAAAAGAATTAAAGATATTTTATTTAAAATACTAGAGTTACCTGTAATAAATAATAAAGAATATATAAAGGTAAGTGTAGGCGTTTTAAAGAATTATCCTGGAGATGATACTATAAAGGCGCTAAAAAAGGTTTTACAGATGAAGGAATGGGAATTGCAAGTAGAAGCAGCAAAGGTTTTAAATTATCTAGTGTCAGATTCTCTTAAGTTAGCTGATATATATAATGGAGATAACAAAAATGCACGTCATATTCTGAGATATATAAACGATAAAAACAAAAAAATCGATTCTGAAAATTCTATAAGGGGGCAAAGTGGTGGAGATAGCAAAAATTATGTTAAATTGTATTAATATATTTTTTATTATATATTTGATAGGTTATGCAACTTTCTTATTTGTGTCTGTTGTTATAGGTTCAGTAGAATTGTATAAACAAAGTAAAGTTAGTAAATTAAGAGAAAAAATAAAAAACGATTATGAAATCCCAATATCTGTTATAGTACCAGCTTATAATGAAGATGTAACTGTCGTAGATACTGTAAAATCTTTATTGGCATTAGAATATGAAAATTATGAAATCGTAGTGGTAGATGATGGGTCAACTGATGGTACAGCCAAAAAACTTATAGAGACTTTTGATATGCACTTAATTAATAGACCTGTAAATTATAAAATTAATTGTAAGATGAAAAAGGAAATATATGAAAGCTATGATCAAAAAGTTCAAATTACTTTGGTAATTAAGGAAAATGGTGGTAAAGCAGATTCTTTAAATATGGGGATAAATATGGCTGAAAATCCGTATTTTATATGTATGGATGCAGATTCGCTTTTACAATACGATTCTTTAAAAAAACTATCATCTGCGGTGCTAGAAGATACCAAAATTATAGCATGCGGTGGATTGATAAGGATATCTAATGGAACAACTTTTAGAAAAGGTAAAATAAAATATTATGGATTACCTAAAAAAATATTACCAGCTATGCAAGTCTTAGAATATGATAGATCTTTCTTTGCTTCAAGAATCATGTTAGATAAATTTAATGGAAATTTAATAATATCTGGAGCTTTTGGTTTATTTAGAAAAGATGTTGTTATAGCAGCTGGTGGATATGAAACCCAAACAGTTGGAGAAGATATGGAACTAGTAATGAAATTGCATGTTTTTTGTAAAATTAATTCAATCCCATATACGATAAAATATTTATCTGATGCAATATGTTGGAGTCAAGCACCTGAAGGATTGAAGGATTTAATAAAACAAAGAAAAAGATGGCATATAGGTTTATTACAAAGTATGTTAAAGTATAAAGAAATGTTTTGTAATTTTAGGTATGGATTAATTAGTTTTATTTCTTTTATATATTTTTTGATATATGAATTATTTTCGCCAGTAATAGAGATGATTGGAATAATTACAATGATAGTATCATACTACTTAAATTTGATTAATCTATCATTTATGATTGTATTTTTAGTATTATATACTGTGTTTGGCGCTACTTTGTCTATTACAATTTTTTTAGCAAGAATATATGTAGAAGAAAGTAAAATAAAGATTAGTGATATAATAAAAGCTATATTTTTATGTTTGTTTGAAATTGTAATATTAAGACAAATTATGAGTTTTACAAGAATGATTGCTATGCTGACTTATAGAAAAGATAAAGTTAAATGGGGAAAAATTAAGCGAATGCAGCAAACAATTTATTAAAAAATCAAAATGTTTCATTATACAAAATGGTAATTAAAAAGTGTATATTGTTTTGAAATTAAACAAGGAAGGATATAATTAGATATGAAATTAAAAAATATTTTAGTTATATTAGTAATGTTTATAATTTTTACATTTAGTAATTTAGGATATGTAAAGGCTGAAGATAATAATTTTATTAGACTGTATATTTGTGGTAATAAGGATTTTGGCATAATAGAGAGTTATAATGCAAAAGAGAATGTATATGAGGGAGTAATGCCTAAATTATATAAAAAATTAGAAGAAAGTACGGGCTTGAACTTAGAATATAAATTAGATATTTCTTCGAAGGATGAAGAAATAAAAAATAGGCAGGTTGATTTAGTAACATTAGTAAATGATGAGAGTTATCCAGAAATAATAGATAAAATAAAAGTATTTTCACTAGATAAAGGAGAAAACATTTATATTGGTTTTACAAATATAGTCGACAATGTAACGATGGATACTATTAAGTATGCAATTAATCATTTATCAAATGATGAAAGAGAATATATATTATTCTCAACACTTAATAAAGAAATGAATGATATGAAATATAAGTATGATTATTATATTATATTTTCAATTTTATTTATGATGGTGTTTTTTCTTATTATATATATTAGATTAATAAAGAAGAGAATAATAAAGATAAAATCAACAGATGAAATCACAATGTATAGTAATTATAAAAACTTTATGAAAAAGTATTCGTTATTCATTACTGAGTCAAATAGACAAAATTATTGTCTTATTGATATGGGTGTTGATTTATCAAATGTTAAAAAAATATATGGCTATGATGTGTTGGAAGAAATTTTAAAGAGTGTAGCGACTGTGTTAGATGAAAATATAAATGATGGAGAGATGTTTTGTAGAAGAACTAGTAGTTCATTTATATTACTAATGGAATGTATTTCTGAATTATATTTAGAAGAACGTTTGGTTATTTTAGCAGAAAGAATAAAAAATAATATAACTAAATATGCTTTTAATATATCATATGGTGTTTATTATTTACGAACATATGATAATGATTTAAAAAAAGCAAGTATATATGCTATGTCTGCTAGGTTAAAGAGTGAGGAAAATGGCAAATTATATACCTTATGTACGAAGGAAGAAATTGAGAATATAGAAAAAGAAATTTTTCTGGAAAAGAATATAATTGATGATATTAAAAAAGGAAGGTTTATAAGCTATATTCAACCTATATTTGACATTAGTGATAATACAGTACCAGCAGTGGAAATTCTAGCAAGATGGGAAAATGAAAAATACGGTTTAATAAAACCAAAACAGTTTTTGCAAATATTAGAAAAAAATAATTTATTGTACGATATAGATATTAAGATGTTTAGAAATGCTTGTGCTCTTTTACAAAAACTTAAAAATAATGATAATACTATATTAAAAGTATTTTGTAACTTTGTAAGAACCGCTTTCTTAAATGAAGATTTTATTGATACTTTGAAAGAAATATTAGTTGAATATAATGTAGAAGCTAATATGATAGGGATAATAATTACAGATGATATTATTTTGCATAATGGTGAATATAATATAAAAGAATGTGTAAAAAAATTAAAAGATGCAGGTTTTTATGTTGTATTGGATAATTTTGGCGCTTCTAAAGAATCATTAAATGATGTAATAAAATTAGATTGTGATTTTCTAAAAATCTCACCAAAATTATTAGAAAATATAACGACAGAAAGACAAAAAAATATTATAATGCAAATTGTAAAATTGGTACAAGAATTTGATACATATATTATTTGTGAGAATATTAAAAATACTGAGATGATAAAAAAGATAAGAGATATAGGTTGTAATTATGCACAAGGTGAATTCTTTTGCCAAGCTATACCGTTAGAAGAATTATTAAACAATAATAAGCTTTTCTTATAAAATTATCATAGTTCATAGTTTCATATAGTATTAATATTATATATGGTAAACAATTAAATAAAAAACATAAAAATGTATAGTTTCTTAAAAAAACTATACATTTTCATTGTGTGGCAATTATTTAAAAATATATTTACAAAATAAAATAATGCAGTATAATGTTTTCAGGAGGTAAAATAAATTGTTGATATTTTTTATTTATATATAAATTTATCTACATTTTTCCTAATATACTTCTCAAGCTTTACCATAAATTCATCTGAATTAATTTCTTTTTTTGCTACCATTTCTAGTCCTTTTTCCCAACTTGCTGTTAGCTTTGGATTTAACATATCTTTCATAGAATTAAAAACAATGTCATACACAGCTTCGCCAAGTTCAGAGGGGGTAACTACAGTGGTTTTTGAGTTTATTTCAATATAGTTTATTCTTTCTAATTTTTGGATTATTCCACCTCTTGTGGCAGAAGTACCTATTCCATCACCCTTTATTTGTTCTCTTAATGCCTCATCTTCTATTAGCTTACCAGCATTTTCCAAAGCGAGAATTATAGAGCCTGCATTATACCTTGTAGGTGGTGTTGTCTCTGATTCTTTTAATTCGAATTTTTGAAATTCTATATTTTGCCTTTTTTTTAAGGAGTTCAATATTTCTAAGTTTGAGCTATTGTTCAATTTTTCATTATTATTACTATTTACACTGTTAGTATCAATATTTCTGCTATTATTCTCGTTACTACTGGTCGCTTGTTCCTCTATATCGCCAGCACCACTTTTTATATTTTTAGCAATTTACTATCATTATATATATTTCTTTATGGAAATCAATTAAAGTATTATAATTTTCGTAACCTTGACCTGTTGGGATTATTGCATAATGATCGGTTATTTTACTATCGTCAACGTATTTAGTTTTTGTTAAATCTGTGGAGTATTTGTTAGAAATCATTTTATTTATATATTGTTTAATTTCCTTATTATCAAAACATTTATATATTCCATTCAAATTCTTCGAAATTTCTTTTGCTACAGCCGTAGATAGAACCCTTGCATCCGTTCTAGGATATGTAACTAACTTTTTTTCGTACAAGTTTTGGATAACATCTAATGTTTCTTCAGGTTTTAGCTTAAATCTTTTAGCACACTCATTCTGAAGCTCAGCTAAATTATATAAGAGCGGTGCATTTTCTTTTATTTTATTCTTTTTTATTTCTTTTACTGTAGCTACTTTTCCTTGCAAACTTTTTATAAATTCATTCGCATATGTTTCGTTTTTAAATCCGCTTTCATTATATAATTTAGGTGAATCATATAACTTTGAATTCTCAGTTTGCTTCCATTCTGCATTAAAATTACTGTTTTCAGTACCAAAATTTCCAACTACTCTATAATACTTTGTTTTTGTAAAGTTTCTAATTTCTCTTTCTCTCCCAACTACCATACCAAGTACGCAAGTCATTACTCTACCTACAGAAATAACGACTCTATCTTTATTAAGTTTGTTCGCCAGTCTTTTAGAATATATTAACGACAATAGCCTGGAAAAGTTAATACCTATTAAATAATCCTCTTTAGCTCTTAAGTAAGCTGCGTCGGATAAGCTATCATATTCACTTAAATCCTTTGCTTCTTTGATTCCTCTTAAAATTTCTTCTTCTGTTTGTGAGTCTATCCAAACTCTCTTCTTAATCTTGTTCTTAACAGCTATCATTTGATCAACTAAGCGATAAATATATTCTCCTTCACGCCCGGAGTCAGTAGAAACATATATTTTATCAACAGCTTCTCTTTCAATTAAATTTTTTACAGTATTAAATTGATTTTGAGTATTTAATATAACTTCATATTTATATTCTTTTGGGATAAAAGGTAATGTATCAAAACGCCAAAATTTCATTTTTTCGTCATATTTTTCTGGATAAGACATCATAACTAAATGACCAACACACCACGTTATAAGCCAATCTCCACCTTCTATGTAATTATTTTTTCTTTGTGTTGTTATTTTTAAAGCCTTCGCAAATTCTGTTGCAACAGATGGTTTTTCTGTAATTAATAATTTCTTAGCCATATTAACTCATTTCCTCTTTCCCAACAAACATGAAGAAGATGTAGTAAATGAATGTTATAATAGGGTAGTAAATTCTTTAAAAAATATAACTAACTATGATTATAAGATAGTTGTTGTTAATGATGGGAGTAGAGATAAAACATTAGAGATTTTAGAAGAACTTGCTAAAAAGGATAATAATTTAAAGATTATTTCTTTCTCCAGAAATTTCGGACATCAAGCAGCTGTAACAGCAGGTCTTAAAGAAACAAAAGGAGATGTAGTTGTAATAATTGATGCTGACTTACAGGATCCGCCAGAGTTAATTGAAGAGATGATTAAGTTATGGGAAGAAGGTAATGATGTTATTTATGCAAAAAGAAAGGTAAGAAAAGGTGAGTCAAAATTTAAATTATATACAGCTAAAGTTTTTTATAAAGTACTAAATGGATTGTCTGATATAGAAATTCCAAAAGATACTGGTGATTTTAGAATGGCAGGTAGAAAAGTAATAGATGTAATAAATAGTTTGCCTGAGCATAATAAATTTTTAAGAGGACTATTTAGCTGGGTAGGTTTTAAATAAGTTCCTTTTGAATATGAAAGAAAAGAAAGATATGCTGGTAGAACGAAGTATCCATTAAAGAAAATGTTAAAATTAGCAACAGACGGAATAATAAGTTTTTCTTCTAAACCATTAAAAATAATTGGTGGGATTGGTATTTGCTCAATAATAATATCATTTATTGTTTTGGTATACTCGTTATTATCATACATTTTTAGTTGGAATAGTCTAATGCTAGGTTGGACATCAATTAAAGACCAGAATATGTAATAGATAAGAAAATAAATATATAAAAAAAGTAGGAAATTGTATGAAAAAATTTAGTATAATAGTTGTATTATTGATTTTAGTGATTTTTAGTTTTATTTTAAACGAACCTATTTCTAGTTTAGATGAGTTATGGAATTATAGCTTTTCTAAAAATATCTCTGATGGATTATTGCCATATAAGGATTTTAATTTAGTTCCAACTCCATTATTGTTCTTTTTTACAGCAGTGTTTCTAAAGTTTATTTTTAATGGGCTTATAGTAACTAGAATATTAGGTGCTGTATTAGCAGTAGCAATTTTAATAATGATATATCTAATTTTAAATAAATTATTGAAAAATAAATATATAAATATATTTATTTTATTAAACATATGTTTAATAAACATTCCATTCTATACATTAGATTATAACTTCCTAGTATTATTGTTTGCACTAATTATTTTAAATTATGAATTAAAAGGAATAACATTAATTTCATTAGTAGTAACTATAATAATAATGTTAATATTAGCAGGAGTAGTAATAACAGCAGTAATAAATGGAGATGGATTATTTAGTAAGGTAAAAGAAGCAAAAGAGACATATGAAAATGCAGTACAAAGTGAAAATGATAAAATACAAAATTTAATAGAACAAATGGAAGCTAATATGAATGGTTCAATATCTGGAGGAGAGAGTGGTAATGGAGATGGTGGAGAAATACCAGGAGAAGTTTCAGAAATAAGTGTAAAATTAACAGAAGGCATGGTACCAGTGACATATAATGAAAGTGATAGTAGTTGGTATGTAGCAACAGAAGAAGAAATTACAAATAATACCTGGTTTGATTATGTAGATACAAGTTTAGTAGGACAAGAAAATAAAAGTAAATGGGCAAATGTAATGTTAAGAGATAATTTAAAAATAGAAGGAGTAACAAATGCAAGTACAGCAAATTTAGAAGAACTATATGGAAAAAAAGTAACAAGTGAAGGAAGTATGTATGTATGGATACCAAGATATGCATATAAAATAGCAAGTGGATACCATACAGATGAAGCAGGAGAAATATTGATAAAGTTTTTAAATACAGATAATACATTTAAAGATGGAAGTAATGTATCAATTTCAATATCCAATCCTTTAAATGGAGTAGATTTAAATTCTAGTACAACATTTAAAGTACACCCAGCTTTTAGTTGGAAAAAAGAGGATGGAACACCAGTAGAATTAGAAGGAATATGGGTAGGAAAATTTGAAGCTAGTTCAGCAAATGCAAGTTTTGGAGCAACACAAGCAGGAAATGTACGAACATCAAGTAGTGTAATATTAAGAACAGTAGGAAATGTAAGTAGTTGGAGAGATATAAACAGAAATAATGTATTCTTGAATTGTTACGATATTAATAGTGAAAGTAATGCAAGTATATATGGAATATCGACAAATAAAAATATAATAGACCCACATTTAATAAAAAATACAGAATGGGGTGCTGCTGCATATTTAGCACATAGTGTATATGGAAGAAATGGAACAGAAGTAATAGCAAATTTATCAGGATATAATACAGGAAATGGAAATTATAAAGCAAATGTAACGATGAGTACAACAGGAAATGTATATGGAATATATGATATGGCTGGAGGCTCTTGGGAACACGTAGCAGCATATGTGGATAGCACAAAGGGAGGAATAGTATCGAATTCATATTTAACAAGTGAAAGTTACGGGAAGGCATTATATGAAGCAGAGGATAAATATAAAGATGTATATGTAGTAGCAAAATCAGATGGTAGAGTAAGAAATTATTCGGCAAATGCAGATAAATATGGAGACGGTATATTTGAAACAAGTTATACAAGCTATGATGGAACGAGCTATTTAAATTCAGGTTGGTATCAAGATCGTAGTGATTATGCATATTCTAATGAACCATTTTTTTATCGAGGAAGTCATTACTCTCATAAAAGTAATGCTGGAATATATTCATTTGGTAGTGGTCCAGGTCTTTCGGATTCAGGTGATGGATTTCGAATCTCAATTGTTACAATTTAAATATTAAAAAGTTTTTATTAAAATAGCAAGCAAACAACTTGCTATTTATTTTATTATATAGTGAAATACCATTAATTTAGTAGGAGGACATAACGTAAGAAATACAACTGCAGGAATATTTGCTTTCGGTGCTACGACTGTTGAGTCGGCATCAATGCAAACTTTTAGAGTAGTATTAATATAACAATATATTTATAAGAATAAAAAATCTCTCCCTGTTTTGGTAAAATTTTATAAAAAATGACAAAAAATACTGTTCAAACCGCTAAAAATATGGTATAATATTGATAGATTGTGAAAGGAGATATATTTATGTATAATAGTAAATACAGTAAATTTCTAACAATAATATTAATAGTAGTAATAATAATTATAATCGGTTTGCTTATTTTTTGGGGAGTAGATACATTCACAAAATATAAAGTTAATTCAGATGCGGAATCAGGGATAGGTGCATTTAAAAATCAACTTCATACAAATAGTAATACATCTTTAAATTTACCAACAGGAAATAATACAATAAATAATTCTACTTCAGGAGGAGGATTGGTTGATCCATATGGTAATTTAGTTGTACCAGATCAAAATTTAATATCAAATAATACAGGAAATAATTCTAACTCAGGAGGAACAGATGAAACTTTATATAAAGGTTTTCCTATGGTAGGTTATATAGAAATTCCAAAAACAGATTTAAAACTTCCTGTTTTAAAAGAGGCTACAATGAATGCAATGGAAACTTCTGTATGTATTTTAACGGGACCAGGGTTAAATCAACCAGGTGTAACAGTTATATCTGGACATAATTATAGAAATGGACTATTCTTTTCAAATAATGCTAAATTATCAGTAGGAGATAAGGTATATATAACAGATAATAGTGGAAATAAAGTTACATATAATATTTATAAAAAATACCAAACAACTCCTGAAGATGCTTCATATTCAACAGTTGATACTGGAGGTAAAAGAGAAATAGTTCTTACTACTTGTACAGATGACAGTAAAAACAGAATTATAATATGTGCTAGAGAAGTATAAAAGTATAATATTAAAAAAATTTGGATAAAAGAAATTTATCCAAATTTTTTGATTTAGCTCGAAAATTTATTTAGTAAAATTGAATTAAAAATAAAGTTAATTAATTAGAATATTTATTATTTTAATTTTTTTAGAATTGAATATATTATCATTTTTGTAGTAGGTTTCACATGTGTAGATAATTTAAAATAATTTAATAAAATATCATCTGTTATATTTTTACAAGCAGCCTCAGTTGCACTTGTGATATTACATTTTATATTGTTTAAGTCTTTATTAAATATTTTTGAAACTAAAGGATAAATATGTTTACTTAGGTTTTCATTATTTTTTTCTGTTGTAGCCATAAGTACAACACTTTCAGCCAAGTAATGTGTACCTTTATGAGCTAAATTAAAACCAATAGTTTGCAATTCATTAATTATTCTATTTCTGATACAAGTTGTTTCAGATTTTTCTTTACTGTTATCAACTAATTGTTGTAAAGTCTGCATAATCATAGCAAAAGAATCACCAGATTTAAAAGCTTTATAAACTAAATCGTGTTTATTCAAGTTTTTAATAATATTTTCATTTTTAGTTAAAACAATGAAAGATTTTTTTAACTCTACTCGTTTAACAGATGAAAGTCTTTGTAAAATATCAAAGCCATCTATTTTTGGTAGATTAGTGTCCATCAAAATGATGTCATAATGATGTTGGTTTAAAGCATCTAAAAGCTCTTTCCCATCTGTTGCAAGATATCCAACTCTTATCTCAGGGATATATTGCGAAATGTAATTTTGTAAAATTTGCAAATTTTCTAAATTTTTATTTGCGATAAGTACATTTAACATAATTTCCTCCTTATACTATGTAATTTATTTTTTTTGAGATTTAATCTCTATATAATATAAGATACAAGTTTATACAAAAAAAGTTGCATTTTTTATAAAATTTTTTAAAAAAATTTGAAAAAATATGTAAGAAAAAGAAAAAACTTATTTTAATTTATTTTTTTATGTTAAAAAATGTAAAAAAGCATATAGTAAAAATGTGGGTTAAAGGTATTATTTTTGTAAAATTTTAATATTTGAGGGTGTAAATTTATGGAAAAATTAAAAAATAATGTAATGTTTAAGTTCTTTTTGATTTTTATTTTAGGAGTTTTATTATTCACAATGATCCCAAGCAATATCTATGCAACTAATAATCAAGATTTATATATAGATGGTCATAAAATTTTAAGTATTTATTATGGAGATAGTGAGAATCCAATGACAAGAGGATATTTTGATCCAGGTCCATTTACATTTTCTGGAGAAATGAATGGAGAAACCAGATATTATGATGGAGGTTGGATGGCATTAGAAGCTAGTGCTACTTCAACGGCTGGAGTGATACCAATTCATATAGATATGTATGTATATAGAACAGCAACACATCATGATTGTACTATTTGGTCAAATGGTAATAATAATAAATTTGATTGGATAACTTTAGGTTCCGCTGGAGGAAGTTCAGCAGATTGTTATTATTATGTAGATAGTCAATATTCAAGTGCTACTAATACAGTAGATGTAAAATCATATAGTTGGCAATAAAAATTAAGAAGTATTGAGGAATACTTCTTAATTAATGGGGATTAAATTATATTTGTTTTTGTCTAATTCATTATACAATAATATATTATCTTGAAGTGTTGTAATATTGTATGCTAATAATATTAAAAATCCATTGCTTCTACTTCTTTTTAATGGTAAATTATATAACAGTGTATAGAATTTATTATTTGCTTTTATAATTGGTGAAATTTCAGCAGTAGGCGTTTTTAGTGTAATATATAAACCTGTTTTAGTAATAATAACATCTTCTATATTATATTTACTATTAGGATTCTCATTTTCCCATTTGTATTTTTGGATAGTATTATAATTATCTTTAGTTATGGTAACGGTAATGGTTTTGTTATCACAAGTTATATTAATATCTTTGAAATTAGAATTTAATTTTAATTTAGGATCATCCATATGTATATTAATACTTGAAAAGCTATAATTTAATTCTTTTATTTTAGAATTATCATTTCCAAACATAAAAAAAAGAGTTTTAATGCTATTTTTAGTATTATATATATTAGTATAACCTTTATTAGTATAACCTTTATTAGTATTAATATTAGTTTCTAAATACGAATCATACAACACATTCCCATTCTCATCACTGATTTTCAAATCATTAATCGCAAAACTCAAATCATCAGTTATTTCTTTCTTGCTATGTAACTCAAAAACTGTAAAGAAATTTATCTCATCTAATAAAATAGAATGTACACTAATATAGTAATCATCATTTAATTGTACTAAATTTAGAGGTACATTTTGTATTAAAGCACTTTCCATTTCTTCAGTAAAAGTAAATTCATTTGCAATACCTATATTTGTTAAACGTACTGTATCTTTACCAAAAAATTTTTCAGACATTTCTCTTGCACCTACTGCTCCAGTAGCCACGAGTGATACTAATAAAAAACTAGCAAGCACAGCGGGGGCTGGTTTAGAAATAACAGTATTAATTTTTTCTCTAAATCGATAATAGAAAGGTATTTTTATTTCTTGCTTCATTTCTTTTTCTAACTTCTTTGGAATTTCTGCGTCAAAATCTAAACTATCTATAGTCTTTATAATATTTTCTCGTATTTCTTTAGGAATAGGTTTTATGTCTTTTTTGGCCAGTTCATATAAAAATTTATCCATGTCGTCCAGTTCTATTTCTTTATTCTTTTTATTTATCATGTAAACCACCTCTCTTCTTAATTTTTTTGAGTTTCTCTTTACTTCTTTTCAATTTACTTTTTATAGTATTCACATTTATTCCTAAAATAAGTGAAATATCTTTTATTGGATAATTACATTGATAATGTAATAGAATTATTTCTTTGTCGACCTCATCTAATATCTTTAAAAGCTCGTGAAAATTTATACTATTTTCAAAATCATTGATAGAGTAATCGATTGTAATTATTTCATTAGCAGAAGAAATCTTTTCTAAAAGCATATTCTCTTTGCGTTGCTTGTTATAATATCTATTACATTCGTTCCTTAGAATAGACATATACCAAGATTTAAAACGTGACTGATCTCTTAAACAACAACGGTATTTATAAATTTTTATTACTGTTTCTTGAATAATATCGTTAATGTCACAATCTTTTCTAATCTTATTTCTTGCAAAGTTGTATAATTCATCTTGAATATTTTCAATAATTTTAGAGAAGTCTTCTTTATTGTTTATATCAAATTCTTCCAAGAGCATGATTTGTTTTATCCTTTCTAAAATATTTATACTATTTTAACAAAAAATTAATATAAAATCAAATTATTTATATTACAAATTAAGAGAAAATACAATAAAAAAATTAAAAAAAATAAAAAAATAAATTGCAGAGATAATGGCATGTAAAATTTTACCAATTAAATATGATTTTATAGAAATATCTGTTTTTGATATAATGCTGAATACTTGTAATAATACAGAAATTCCACCAAAACCTAATAAAAAACTTGATAATAATATGGTGTAAGAATATTCTTTAATAGGAATGGTTGAAATTGTATTTAAGCCATTAGTTAATTCTATAATACCTGATAATAGTCCTGTTGCATATTCATGTGGAATATGTAATAAATCTAAAATAGGGTAGATTAGTACACTTAATATATGTAATGTATCGCTATTTTCTAAAATAGAGATAATAACAGAAAAGAGTACTACAAATCCACCAATCATAACTACAGTATTTATACTATTCATAATACTTTTTCCCATAACTTCCCCTAAATTAGAAAAAGAAACATTAGTATTACTTTCATTTCGTGAACATGGTAAATAGTTATATGAAAATTTATAATTTCTATTTAAAACTTTGTTAGATTTCCAAAATCTAAATAGTACTCCAACAGTAATAGAAGCAAGTATATGAACTATAAGTAGAGTTATACCAATAGTAGTATCACCTATTAAGCTAATACCTACAGTACCAACTATAAAAAGTGGACCAGAATTATTTGTAAAGGCTAGCAACCTTTCTGCTTCTTCTTTAGTACAGGTGTTATTTTCTCTAAGTTTTGTAACAATTTTTGCACCGACTGGATATCCACTAATAATTCCCATTATAAACGGAAAAGCACCTTCACCTGGTACATTGAAAATAGGTCGCATAAATTTGTTGAGCATTCTACCTAAGAATGGAATTACATTAGTATAGCTTAAAAGTTCTGTGGCTATAAAAAAAGGTAGTAATGCTGGTAAAACAGAATCCGCCCATAACGCAAGTCCGAGTTTTAGCTGCATTTAAATTTTCTTTTGAGAAAATAATTAAGGCTAATGTAAATCCACAAAAAATAATAGGTAAAATAAATCTCTTTATATTTAAAACAAAAAAATTACTTCTAAACAAAAACATCACCAATATAAGTTTATGTTGGACATATATAATTAATGTTAAAGTCGAAAAAAATAAAGTATAAAACTTCCTCATTTGGAAATACTAAGTTTAATAATTGCAATTACTCAATTGAATATAAAATTTATTAATTGAGTTTTAAGGAGGTTTTTATGTTTATTAACAAAGTTGAAATAACTGGAGTAAATACCTCAAAACTACCTGTATTAACAAATGAAGAAAAAAACGAATTATTAGAAAAAGTAAAACAAGGAGATTTAAAAGCAAGAGAAGAATTTATAAATGCAAATTTAAGATTAGTATTAAGTATTTTACAAAGAATTAATCCAAGAGGCGAAAATATAGATGACATATTTCAAATAGGTTGTGTAGGTTTAATAAAAGCAATAGATAACTTCGACATATCTTTAAATGTTCAATTTTCTACGTACGCAGTGCCGATGATAATAGGAGAAATACGAAGGTATTTAAGGGATAATACGTCAATAAGAGTAAGTCGTTCTATTAGAGATTTGTCATATAGAATAATGATGATTAAAGAAAAATGTGCAAAGGAAAATTTAAAGGAACCAACAATAGAAGAACTAGCAAAAGAATTAGGGGTAGAAAAAGAAGATATAGTAGTAAGTTTAGACGCAATACAAATGCCAATTTCACTACAAGAACCTATTTATAGTGATAGTGGTGATAATGTATATATAGAAGATCAAATAAAGGATAAAAAAAATACTGAAGATATTTGGGCTAGTAATATTACAATAAAAGATTCATTAAAAAAATTAAATGAAAGGGAAAGAAAAATTGTGGAAAAACGATTCTTTGATGGTAGAACTCAAATAGAAGTAGCAGAAGAATTACGGAATATCACAGGCTCAAGTCTCAAGATTAGAAAAAAGTGCAATAAAAACAATAAGAAGATATTATTAAAGTTCAACTAAAATAATATCTTCTCCTATACAACGGATTTTATTCCATGGTATAACAATGTCCTGGCTAGATTGAAAAATATTAAATGGCTTATTAGAACCGGGTACAATTATAGAAGTGATGGTACCTGATTCCAAATCTGCTGTAACATCCTGTACATATCCTAATCTTTTACCATCAGTAATATTAATAACTTCCTTATGTTTAAAATCAAGTCCTTTTTGATTTGTCACTTAAAATCAACTCCTTATTTTAATATATGAGCGTTCATAGTAAAGTATGAATTATTATTATTATATTAAATAAAAGTTACAATTCACAGCTAAATAAATATTAGTACTTATATATTAATATTTTTATGTTTAGGTTTAGGAGAAGATAATGGAGCAAAATAATTATAATTATTATATGTATATACCACTCCGATATATGGTCTAGTTGTATTTTTATTATAAGCTACATTTTTATCATATTTTTTAAATAATTAATATATTCTTCATTTATATAATATATTTTTAAATTTTTCATCTATACACTCCATTCAAAATATTATAAAAATGTGACAAGCCTTTTAAGACTGTCACATTACTTTTTTAAGTTCCTACTATGGCAAGGATATTCCTACTTTTTTAAGTCCCTACTTTAGCAAGGGTATTCTATACTTTTTTGCTATAGCAATATTATTATATGCAATTTATATAAATTATTGCTTCCTATGTATAATATAACCAATTGTTACAATTCAGTAAGGAAACATATAGTTTTAGCAAAACCTTGATATATAGGTATTTGCAAGTTAGGGCCATGATTGTATCACTTGAGGTTGTTTTAGCTAAAAATAGCTATATATCAAGATTCTATAAAATAATTACTAAACTGTAACAGATTTACCCTTTTTATCTATAATTTACATAATTTTCTTGTAAATTTTATCAAATTATGTTAAAATATAAAGGAATTTGATAAAAACTGGAGTGAAAAGTATGAAAACAAGAAAATTATTAATAATATTATTAATAAGTATACTAACATTAAATATACTATTTATCACAAAAGTAAAAGCAAGTAGTGAAGTACAAGTAGATGAAAGTAATGTAGAACAAGAAAATTTAGATATAGATACTGAGGATTATATACAAGAAAGTGAGCCATTATATGTAAAAGCCAAAGTGTTAGAAGCGTGCAAACCGTATATAGAAGAAGTTTCTACATATCAAATAAAATATCAAGATGTAAAAGTTGAAATAAAAGAAGGCGATTTTAAGGGAGAAATCTTAGATGCTAAGTATACAGTATCTTACGATTTAGAAGGGAAAATTGAGGGATATCCATTAGATGAAGGAAATGTTGTAGAAATAGAGGTGCCATTAATAAATGGTGAGATAAATTTAGCAGGAGAAATAATTGTTCACGATATTGACCGTTCTGGGTATATAATAATTTTATTTGTTTTATTTTTATTAATTATTTTAATTGTAGGAAAAATACAAGGATTAAAAGCAATAATAGCATTTATTATAACCATGTTGGCGATATTTTTCTTTATGTTACCCCAAATAATAAATGGGCATAATGCAATATTTATCACAATATTAACATCTGTAATTGTAATAATAGTATCATTTGTAATAATTTCAGGATTACAAAAAAAATCAATAGCTGCAATGATAGGAACGTCAGGCGGAATAATATGTGCAGGTATTGTAGCTTTAATATTTGGAGTATTGGCAAAATTATCAGGTGGACAAGAAGAAGCTATGTATTTGAGTATGAACTCACAAAATATACCTTTTAATTTTAAAGATTTATTATTTTCAGGAATAGTGATAGCTTCGCTAGGAGCTGCGATGGACGTAGGTATGTCAATAGCTTCTGCCTTAGATGAACTAAAACAAAAGAATCCTAATATGGTGGCAAAAGACTTGTTTAAGAGTGGTATGAATATAGGAGCAGATGTAATAGGAACGATGACAAATACATTAATACTTGCATATGTAGGAGGAGCAATAAATACAGTATTGTTGTTTATGGTAAATAATGTTCCTTTAGATGAAATATTAAATATAGAAATGATAGCAACAGATGTAATATCAGCACTTGCAGCAAGTGTGGGAGTAATATTCTCCGTACCAATAACAGCAATGGCATATGCTATATTGAATAATAAAAAATTAATATATAATAGAAAAAGCAAAAATTTGCATGAAGGAAAAAGAAGTTTGAATTTATAGTTACAGTTCAGTAAGAAAACACGTAACTTTTGCAAAATCGTTATATATAGCTATTTTTAGTCAAAAAACAAGCTCAGGTGACACAATCCGGGTCTTGACTTGCAAATAGCTATATATCACGATTTTATAAAGTATCTAGTAAAGTAGTAACAATTTATAAAAATAATTTTTTTCAAATTATTGAATTAAAAAATTTTTTATGATAAAATATAAAAGCATAGGGAAGTTATATAATAAGAACGGAAGGAAAGGGAAAGTTAATGAAATTATTTAGAAAAATAATGGCAATAATATTAATAGTAATGATGGTATCTGCCTCAGCTTTTACTTTAGTATATTTTTTAATAAATTATGTGTTTTAATAAAAGAATGAGTAAAGCGACTTAATAACTTAGGTCGCTTAAAATTATATAAAAAGAAGGTGTATTTATGTTAGAAAATTTTAGTAAAAATTTTCAAGTTTTTTATACAGAAAATGTAATAAATTATATACAAGATTTAGTACAATCTCCTGGAAAAATAGTATTATTTATAATAGATATATTAATAGTATTTTTCCTAGTTAGAAAAATTATAAAAATAGTAAAAAATACAAGAACAGGTCAATTATTAAAAGGAATAGTTTTCTTAATATTAATAACAATTTTAAGTGGAGTTTTAGGTTTAAAAATATTGAACTATATATTAACCTCTGTAATGACTTATGGAGTTATAATTTTAATAGTAATATTCCAACCAGAACTAAGAAGAGGATTAGAACAATTAGGAACTAATGGTTTAAGTAGATTTTTAGGGTTTGATAAAGAAATAATGGCAAAATCCAAAGAAAATATATATAAAATAGTAATAGCTGCAAAAGAATTATCAAAAATGAGAGTGGGTGGCTTAATAGTTATACAAAAAGAAATAAAAATAGAAGATATAATAGCAACAGGAATACAAATAAATGCAGAAGTTTCGCCACAATTAATAGTAAACTTGTTTACGCCAAATACACCTTTGCACGATGGAGCTATAATAATAAGCGATAACAAAGTAGCAGCAGCAGCTTGTATGTTACCATTAGCAAATAATAATGATATAGCAAAAGAATTAGGAACAAGACATAGAGCGGCAATAGGAATGTCAAAAGAATCAGACGCAATAGTAGTAGTAATCTCAGAGGAAACAGGAAGAATATCAGTAGCAAAAGATGGACAACTATATGCAGATTTAAATGAAGAAACACTTAAGAAGATATTACTAAAAAATTTAATTGTAGAAGAACAAAAACCAGAAAATAAAAATGAAGATATAAAAGAAATTGAAGCACAAAATAAATAGGGAGTGGGACTAAAAATTGCGCAATATCAAATTAATAATAGAATATGACGGGAAGCCATTCAATGGATGGCAAAAACAACCTGAAAAATTAAACATACAAGGCGAAATAGAAAGAGCAATAGAAGAAATAACAGGGGAAAAAGTAGACTTAATTGCATCTGGAAGAACAGATGCAGGAGTACATAGTTTTGGACAAACGGCGAATTTTAAGACAAATAGTAATATTCCAATAGAAAAATTTGCAATAGCAATAAATTCAAAATTAAAAAAATCAATAGTTATAAAATCAGCAGAAGAAGTAGACGAAAGGTTTCACTCAAGATATAATTGTGTAAGAAAAAGATATAGATATGTAATAAACAATTCTCAATGTGGCAGTGCTATATTTAGAGCTTTAGAGTACCATATACCTGTAAAATTAGATGTAGAAAAAATGAAAGAGGCAGCTAAATATTTCGAAGGAGAACACGACTTTAAAGGATTTAAGGCAACAGGTGGAAACAATAAAAGTACTGTAAGAACTATTTATAAAGCAGAAGTAATATATAATGAAGAAGATAAAAGAATTATGATAGAACTTACAGGAAATGGATTTTTATATAATATGGTAAGAATAATATCTGGAACTTTAGTGGAAGTTGGATTAGGTAAGATAGAACCTAAAGAAATCAAAAAAATAATAGAAGCAAAAGATAGAACAAAAGCAGGAAAAACATTACCAGCGCAAGGGTTATATTTAATGGAGGTAGAGTATGAATAAATTTACACATTTGCATGTTCATACAGAGTACAGTTTATTAGATGGAGCAAATAGAATAAAAGTATTACCTAAAAGAGTAAAAGAGCTAGGAATGGATTCTGTGGCTATTACAGACCACGGTGTAATGTTTGGTGCAGTTGAATTTTACAAGGCATGTAAAAAAGAAGGAGTAAAACCAATAATAGGGTGTGAAGTTTATGTAGCACCGAGAGCACGATTTGATAAAGAAGCTAATATAGATAATAAATATAATCATTTAATATTATTAGCTAAAAATAATAATGGATATAAAAATTTAACTAAACTTGTAAGTTTGGGATTCACAGAAGGATATTATTACAAACCTAGAATAGATTTAGAAATTTTAGAGAAATATCACGAAGATTTGATATGCACAAGTGCTTGTATAGCTGGGAGCATACCACAAGAAATATTAAAAAATAATATAGTAAAAGCAATAGAACTTGTAAAGTATTATAAAAATTTATTTAAAGATGATTTTTATTTAGAAATTCAACATAATGGATTAAAAGAACAACAAATAGTAAATCAAAAATTAATAGAAATTTCAAGAGAATTAAATGTTCCTTTAGTAGCTACCAATGATGCACATTACTTAAATAGGGAAGATGCATATGCTCATGAAATTTTATTATGTATTCAAACTGGAAAAAGAATGAGCGATTTAGATAGAATGAAATTTCAAACAGAGGAATTTTACATAAAAAGTCCAGAAGAAATGTATGAATCTTTTAAAAATATTCCAGAAGCCTTAGAAAATACTCAAAAGATAGTAGAAAAATGTAATGTGGAATTTGAATTTGGAGTTACGAAATTACCTAATTACGAAGTACCAAAAGAATATGAAACACATTATGATTATTTTTATAAATTATGTATAGATGGTATACAAAGAAGATATGGTTTAGATGAAAAAGATAAGAATGAAGAAAAAGAATACGTATCATTAGCTGAAAAAGCAGTACAAAAAGAAATTATGGATAGACTAGAATATGAAATATCCGTTATAAAGAAAATGGGGTACGTAGATTATTTCCTTATAGTATGGGACTTTATAAATTATGCTAAAAGTGTAAAAATACCAGTAGGCCCAGGAAGAGGAAGTGGAGCAGGTTCAATAGCAGCTTATGCAATGGGAATTACAGATATAGACCCTATAAAATATAATCTTATATTTGAAAGATTTTTAAATCCTGAAAGAATAAGTATGCCAGATTTTGATATAGATTTTTGTTATGAAAGACGTCCCGAAGTTATAGAATATGTTGGAAGAAAGTATGGTCATGACCATGTATCACAAATTATAACTTTTGGAACAATGTCTGCTAAAATGGTAATAAGAGATGTAGCTAGAGCATTAGATATTTCATATGCAGAAGCAGATAAATTAGCAAAAATGATACCAATGGAATTACATATAACAATACAAACTGCTATGGAAATGAATAGAGAATTAAAAGAATTATATGAAAATGATGAAAAGATAAAAAAATTACTAGACATAGCAATGAAATTAGAAGGCTTACCAAGACATGCCTCAACTCACGCAGCAGGTGTAGTAATAACTAAAGAACCAGTAGTATCTTATGTTCCATTATATGTAAATGATAATCAAGTATCTACACAGTACACAATGACAATTTTGGAAGAATTAGGTCTTTTAAAAATGGACTTTTTAGGTTTAAGAACATTAACAGTAATAGATGACGCTATAAAATTGGTAAAGGAAAATAAAAATATAGATGTAAAATTTGATGAGAATATGAATGACCCTAATGTATTTAAATTATGGCAGGAAGGACAAACTGTAGGTATATTTCAATTTGAAAGTGCAGGAATGACTTCATTTATGAAAGAATTAAAACCAGATTCACTAGAAGATATAATAGCTGGTGTATCTTTATATCGTCCACGGACCAATGGATCAAATACCTAGATATATAAAGAATAAGAAAAATCCAGAACATATAGAATATACACATAAAGCTTTAGAGAATATATTAAAAGTAACTTATGGATGTATGGTGTACCAAGAACAAGTAATGCAAATAGTAAGAGATTTAGCTGGATATTCTTTAGGAAGAGCAGACCTTGTACGTCGTGCAATGGGTAAGAAAAAGTTAGATGTAATGGCAAAAGAAAGAGAAAACTTTATACACGGACAAGTAGATGAAAATGGAAATGAGATTATAAGAGGTTGTGTAAAAAATGGAATAGATGAATCATCTGCAAACAGAATATTTGATGAGATGGCAGAATTTGCAAAATACGCTTTTAATAAATCTCATGCAGCGGCGTACTCTGTAGTATCATATAGAACAGCATACTTAAAGACATATTACCCATCAGAATTCATGGCAGCAATGTTAAATAGTTTTTTAGGGAATTTAGATAAAATACCTATGTATGTAGATGAATGTAAAAGATTGAAAATAGAAATTTTAAAACCAGATATAAATAAGAGCTTTACAAAATTTACAGTAGAAGACGAAAAAATACGTTTTGGATTAGGTAGTATAAAAAATGTAGGAGTAAAAGCCCTAGATCAAGTTGTAATAGAAAGAAATAAAAATGGTGACTTTAAAAATTTTGAAGATTTTGCTGAAAGAATACAAGGTGAAAGTTTAAATAAAAAAAGTATAGAAAGTTTAATAAAAGCAGGAGCATTTGATAATTTAGGTAAAACAAGAGCAACATTGTTAGCTTCATTCGAAGTAATATTAGACAGTATAAATGATGGTAATAGAAAAAATATGAAAGGACAGGTAACATTATTTGACTTAGGGGGAGAAACAGCAAAACAATTGGAAGACAATAAATATAAGTATGAAGAAAAAGCGGAATTACCTCAAAAAGAATTACTAAGTCAAGAAAAAGAAATGACAGGAATATATATATCAGGTCATCCTTTAGACAGCTATAGGAGAATAATAGAAGAACAAGTAAGTGTAACATCACATGATATTCAGGAATATTTAGAAAATATAAATAACAATATGCAAGTAAGCACAGAAATTCAAGATGGTAAAAAAGTTAAAGTTATAGGAATAATAAATAATATAAAAAAATTATATACAAAAAGAAATACAGAAATGGCATTTATGAATGTAGAAGATTTACATGGAAATATAGAAGTGATTCTTTTTGATAGAATATATGGTAGTGTAAAAGATGAAATAGATGAAACAGATATAGTAGTAGTGGAGGGCGAGATATCTGTAAAAGATGAAGAACATATAAATGTTATAGCAAACAATGTTTATAAACTTGAAAATGATAAATATTTAGGAAAAATATTTGAAGTAGATATTACAGATTTAACTAGAGAAGAAAAAGATAAACTTAAAGTTTTAATAAGGACATTTAATAATAAAAAGAATAATGTAAAAATACAAGTAAATGATAATGGAAAAATAATCCCTTGTGGAAATATGTTTTTAGATGATGAAGTGTTGAAAAAATTTACATGGGATAATAATTATGTGACAAGAATACTATAGATGAAAGTTATGTATACTTGACTAATTTTAAAAAAAGTTATAAAATATTATGCGTAAAATTATTAAGAAAGGTGGAAATATATTTTTAATGAAAAATAAAGGAAATGTATTATGGGGAATTGTATTTTTGGCAATAGGAATATTATTAAGTTTAAATGCATTGGGAATTACTCATTTAGATATATTTTTTAGAGGTTGGTGGACACTTATAATTATAATACCTTCAGCAATAGGTATATTGCAACATCCAACAAAAGTATGGCCATATGTATGGACAATAATAGGTTTAATTCTATTAATGGCGTCTAGAGGAATTATACATTGGATATATATATATAGAATGTTTATTCCAGTACTGTTAATAATAATAGGTATATTATTAATTCGTGGTAATATTTTAAACAAAAAAACGGTGAAAGAGAAATATAGCAAATTAAATTCAATAAAAGGAAAATCTGTAGTATTTGGTGAAAGAACATATAGTCTTTCGAATACAGAATTTTTAGGTGATTCCTTAGAATGTTCTTTTGGGCATATAAGATATTTTATGCAAGATAGCATACTAGAAGATGATCAAATTCTAGATATTGATGTATCATTTGGTAAAGTGGATATATTTGTCCCTAAAAATGTTAATATATTTGTTATGGAAGATTTAACATTAGGTAAAGTGAATAATAAAAGCATGAATGATTTAGAAGAAGGACGTCCAACTCTTACAATAAGTGCATCATGTTTATTTGGAGGAATTAATATAATATGAAATTAAGAACAGTAATAATAATATTAATAATAATCACATTATGTGGCATAGCATATTATGGAATTAAAAATAATGGTAATGGTATAGAAATTCTTACAAAAACAAATATAGAAGATATTAATACAAGTTTATTGCAGGTTCAAGCTAAAATCAAAGTTATAAATGAACAATCTGTAATAAAAGAAGACGAAACTTTATTAAAAGGTGAAAAATTAAAAGATTCACAAAATGAAGATATAATCTCTATATCAAATATTTTAAAAGAAAAAGAAATTATAAAAGAAGATGAAGAAAACTATGATAAGTATTATGCTTGGAACCAAGATTTGTTAGATGAATTGGGGTTAGAAAATTTTGGCAACAATATTTTAGTTGTGAATTATGCAACTTTAGAAATTATACTACCTAATGGAATTCAATTAAAAGAAAACGGAGAAATTTTCTATAAATTTAGTGAGATGAAAATTTAACTTTACATAGTAGGATGAATTTAATATAAAGAAAAATATAGTAAAATAAGTGGATGTTTACTATATTTTTTGTTACTGTTCAGCATAAATTTAGTAAAATCTTGATATATAGCTATTTTTAGTCAAAACATAATTAGGGCTACACAATCTGGGTCTTGACTTGCAAATAGCTATATATCAAGATTTTTTGAAAGCTTGTATTTCTTACTGAATTATAAGTATTTTTTTACTTTTAATTACTGACAATTTTTCTAAAATTTGACAAAAGTAAAAAAAAATAGTATAATAGGAATAGTCGTGTTAAGAAAGGAAGATATAAAGAAATGGAAAAAGCTCGAAAGCTTACACTAACGATAATCTCTGCAATAACGATAGGTCAGCTTATAATGTCAGTTAGTTATGCTGAAACAGCAACAGTAATAACGGAGACTTTAAGACTTAGAAAAGAACCAACGACATATTCAAATATTTTAAGAAACTTAGATGAAGGAGATAAACTTGAAGTAATTTCTAAAGAAGGAGATTGGTATAAAATTTCTTTTGATGGATACGAAGGTTACGTTGCTGCGGAATATATAAGATTAGATCAAGATATTCCTTCCACAACAGATGAAAATAATCAAACAACAGATGGTAATACAGTAGATAACACAAATACAAATGATAATGGTGAAATTAAGTTGAAAGCAAATACAAATGTATATATATTGCCAGCTTTAATTTCAAGTTCGATAAAAACAGTAGAAAATGCAACTTCTATAAATATAATAGAAACAATAAATAATTGGAGTTGTATAGAAGTTGATAGTATTAAGGGATGGGTTCTAAATAAATATATTGAAAATTTTGATAAAATAAGTAATACAGAAACACCTGATACTAATAGCGAAACAAATACTACTGAAACTAAAACAGGATATGTAAATGTTACGAGTGCTAATATAAGAGCAGAAGCGTCTACAGATTCTGAGGTAGTTGATATGGCAGTATTAAATGAAGAAGTACAAATAATAGAAGATTTAGGCGAATGGTATAAGATTAAAAATGGAGATAGTGTAGCATATATATTTGCAAATTTAGTTTCTGATGAAAAAACAGAAGTAACAAGCAGAAGTTCTATAAATAGAACAGCTAATCCAGTTTCAAGTGAAAAGAGTGCTGCTTTAATATCAAGTGCATCTGGTAATTCTGTAGCAGAATTTGCAAAACAATATATAGGTTATGGTTATGTATATGGAGGTTCTGGACCAACATCATTTGACTGTTCAGGATTTACAATGTATGTATATCAACAATTTGGAATTAGTTTACCACATAATGCAGTAACACAATCAAATTATGGTCAATATGTAAGTAAAGAAAATTTAGTACCAGGAGATTTAGTTATATTTAATAATTACTCAAATACATCAATAGGCCATGCTGGTATTTATATTGGTAATGGTAGAATTGTTCACGCAGAAAATTCAAATACTGGTGTAACAACAGATACTATAATGAGTGGTTATTATGATACAAGATTTGTTGAAGGTAGAAGATTAATATAATAAGAATTAAATTAAGAAGGAGACTTAATGAAGTATCGTTTAATAGCAGTAGCAAATTTTGGATTAATAATTGGAATAATAATGGGATTATACTTTAGTAAAAGTATAATCCTTTTTTTGTCGATTTTTGTCATAATTTTATTACTGTTATTAAGAAATAAATCATTTTTAAGTATAATTTTTAAATTTAAAACAAGCAAAATGTTTTTTGGTAAATTCTTTAAATTCTTATATATCTTCTTAAGATATTTAAAATTATATATAGATAAATCAGTATTAATTCCATTTGGAATATTTATAATAATCGGATTTTTATTATTAAGTTTTAAGTCAGAAAAATTTCAAGATTTTTTAGATGATATAAATTTGCTGGCAAATAAAAATATAAAAGTATATGCTATAGTTGTTAGTGATAAAGAAGAAAAAGAATTCAGTAACATGTATAAAGTTAAGATAGAGAGTATTAATATAAAAAAATATAATAATACATATTGTTATATAAAACTAGATAAAAATGATAAAAGCAATATAAAATATGGAGATTTAATATGTTTCGAAGGTGTATTCCAAGAAGCAGAAGATAGTACTAATTATAAAGGTTTTAGCTATAAAGAATATTTAAAAACTATAAATGTATATGGAACTTTTAAAATTCAAAAAAATAAAGTAAAAGTTTTAGGTGAAAATTATTTAAGTAGTACATATATGTTATCTAATAAAGTAAAAAATAGTTTTGAAAAACAGTTAGATAATTTATATATAGATAATATTGAAGAAAAGGCTTTGTTAAAAGGAATTCTTATAGGTGAAGTAGAAGAAATAACAGATGAACAAACAGAAAATTTTAAAATAGTTAGTCTTTCACATATACTTGCTGTATCTGGAATGCATATTTCTTACATTATAATATGCAGTATATTTATATTAAGATTATTTGGAATTTCTAAAAAATGTATACATATAGTAACAATTCTAATAATAATATTTTTTATGTTTCTAACGAATTTTGCACCGTCAGTTGTAAGAGCTAGTATAATGGGGATAATTTTTTTAATTTCCTTTTTAGTAAAACGTAGGTCAGATTTCTGGGTAAATATTTCAATAGCAAGTCTTATAACTTTATTGTATAATCCATATATTTTATTAAGTTTAAGTTATCAATTATCATACTTAGGTACAATTGGAATAGTTTTAGGAATGAAAGTTGTAGAAGAATATAGAAGACGAAAAGGTGAGATATACAAAGAAGAAACGTTTAATAACAAGGGTGTTAAAAGAGAGAAATTAAAAGAATTTATTTTAGGAAAAATTTTAGTAGTAAAAAGATTTTTTATAGACGCAATAGTAGTATGTATATCAGCACAGTTATTTGTATTCCCAATAATTTTATTAAATTTTAATAACTTTTCTTTATATTTCTTAATATCTAATCTGATAGTAGCACCTATTATAGGTGTAGTAGTAATTTTAGGCTTTATAATAATATTTTTTTCTTATATAATTTTTCCAATATCTATATACTTAAATGACATAGAAAATTTCTTATTGGTATTTACAAACATAATGACAAATAATATATCCAAATTGCCAAATGCTAATTTATATCTAAAAACTCCTTATTTATTTTCTGTATTATTATATTATATTTTAATATTAATTTTTATTGGTATGTATATAGCTAAGGAAGATGTTATAAAAAGAAAAGTAAGGAAATATTATAAAATATTTTTTAAAATACTTAAGATAATTTTAGTATGCTATATAATAATTATTATAAGTATAGATATAGGAATATTCAATTTTAATACAAAAGTTTATTTCGTAGATGTAGGGCAAGGGGATTGCAGTTTAATAATAACAGAAAAAAATAAGAAGATTTTAATAGATGGAGGAGGAAGTGAAAGTTATGATGTAGGAAAAAACACCACATTGCCATACTTATTAGATAGAAGAATAAATAAATTAGACTTCGTAATAATATCTCATTTCGATTCAGACCACGTGCAAGGTTTATTAACAGTTTTAAAAAATATAAAGGTAGAAAACATAATATTTAGTAAACAATTTGAAATGGCAGAAAATTATGGAAAATTTTTAGATATAGTAAAAGAGAAAAAGATAAATTTGATATTAGCTAAAAAAGGTGATGTTATAAAAATAGATAAAAACGCATATATAGAAGTATTATTTCCATTAGAAAATGTAAAAGAATACATTTCTCAGAATGCGATAAATAATAACTCTTTAGTATTTAAATATAAAGATAGAAATATAAGTATATTATATACAGGCGATATAGAAAAAATTGCAGAAGAGAAATTAGTTAATTTATATAGAGGAACAAATAAATTAAAAGCAGATATATTAAAAGTTGCACATCACGGCTCTAAAACTTCTACAATAGAAAGTTTTTTAGAATTAGTAAGTCCTAAAATTGCTGTTATATCTGTTGGCAGAAATAATATATTCGGACATCCTAGTGAAGAAATTCTTGAAAGATTAGAAAATAGAAATATAATTGTAAGGAGAACAGATGTGGAAGGAGAGATAGTATTTGAGCCTTGAAATTTATATTTTGTTAGGCTTATTACATATTTTTTTACAATAAGGATATTCCGTACTTACCACAAGGTTTATATCCTGCAGGATATAAAGGGAAATTTGAGAATATATTGTATAAATGTTTTGTAGGTATAGAAAATTCTACACGAAAATATATATTAGAATATATATATATTGGAAACATGTCTAATTATATTTTACCAAACAATGAAAAACAAGACGTGTATGATATGAATAATAGATGTTTATGTTTAATAAGTGATTTTATGGAAAAGCAGATTAAAAACTACGAATCCTGGAAAGATATAGAATTACAATAAAACAAAAAGGGACAAATTATAATATGTATAATTTATTCCTTATTTTTTAATCTTTAAATTGATAAAATAAAAAAAACTACAACCACTTTTTCATCTCATCTAAATTTCTTTCTTGAAGAGCAACATAATCAGTCACAAGTTTTTTAGTCTCATTAGGCATATCTTTTTCATGATTTAAAATTTCATTACCTTTAATAATTCCCATATTTATACCTTGTATCATAAGATCTGCTAGTTTATTATTACTAGTATCAGTTAAAGTATTCATTTGTATACCCATCCAAGTCATAACATTTTGCATAGGGGGAATATCTTCGGGAGTACCATCGTGTTTAGCAAGTAAAATTTCTGAATTATCATATATTTTTTTGTACTCTTTATATTGAGAAGTTAAAACTTTTTTTAAATTAACATCTTCTGTTTTATCAGCGATAGTATCAATAGATTCCATACCCATTTTAGCACCTTTGTGCACTTCATTTAAAATTTCAATATTTTCCATTAATAAAACCTCCTAACTTTTTAAATAGTATTTGTAAAAAAATTCTAAATATACGTAAAATTTGCTTAAAAATAAATGTGTAAAAAATTTGACAAGTAAGTATTTTTGTAGTATAATAAAAAAGGTTGAAGTACCTATTACTTTGTTTAAGGTAAATAACACCACTTAAACTAGGTTTTAGGAATAAAAAAATATGGAGGTGTATTAAATGACAGCAGAAAGAAAACAAGAAATAATAAAAACATATCAAAGAGATTCTAACGATACAGGATCATCTGAGGTACAAATAGCTTTATTATCAGAAAGAATTGCTGAATTAACAGAACATTTAAAAGTTCACAAAAAAGACAATCATTCAAGAAGAGGACTTTATAAAATGATTGGTAAAAGAAGAAGTTTATTAAATTATTTAGCAAAAACTGATATCGAAAGATATAGAGCAATTGTTGATAAATTAAGTTTAAGAAAATAATTGATAATAAGGGCAAAAAAATTGTATCTTTTTGCTCTTATTTTATAGCATATAATATATTTGCAATGAGTAGTAGCTTGTATTAAAAAATTTAAACTTAAATTTCTTAATAGAGGTTACTCTTTCTGCAAATATTGTTATAAATAATTTTTAGGAGGATTTAAAAAATGTTTAAAAAATTTGAAACAGAATTAGCAGGAAGAAAGTTAGTTGTAGAAACAGGAAAAATGTGTGAACTAGCTAACGGAAGTTGTTTAGTAAGATATGGAGATACAGCTGTACTTGTAAACGTAACAGCTTCAAAGGAACCAAGAGAAGGGATAGACTTTTTCCCATTATCAGTAGATTATGAAGAGAGATTATATGCAGTAGGAAAAATTCCAGGAAGTTTCCAAAGAAAGGAAGGAAAACCAGCAGATAAGGCTATTTTAACAGCAAGAGCTATAGATAGACCTATAAGACCATTATTTCCAAAAGATTTTAGAAATGATGTATGTGTTAATGCATTAGTAGTATCTGTAGAACAAGATAATTCACCAGAAGTATGTGCAATGTTGGGAACTTCAATAGCATTATCAATATCAGATATCCCATTTAACGGACCTACAGCAGCAGTACAAGTTGGTTATGTAGATAATGAAGTTGTAATAAATCCAACAGAAGAAGAAAGAGAAAAAAGTATTCTTAATTTATTAGTAGCTGGAACTAAAGAAAAAATAGCTATGATAGAAGCGGGAGCAAAAGAATTACCAGATAAAACTATGTTAGAAGCTATAAAAAAAGGACATAAAGAAATAAAGAAATTATGTACATTTATAAGTAAAATTCAAAAAGAAATAGGAAAACCTAAATTTGAATATACACCTTTCGTTGTAGATGAAGAAATTTATACTGAAATAGAAAAAGAATTTAAAGATGAGATGAAAAAAGGTGTACAAGCTGTGGATAAAACACTTAGAGATGAACATATGGAAGAATTGACTTCAAAAATAGAAGAAAGATATAAAGAAATTCACGGTGAAGAAGCTTTAGAAGAAAATAAAACTAAAATTGCAGATGCTATATATAAATTAGAAAAGAAATGTGTAAGAGAAATGATATTACATGATAAAAAGAGAGTAGATGGTAGAAAAATAGATGAAATAAGACCATTATCATGTGAAGTTGGAGTATTACCAAGAACACATGGAAGCGCAATATTTACAAGAGGGCAAACGCAAGTAATGTCTGTAGCAACTTTAGGAATGGCAAATGAAGACCAATTATTAGATGGAATAGATACACAAACAAGTAAAAGATATATGCACCATTATTATTTCCCACCATATAGCGTAGGAGAAGCAAGACCAGCAAAAGCACAAGGCAGAAGAGAAATAGGACATGGAGCTTTAGCAGAAAGAGCATTAGAGCCAGTAATACCATCAGAAGAAGAATTTCCTTATACAATAAGAGTAGTATCAGAGGTATTAAGTTCAAATGGTTCAACATCTCAAGCTAGTATATGTGGAAGTACATTAGCTTTAATGGATGCAGGAGTTCCTATAAAAGAACCAGTAGCAGGAATATCAACAGGACTTGTAACAGATGAAGAAAACCCAGATAACTATGTAATGTTAACAGATATACAAGGATTGGAAGATTTCTTTGGAGACATGGACTTTAAAGTAGGTGGAACAAAAAATGGTATAACAGCAATACAAGTAGACATTAAAATAGATGGACTAACATATAATATTATAGAAGAAGCTTTTGAAAGAACTAGAAAAGCAAGATTATATATATTAAATGAAGTAATGTTGAAACAAATAGACAAACCTAGAGATGAAGTATCAAAATATGCTCCAAAAATAATTAACTTTAAAATAGATGTAGAAAAAATAAGAGATGTAATAGGTGCAGGTGGTAAAGTTATAAACAAAATTATAGAAGAAACTGGAGTAAAAATAGATATAGAAGAAGATGGAAAAGTATTTATTTACTCTGACGACACAGATAAAGCAACAAGAGCGTATGAAATTATACATGAAATAGTAAGAGAAATAGAACCTGGGCAAATATATGAAGGAACAGTAGTAAAATTAATGCCATTTGGTGCATTTATAGATTTAGGTGGAGGAAAAGAAGGTTTACTTCATGTATCTAAAATGTCTAAAAAAAGAGTAAAAAGACCAGAAGACTTATTTAAAGTTGGAGATGTAGTAGAAGTAAAAGTATTACAAATAGATGAACATGGAAAAATAGACTTAACGAGAATTGGTTTAGAAGAAGATGATGAAGATGAATTGGATGATGAAGAAAGTTTCTTAAAAACAAATAAAGAATAAAAATTACAATTCAGATGGTATTTTATAAAATCGTGATATATAGCTATTTTTAGTCAAAACATAGCTAGGGTAACACAATCTGGGTCTTGACTCGCAAATAGCTATATACACGATTATGCTAAAACTATATGTTTTCTTACTGAATTGTAACAAATTATAAATTATTAAAATTTTCTTAAAAATCTTGACTTTTTTTGAAAAAAAGTGTAATATAAGAAAAAATAAAAGGAAGGAAAAAATTATGGATTATTTAGGTATTTTACAAATCGCATTAGTATGGATTATTACGATATTTTGGTTATATCAGATTTTAATTAGTGCGACTGCACTTATAAAATTAAAAGATAAGCCATTAATTAAAAATAAAAATCATAAATTTATGGCTATAATACCAGCACATAATGAAGCAGGAGTAGTAGCAAATTTAATAGAAAGTTTAAAAAATCAAGATTATGATAAAAATCTTTTAGACATATATGTAATAGCAGATAACTGTACAGATAATACAGCACAAATAGCAAGGAATGCAGGAGCTATTGTATATGAAAGATTTGATGAAACTAAAAAGACTAAAGGGTATGCTTTGCAATGGTTTTTAAATAAAAAAGTAACAGATGGTTCAGATTATGATGCTTTTTGTGTATTTGATGCCGATAATATTGTAATGCCAGATTTCATAACACAAATGAATAGAAAACTTTGTCAAGGTGAAGAAATCGTACAAGGATATAGAGATATTAAAAACCCAACAGATAGTTGGATATCAGCAGGATATGCAATATTCTACTGGACAATGAATAGATTTTATCATTTAGCTAGATATAATGTAGGATTATCTCCACTTATAAATGGAACAGGCTTTATGGTAAAAATGGATATAGTAAGAAAAGAAGGTTGGAATACAAAAACATTAACAGAAGATATAGAATTTTCTTTAAAAAGCATAGCAAAAGGAAGAAAATTAGGATGGGCTGTTGATGCTAAAGTATACGATGAGCAACCAATAGGATTTAAACAATCTTGGTCACAAAGATCAAGATGGACAGTAGGACACTTACAATGTGCAAAATATTATACAGTAGATTTAATAAAAGGAATTGCTAAAAATAAAACATTAATGAATTTTGATGGTTTCTTATATATATTAGGAATCCCAATGATGCTTATAACTTTCTTATTGTTAGCAATAAATAGTATAATATATGCAACTGGTGGTATGACAGGAATAGATTTAATATTTAATTATGGAAAATATATATTTGCAACATTCTTATTACCAATAGTAACAGCAGTATTAATTTTATTATTAGATAAAAGACCAATAAAACCTATGATTAAGGGCTTAATAGCATATCCATTCTTTTTAGGTTCTTGGATTTTAATAAATATAAAATGTTTAATAAAACCAACTGTAAAATGGGAAAAAATTAACCATGTTAGAGATATAAAGATTAGTGAACTTTAAAATATTATATAAATTGTAATCCCGAATAGTTTGAAAGTATTAGAAACTCTTTAAGATGTTTATGATATTAGCTTGTATAAGCGGAAAATTCATAAATGAAATATAGAGTTTCTAGTATTTTTTATTTCATGAAATGTTACTACTCACTTCCTAACCTTTAAAAAGCTTGCTATATAGCTATTTTAGTCAAAACATATGTAACAGTTGTTACATAAAAACATAAAATTTTTTATTAAACTCTTGCTCTTTCTAGATAAAGTGTAGTATAATAGAAATGAATTTTGTATAAGAAGAAGGAATAAGAAATGAAGAAAAAAACTATATTTTTAATATTATTTATATTTATTTTATTAATGATAACAATAAATAAAAAAGAATTTGCAGAATCACAAAAATATATAGAAGCAAGTATTACATCAGAACCAATAGAAACTACAGTTGTTAAAAGCGGTGATATTATAACGTATAAAATAACTTTAAAAAATATTTCAGATATAAAATTTACAAGTTCAAGATTAATACTTTCAATACCTTCAGGTACAAAATTTGAAAGTATAAGCACTGAAAATTTTGAACAGTCAGACTTTTATATAACAGTTAAATTTGGAAATCTTAATCCAGGCCAAGAATTTGTAACAGAATTAAAATTAAAAGTAACAGGAACTACAGAGGTAGTTAAATTTCCAGGAGCCGAATTTCTTTTATTAAATTCCGAATATTCATTATTTGATTTAATGATGGTAGGATTATCTGAAGAATTTCTTTCAGCAACAACAGCAGAGGAAAGACAAGAAGTTTTGGGAGAAATAGCTTGTAATGGTGATTTAGTACTTGATACTGTACATAGAGTGGAAAATACTCCGGATGTAATTGAAACAGAGAAATATAAAATAGAAAAAAGTATGATAAGAAATATCTCAGTAAATACAACAGTAAAAGAATTATTGAGCAATATAACTAATAAATGTGAAAGTGAAATAAAAATATATAGAGGTAAAGAAGAAGTAAAAGAAGATGAAAAATTAGCAACAAGTATGGAATTAACTGTTGATAATAGAAATTATATAATAATAGTGACTGGGGATATAAATGAGGATGGAAGACAATCATCAGTTGATTTATCTTTACTAAAAGGATATATTATAAAAAATTATAATTTTGTGGAAAATAAATTAGCTGCCAGTGATATAAATGGGGATGGAAAAATAACTGTAACAGATTTATCAAAATTAAAAATGGAATTAGTAGGGTTACAAAATGTTTAATATTCTATTAATTATAATATATACTATTTTATTATGAATGTAACAAAAAAATATATAGCTATTTTTAAACGTATTTTTGTCGAAAAATACGTTAATCTGTTGCACGATTTTTCTTGACAAAGATGTAAAAAATATGAAAAAATAAAAGATGTAATAGTAATAAATATATTAAATTATAAGATTCCTGGAATGGAGGATTATATAATTAAATGTGATATAAATAATAGATCTAATTTTTGTGTAAACGGAGGCGTTATATACTTTATACAATTACCTAGATTTGAGGAAGAAAGAAAACTATTAGATAATGATGTAAAATACGAGGACATCGTAAAGAACAAATTAGATGAATGGTGTGTATTTTTAAGTAATAAAAGTCAGGAGGTGAGAAATATGGTGGCAAAAAATAATATAAATATAGAAGAAGCTATAAAACAATATGAAGAACTTTCATCAATACCAGAAGTAGTAGAGACAGCATTTAGAAGAAGAATAGCAGAAATGGATAGAATGGCAAGAGAACAAGATGCAATGAAAACAGGTATGGAAAAAGGATTGAAAAAAGGTATGAAGGTAGGAAAAAAAGAGGGAAGAAAAGAAGGTAAAATTGAAGGTAAAATTGAAGGAATAATTGAAAGTAAAAAAGAAATAGCAAAAAAATTATTAAATCAAAAGATAAATATGCAAGTTATAATAAATGCGACTGGTTTAACTAAAGAAGAAATAGAGGCAATTGTCTAAGTTGAAATTTTATTATTCATAATTTGATAAGTATTATTATAATTAAATTAAAAAAGCGGGAGTAAATTCTTGCTTTTTTTCGTATTATATAGTAGAATATAATAAATTTTGAAATTAAACAAATAATAAAAATGATATAATAAGGAAGGTACGTATGAATAAATTAGTGAACGAAAGTGGAGTAACATTATCCATATTAGTTTTAACAATAGTTGTAATGGCGATATTAATAACAACTATTGGAATAAGTGTAACAGGATATGCAGATGTAAAAACATTAAAAACATTTTATAATGATCTGGAAATAGTTAGAGAAAAAACAGATGTATATTATCAAAAAAATAAAGAATTACCAGTAAGTGAAAAAATTACTTTTAATATGGTAACTTTATTAGGAGAGAGTAGGAATGCAAATGATGGAGACGGATATTATAAAGTAGATTTATCACTTTTAGACGATATGAACTTAACTTATGGTGTAAAAGATTCAATTAATAATTATTATATCGTAAATGAGGAAAGTCATAATATATATTTTTATCCAGGAATAACAGTAAGTGGCAATACGTATTATGGAATAAAAGATGTAAGTGAAAGTATAAATACTATAAATTTTAGTGTCCCAAGTTATGAATTAAAAACAGAAGTATTAGCAACCGTTACGAATGGAGTACCTAATATACAATTAAAAGTATATGCTGATATTATAAATGCGAATATATCTAAATATAAATTTAAAATAGATAATAATGATTGGACCTCTGCTCAAGATGATAATTCATATATATTTGATAATCTAGAACATTATAAAACTTATGCAGTAAGTATGATGATAATAGATAAAAATGGTAATGAAATATATGCTACTAATAACGGAAAAAAGGTTACAATACAAAAATTACCAATTAATTTGACTATAGATGGTAAAACTACTGGTACGTATAATAATCCGCTAATACCTGCAGGTTTTTATGCAGTGAATGAAAACAATGCAATATGGCAAAGTTCAGATGGTTACAAAAACGGTTTAGTTATAACAGATGAAATTGATGAAGATGGAAATAGCACAGGTAATGAATTTGTGTGGGTGCCAGTAGATGGGGAGATAGTGAAGTTTGAGAGGTATGATTTTGGTAAAATAAGTCCCCTCATATCATCATTTGAGAATTTAACTGAAAATGTACCAGAAGAAATAACAACGAGTGTAAGTAATAATGGGGGATTTTATATAGCGAGATATGAGGCTGGGCAACCTGTAAATGGAAAACCAGTATCAAAGCAAGGCGCAATAGTATATAATGATATTGATTGGATTAATTCAAAAACATCAGCAGAAGTAATGTATCCAGTAACAGATGAAAATTATGGAGTAGCATCAACATTAATATATGGAACACAATGGGATACAACATTAAAATTTATAGGAGCTTATGATGTAGGTGAAATAGGATATGATACTTACGCAATTGATTCAATAGGAATGGGAAATTATAGAGGAATAAGTGGTGGTGATACTACCAATTTAGAACCTGCAACCTGTGGGCTATTAGAAGCCTTTAGGCAAAAAAATATATCTGATATGGGAGGAAATGTATACGAATGGACTATGGAAAATTATGACAATGGTCGTATATCTAGAGGTGGATGCTATGGTGATTTACCGAATTTAGAGGATAGTAAAATGATTTGCAATGCGTCTTATCGTATAAATGGTTTAGATCCAAGCGTTGAATTTATTGGTCATGGTTTCCGTGTAGCCCTATATATAAAAGAAGTCTAAATAGAATAAATAAATATATGAATAAAAAAAAGAACTTACAAGTTCTTTTTTTTCTTTTTTTCAATTGTAGAATAATGTCGAAAACTTCTCAAAATTCGTCAAAACTTCCTAAGTTTCGCTCTATAAAAATTAATAGAAATACTGTATAATAAGTAGGACAAGTTAATATAAAACTTATATTGTATTGCGAAAGGAATGAGATTAAAATATGGATGTAAATTATGACAATAATGAAAAAATATTAACATTTAAACTAACTGAAGAAATAGACCATCATACAACAGAAATTATAAGAAGGAGGGCTGATTATGAAATTCAAAGACGTATTCCTAGAAAAGCTATATTTGATTTTAGTAGTGTCTCTTTTATGGACAGTGCAGGAATAGGTATGATAATAGGCAGATATAAGCTTTTGTCTATGCTTGGAGGAACTTTAGAAATAAAAAATGTTGCTCCAAGTGTAGAAAGAATATTAAAAATGTCAGGTATATTGAAAATTATAAACATATATAGTAAAGGAGAATAAGTGAGGTGAGTACATATGCAAGAATGTTATGAAAATAAAATGAAATTAAAAATTTTAAGTAAGTCTTCAAATGAATCTTTTGCAAGAGTAACAGTAGCTGCTTTTGCTTCACAATTAGATTTAAACATAGAAGATTTAGCAGATATAAAAACAGCAGTATCAGAAGCCGTGACAAATTGTATAATACATGCTTATGATACTTCAGAAGGGATAATAACAATAGAAGCTAGATTAACAAAAAATTCTTTAGAAATAGAAGTGTCAGATAGAGGTAAAGGGATTGAAAATATAGAATTAGCAAGAGAACCACTATATACTACAAAACCAGATTTAGAAAGATCTGGTATGGGATTTACGATTATGGATAGTTTTATGGATGAATTAAAAGTTGAATCTATAGTAGGTTTGGGAACAAAAGTAAGTATGAAAAAAATATTTGTCTAAAATTAATAACTAAAGGAGCATATAATATGATATATGATAAAAATATAGAAAATATTATAGAAGCTCAAAATGGTAATGAAGAAGCAATGGAAACATTAGTTAGAGAAAATAATGGATTAATATGGAGTATAGTAAGAAGATTTAAAGATAGAGGATATGAGATAGAAGATTTATATCAATTAGGAGCATTGGGATTTATAAAAAGTATATATAAATTCGATTTAAACTTAGATTATAGGTTATCTACCTATGCAGTACCATATATATTAGGGGAAATAAAAAGATTTATAAGAGATGATGGACCAATAAAAGTTAGTAGAAGTGTTAGAGAATTATTAATAAAAATTAAAGAAGTACAGAAATTTTATGAAAATAAAGAAGGAAAAGAATTAACATTAAAAGAAATAGCAGATGAATTACAAGTAGAAGTAGAAGAAGTAGTATATGCATTAACTACTTCAAAGCCATTAGAGTCTATAAATGAAGAGGTATATGATGAAGGTGATAAAACTACATTATTAGATAAAATAACTATAAATGTAGATGAAGAAACGAAAGTAGTAGATAAAATACTTTTAAAAGATATGTTAAAAACATTATCTGAAAAAGAAAAAGAGGTAATAATATTAAGATATTTTAAGGGACAAACTCAAACTCAAGTAGCAAAAATACTTGGAGTAAGTCAAGTACAAATATCAAGATTAGAAAAAAGGATATTAGGAAATTTAAGGGAACTACTAGTGTAATATACAATTTTTGCATTAATAATTAGAACTAAAAATAAGGAGGTAGAATATTAATTGAAAAAAGTAATAACATATCTTTTTTTTATTGTATTATTATGTTTCTTTATTCCTATAATGTTTACAAATAAAAGAGAAAGTATAGATGCTTCTGTTGAAAATAAATTAGAAAATAATGTAGAAGAAACAGAAGTAGTTTTAGAAAATTATAATTATAAAGATTTTAATACGATAAAATTATTGCATAGAGAAACGAATGAAATTGAAGATATTAATTTAGATGAATATTTATGTGGAGTTGTATCTGCAGAAATGCCAGCAAATTATGAAATGGAAGCATTGAAAGCACAAGCAGTAGTAGCTAGAACATACACTTTGTATAAAATAATAAATTCAAAACCTCATGGAGAAGAAGCAGATATTTGTGATAGTTACGAATGTTGTCAAGCGTGGATTTCGAAAGAAGAACGTTTTGAAAAATGGGATGATAGTACAGAAAATGAAAATTGGAATAAAATAGTAACTGCTGTGAATGAAACGAAAGGAAAAGTAATAACGTATGAAGGCAATCTAATCAATTCATTCTTCCATGCTAATAGTGGAGGAAAAACAGAAATACCAGTAAACGTATGGGGAGGCACTGGGTATCCTTACTTACAAGTAGTAGAAACATCAGGAGAAGAGGGATATACACAATATAGTTCTGAAGTGCAATTAACAATAGATGAATTAGTAAATAAATTCAAAGAAAAGTACGAAGATATTGCTGTAAATTTAGAAAATATAAGTGAAGAAATAAAAATATTAGAATATACAGAAAGTGGTAGAGTAAAAACATTAAAAGTAGGGAATAAAAATATTGCTGGAACAGAAGTTAGAAGCATATTGGGCTTACGTTCAACAAATTTTGATATGGAAATAAATGGTAATAACATAAAATTTAAAGTGACAGGGTATGGACACGGTATAGGAATGAGTCAAACAGGAGCGGATGCGATGGCAAAACAAGGAAGCAACTATGAGCAAATAATAAAACATTTCTATGTAGGAGTAGAAGTTCAAGACTTATAAGGTTACAGTTTAGTAACTATTTTATAAAATCGTGATATATAGCTATTTTTAGTCAAAAAACAAGCACAGGTGACACAATCCGGGTCTTGACTCGCAAATAGCTATATATCACGATTTGGCTAAATTTATATGCTCCCGTAATTGAACAGTAACCTTATAAGTAATTGAATTTTATTATTAATAAACTTATTCTACAGAATTTATATTATTTATAATTAAATTTTCAAAATAAAAGTATAAAATTTCCAAATATGTAAATACTTTAAATAATAAAGTTTAGGAGGTATTTATATATGATGAGAAGAAATGGTAGAGGAATGTATGAGGATACAGATAACTATATGGCGGTGCTTTGGGTAGCAGGAGGTATTCTGTTAGTAGCTATAATTGCTTTTCTTGTGGTGTATGGTATTTATAATAATAAAATAGAAGAGCAACAATTGGCTTTATCAAATGAAGATAGTTCCAAAATAAATATATCAAATTCTGTAAGTAATACTACAGCTGTTAGTAGCAGTATAGGGAAAAATGTGAACGAAGTAAAAAATGATACAACTAAAAATGAAATTTCTAATCAAGTTACAAATACTGAAAGTAATGAAAATACTTTAAATACTGTAAATGGAAATACAGTAGAAAGTTCTAGTAATGAAATTAAAGTAGAAACAAGTACTGAGACTGAAAATTCTAATGTAACTACATCACAATCTGATAGTGAAAAAGAAGAAAACAAAGAAGAAGAGAAAGAACCAGAATTTATAAATCCAATAGAAGGTGGAGAAATATTAAGGGAATTTGCTAAAGATAATTTAGTATATTCAGATACTTTAGAAGAATGGATAACACATTTAGGATTAGATATAAAGGCACCTAAAACAACAGTTGTAAAAGCGGCTGAATCAGGAACTGTAGAAAGCATAAAAAATGACCCTAGATATGGTATAACAGTAATTATAAAACATTCAAATGATTATAAAACTGTATATTCAAACCTTTTAACAGCAGAATTTGTAAAAGAGGGAGACGAGGTTGTGCTAGGACAAACTGTTGGAACAGTAGGAAATAGTGCAGCATTTGAAATCGCAGATGAACCTCATTTACATTTTGAAATTATAAAAAATGGTGAAAAAGTAGATCCTAGTTTGTATATTTAGTATGTGTACCACGGTGCACATATTTTTGTTGTAATTCACTTTTATTCTATTGACATAAATCTCTTAAATTGATATAATAATTTAGAATATTTTATAAAGAGAGAGTGGATAGAATGAAAGATAAAGACTTTGTAAAAGAAATATCAAATATTGATGAAGATATTGCACAATGGTATACAGATATTGTGTTAAAGGCAGAACTTGCAGATTATACAGATACAAAAGGATGTATAGTTATAAAACCATATGGATATGAAATATGGGAAAATATACAAAAATACGCTGATAATAAATTTAAAGAGACTGGCGTTAAAAATACATATTTTCCAGCATTAATACCAGAAAATTTGTTGCAAAAAGAAAAAGATCATGTTGAAGGTTTTGCACCAGAAGTTGCATGGGTTACAGAAGCAGGAGGAGAAAAACTTGAAGAAAAATTATGTGTAAGACCAACATCAGAAACAATAATAACAACAATGTATTCTAAGTGGTTAAATTCTTGGAGAGATTTACCATTTTTATATAATCAATGGTGTAATGTCTTAAGATGGGAAAAAGAAACAAGGCCGTTCTTACGTTCAAGAGAGTTTTTGTGGCAAGAGGGGCATACTATACACGAAACTGCACAAGAAGCTAAGGAAAGAACCTTACAAATGTTAAATATTTATAGAGATGTCGCAGAAAATTTATTAGCAGTTCCAGTAATATATGGTTTAAAAACAGAAAAAGAAAAATTTGCAGGTGCAGATGCAACATACACAATAGAAGCAATGACCTATGATGGAAGAGCTTTGCAAGCAGGGACTTCACATTATTTTGGACAAAATTTTACGGTTCCTTTTGATGTAAAATTTCAAAATAGAGAAGGAAAAGAAGAATATGCATATCAAACTTCTTGGGGAATAAGTACAAGACTAATAGGCGCTATAATAATGGCACATGGAGATAGTAGAGGTTTAAAATTACCACCAAAAGTAGCACCAATTCAAGTAGTTTTAGTACCTATAGCAATGCATAAAGAAGGGGTAAAAGAAAAAGCCGAAGAAATATATGAAAAATTAAATAAAAAATTTAGAATGAAATTAGACTTAAGAGAGCAATATTCACCAGGATATAAATTTAATGATTGGGAAATGCGTGGAGTACCATTAAGAATAGAAATGGGACCTAGAGATATAGAAAATGGAACTTGTATATTAGTAAGAAGAGATACACTTGAAAAGATTACAGTTTCAATAGATAATTTAGAAGAAGAAATAAATAATCTTTTAGAATTAATTCAAAAAAATATGTTTGAAATATGTAAAAAAAGAATAGCAGAAAATACAAGAGTAGCACATAACTTTGAAGAATTTACGAAAATAGGAAATAAAAAAGGTGGATTTATAAAAGCTATGTGGTGTGGAAATATTGAATGTGAAGAAAAAATAAAAGAGTTAACAGCAATAAAATCAAGATGTATACCATTTGAGCAAGAACATATAAGTGATGTATGTGTATGTTGTGGTAAAAAAGCAAGTAAAATGGTAATTTGGGGAAAACAATATTAATTTATTTCACTTTTCCCCTTGAAATATTTGACAAATATGGTATAATAGTACGGTTAATATAATTCTAAAAATGAGAAAGGATGTTAAGAATGAATTTTAAAGCAGAAAAAACAGATAAAACAAATGAAATAAAATTAGAATTTACAATAGACGCAAAAATATTTGAAGATGGAATACAAGAAGTATTTAAAAAATCAGCAAAGTATTTTAATGTACCAGGATTTAGAAAAGGTAAGGCACCATATAACATTGTAGAAAGAGCATATGGAAAAGAAATTTTCTATGAAGATGCATTTAATGAAGTAGTACCTAAAATATATAATGAAGAAATAGATAAAAATAATATCGAAGCTGTAAGTCAACCTGAAATAGATATAATTCAAATGGAAAAAGGAAAAGATTTAATATTTACAGCAATAGTACAAGTAAAACCAGAAGTAAAATTAGGAAAATATGAAGGAATAGAAATTGAAAAAATTGCTTACCCTGTAACTGATGAAGATGTAAAAAAAGAAATCGAAAAAGTTGCAGAAAAAAATGCCAGATTAGTTACTGTTGAAGATAGACCAGTTCAAAATGGAGATATAACTGTTATAGATTTTGCAGGAAGTGTAGATGGTATACCTTTTGATGGCGGAACAGCAGAAAATTATGAACTAGAAATAGGAAGTCATTCATTTATAGAAGGCTTTGAAGATCAAATGGTAGGAATGAAGATTGATGAAGAAAAAGATATTAATGTAACATTCCCAGAAGAATATTTTTCAAAAGAATTAGCAGGAAAGCCAGCAGTTTTCAAAGTAAAAGTACATGAAATAAAAGAAAAACAAGTACCAGCTATAGATGATGAATTAGCAAAAGATGCTAGTGAATTTGATACATTAAAAGAATGGGAAGATAGTATAAAAAAAGAAATGCAAGAAGAAAATGAACATAAAGCAAAACATGAAATGGAAGATGCAGTAATTAAAAAAATAGTAGAAAATGCAGAATTTGAAGTACCATCAGGTATGATAGAAACTGAAATTGATATGAGAATAAGATCTTTTGAAAACAACTTATACTATCAAGGATTAAATATTGAAAAATATTTAGAATTTGTACATCAATCTATGGATGAATTAAGAAATAGTATGAGAGAAAATGCAGAAGAAACAGTAAAAACACAATTAGTATTAGAAGCTGTTTCAAAAGATTTAGGCGATAAAATAAAATTAGATGAAGAAAAAATAAAAGCAAGTATTAAAGAAATGGCAGAAAAATATAATAAAACAGAAGAAGAATTAAATAATAATGAAGAATATATGGAACATTTAAAGAAAAATCACACAGTAGAAAAAACAGTTGAATATGTTATGGATAAAGCAAAAATAAAATAATTTAATAAGTTGGAAATGGCACTAAGTAATAAAGTGCCATTCTAATTAAGAAAAGAAAGGAAGTTTGTATATGTATAATAGTTTAGTACCTTATGTAATTGAACAAACAAGTAAAGGGGAAAGGTCTTATGATATATTTTCAAGATTATTAAAAGATAGAATAATCTTTTTATCAGAAGATGTAAACCATGCAACAGCAAGTTTAGTTGTAGCACAATTATTGTTTTTAGAATCAGAAGATCCTGATAAAGAAATCTCATTTTATATTAATAGTCCAGGTGGTTCAATAACAGATGGAATGGCAATATATGATACAATAAATTATATAAAATGTCCTGTATCTACAATATGTGTAGGATTAGCTGCAAGTATGGGAGCAGTATTATTAGCATGTGGTACAAAAGGTAAAAGATATGCAACACCAAATGCAGAAATAATGATACATCAACCATTAATAAGTGGTGGATTATCAGGTCAAGCAACAGAGATAAAAATACATGCGGACCATATGGTGAAAACAAGAGAAAAATTAAATAAAATATTAAGTGAAAGAACAGGTCAAAGTTTAGAAACAATTATGAAGGATACAGAAAGAGATAACTTTATGACAGCTGAAGAAGCTTTAAAATATGGATTAATAGATGGAATAATGGATAAAAGACCTTAATTATAATTAAAAAGTACTTATATATTAATATTTTGAAATCAAAGACCCCGATTGTTAACCCTAGCTATGTTTTTGATAAAAAATATTAATATATAAGTAAGATAACAATAAATTAAAACATTAATTTATATTGGAAAGGATTTTTGTATGGCAAAAATAAATAAAACGGTTAGATGTTCTTTTTGCGGTAAAACACAAGAAAGTGTAGGAAGAATTATAACAGGACCAACAGCGTGTATATGCGATGAATGTATTAGTAGATGTAATGAAATTTTAAGCGAAGGTTTTGAAGATATAGTATTAGAAGAAGCCAATATTCCAGTTTTACCACCAGCAAAAATAAAAGAAATTTTAGATGAATATGTAGTAGGCCAAGATGACGCAAAAAAAGCCTTATCCGTAGCAGTATATAATCATTATAAAAGAATTAATGCAGAAAATATGGAAGATAGCGATGTAGAAATACAAAAAAGTAATATATTGTTACTAGGGCCTACAGGTTGTGGAAAAACAATGCTTGCTCAAACTTTAGCTAAAGTCTTAAATGTACCTTTTGCGATAGCAGATGCAACTACATTAACAGAAGCTGGTTATGTTGGAGAAGACGTTGAAAATATTTTATTAAAATTAATACAAGCAGCAGATGGAGATATAGAAAGAGCTCAAAAAGGAATTATATATATAGATGAAATAGATAAAATCACAAGAAAATCTGAAAATCCATCTATAACTAGAGATGTAAGTGGAGAAGGGGTTCAACAAGCCTTATTAAAAATAGTAGAAGGAACAGTAGCATCTGTGCCTCCACAAGGTGGTAGAAAACATCCACATCAAGAATTAATACAAATAAATACTAAAGATATATTATTTATATGCGGTGGAGCTTTTGAAGGTATAGAAAAAATTATTAGAACTCGTGTAGGTCAAAAATCTATTGGTTTTGGTGCTAATATAGAGAGTAAACATGAAATTAGTAAATTTGAAATACTTAAAAATTTATTACCTCAAGATTTAATAAAATTTGGTTTGATTCCGGAATTTGTAGGCAGATTACCAATTGTTACAACTTTAAAAGAATTAGATAAAGAAGAATTAAAAAAAGTTGTAACTAAACCTAAAAATGCTATTATAAAACAATATAAGAAATTATTAGAATTAGATAATGTGAAATTAGAATTTGAAGAAGAAGCTTTAGATCTAATAGTAGAAAAAGCTATAGAAAGAAATACGGGAGCTAGAGGATTACGTGCTATTATAGAAGATATAATGAGAGATATAATGTATGATGTTCCATCTAATCCTAATATAGAGACGTGTATTATAACGAGAGATGTGGTTGAGAAAAAAGCAGAACCTAAAATGGTATTAAGAAAGGTAGAAAAAATAAAAAAACAAGCTATATAGAGTATTATATTTAGGAGTGTTAAATATGGAAAACTTTGTTAAAATTTTAATTGAAAAAATAAGTACTATTGTTACCCTAAATGAGTTGGAATCTAAATTTAATAATTTGAAACAATATAAAGTTTCCTTATTGAAAAAAAGTAGGTGGGAAGATGATGCGGTAATATTTTTGTTAGATTTGAATGAGAAGATGTATTCAATAAAAATCCACTTTGAAAAATATCCTTTAGCAAGTCACATTTATAATTCGCAAGATAAACTAGATATTTTATCTAAAACTATGTATATATCTCACATTATAAATACAGTAATTTGTGATAATGTAAAAAAGGAAAAAATTAGGATTGTTATTTATGAATATGTAGAAGGAGTACCACTTGATAAAAAGATTAAAAATGCAACAAATGATGATATTGTAGAATATCAACATCAACTATATAAATGTTGCTCTGAATTAATGCTTTTGGGTTTTAATGTTTTTATAAGAGATTTAGGAGATTTTATAGTTGGTAAAGATCATATTATACTAACTGATTATAATGCAATTATGGAGTGTGGAAATTCAAGCATAGAAGCTAGATATGGAGTATTGGATATTATAGATTTTGTTATTAAAAAGGTATTAAATAATGATTATATATCTTTTACCACAGAAAGACCTTATTTAAAATGAAAGTGAGAAAAATGAATATGAATAATAAAGAAATGAATATTTTAGTTACTATACCTCCTAATAACATTTTATATTTAAAAACTATGTTATTGTCTTTATTTGAAAATAATAATAACATATTAATTAATATTTTTTTACTTCATTCTTTTATACCAGAAAAAGATATTAGAGATTTAAATAAGTTTGTTTTGAAGTATCAAAATAAATTGTTTGTGTATAGGGTTGATGAAGAAATTTTTAAATTTGCCCCCTTATATAGAAATTGTTCAGTAGAAATATATTATAGATTAGCAGCAATGAAATACTTGCCTCAAAACATTGATAAAGTATTATATTTAGATGTGGATATTATAATCAATAAATCTTTACTTGAATTATATAATATGGAATTTAATGATAAATATTTTATAGTGTGTGAAGATACGAACCATTCAAAAAAAAATAAAGAAGTATATGATATATTGAATATACCATATGAGTATCCTTACTTTAATTCAGGCGTAATGGTGATGAATTTAAAGTTATTAAGGGAAAATAATCAATATGAAAGAATACTGAAATTTATGCATGGAGATTGGTTAATAAAAAATAAATATTTTCATGACCAGAATATCTTAAATGCTTTATTTTTTAAAGATGTACGGTTATGTAGATAGTTACAAATATAATTGTTTAATTAAAAATTTTACTCATATAAAAGGAATTTTTAAAAATTGCGCAATTTTTCATTTTGCTGGAGTTAAACCATGGAATGATGAATATCCTTCAGAAATATGTAAAAAAATATGGCTTGAATATGCTAATAGATTAGAATTAATAGAAAAAAATAAATAAAGGAGTAGTGACAAGATGAAAAAAATAGAACCGAATTTTGATTTTATAAAAATGGAACATGATATTTTAGATTTTTGGGAAAGAGAAGAGTGCTTTAAAACTTTACAAGAAAAAAATAAAAACGGAAAAGTGTTTAGGTTTTTAGATGGACCAATCACAGCTAATAATCCTATGGGAGTGCATCATGCCTGGGGAAGAACTTTAAAGGATATATTTTTAAGATATAAAGGTATGAATGGCTTTACTTCTCATTACAGAAATGGTTTTGATGCTCAAGGTTTATGGGTAGAGGTCGAAGTAGAAAAAGAATTAGGTTTTAAAGATAAAAAAGATATTGAAAATTATGGACTTGATAAATTTACTAATAAATGTATGGAAAGAGTAAATAAATTTTCAAAAGTAATAACTGATCAATCAAAAAGATTAGGTCAATGGATGGATTGGGATAATTCATATTTTACAAATACAGATGAGAATATAACTTCTATTTGGTTTTTCTTGAAAAAATGTTATGAAAAAGGAATGTTAAAACAATCATTTAGACCAATGCCTTGGTGTCCAAGATGTGGAACTTCATTATCAGAACATGAGATGTCAGGTTCATACAAAACAATGGTACATAAAGCTGTATTCGCTAAATTACCATTAATAGGAAAAGATAGTAAAATTGTTGTATGGACTACAACGCCTTGGACGTTATCTGCAAATGTAGCATTAGCTGTTAATCCGGAAATAGAATATGCAAAAGTTAAGGTAAAGTCAGATGATAAATATTTAATAATAGGAAAAAAATCATTAGGACTTTTGGCTGATGATAAATTAGAAGTTGTTGAAATATTTAAAGGTGAAAAATTAGTTGGTTTAGAATATGAAACATTTTTTGAAGAGTTTGAAAAACAACAAGGAATCTCTCATAATATCGTCGCATGGGAAGATGTGTCTGAAACAGATGGCTCAGGTGTTGTTCATATTGCTCCTGGTTGTGGTGCAGAAGATTTTGAACTAGGTAAGAATTTAGGCTTAGAAGTAGTAATTCCTGTAGATGATAATGGTGTATTATTAAATGGTTTTGGATTTATGACTGGAAAAAACACAAAAGAAGTTGCACAATATGTATTTGAAGAATTAGAGAAGAGAAATAAATTATATAAAATTGAAGAACATGAACATAGTTATCCTGTTTGTTGGAGATGTAAAAATGAGGTTATATTCAAAGCTGTAAAGGAGTGGAATTTAGACTGTGATGCAATAAGGGATAAATTAATAGAAGCGACAAGAACAGTAAAATGGGATCCTGATTTTGCAGGTAAAAGAATGGAAGATTGGCTTAATAATATGGGAAATTGGGCTATTTCAAGAAAAAGATTTTATGGATTACCGCTTCCATTTTATCCATGTGAGGAATGCGGTGAGTTAACTGTAATAGGGTCTCTACAAGAATTAACAGATTTAGCTGTTGATAAATCAAAAGTAAGAAAAATGCCTAATTTGCATAAACCTTGGATTGATGAAGTTGAAATAAAATGTCCTAAATGTGGTAAATCTGTAAAAAGAATTCCAGACGTTGGAGATTGTTGGTTAGATGCAGGAATAACTCCATTTTCAACATTAAAGTATTTTACAGATAAAGAATATTGGAAAAAACATTTTCCTGCTGAATGGGTAACAGAAATGAAGGAACAAATAAGATTATGGTTTTATTCTTTATTGTTTATGTCAGTTGTATTAGAAGAAAGAGCACCTTATGAAAGAGTACTTACTTATGGGGCTGTTGTAAAAGAAGATGGTGGAAAATTCTCTAAGTCAGGTTATATGATAAAATTTGATGAAGCAGCGGAAAGAATTGGAGCAGATCCAGCAAGATATTTATATGCCGGAGCACCAACTAATAATGATGTAAGGTTTGGTTTTAACTTAGGTGATGAAGCACGTAGAAAATTATTAAACTTTTGGAATATTTATGTGTTCTTTAATACATATGCAATATTAGATATGCCAAATTTACAAAATTATAAATTAGATATGCAAAAATTACAAAAAACTGATAAATGGTTATTAGCTAGATTAAATGAATTTATTGAAAAAGCGACTAATTCAATGGAAAAATATGAAAGTCAGTCAGTTGTAAAATTATTTGAAGTAGTAGTGGACGATATTTCTAATTTTTATGTAAGAGTAAATAGAAAAAGATTTTGGGGAATTGGTATTTCAGAAGATAAAATTCAAGTATATTATTTATTATATTTAGCAATTAAGAAAATAAGTCAAGTAATGGCACCGATAATTCCGTTTATGACTGAAGAAATATGGCAAAATATGGTTAGAACTTTTGAACCTAATGAGGTAAAATCTATACATTTATCTGAATATCCAAAAATAGATAGCAAGTATATTAATAATGAAATATTAGTAGAAGTAGAAAGCATAAGAAAAATAATTGCTATGGGCTTAATGCTTAGAAATGAAAATCAATTAAAAGTAAAACAACCACTAAGTGCAATCTATATATTTACAGATAACACAAAAGCTATAACAGATTTTAAAGAGATAATATTAGATGAGTTAAATATTAAAAATTTAAGTTTATTAGAAGATGGAACTATATTAGAAGACGAATATTTTGTTGTTAATTTTAAAGTAGCAGGAAAATTGTTAAAAGATAGGATTCAAGAATTTAAAGAAGTTATAGAAAATTTAGATACTAATGAAACTAGTGAATTATTAAAAGAATTTAAAAATGAAAATATTAATAATATTAATATTAAGCAATTCAAAAATATAAGCAAAGAGGCTTTAACTCTAAATACTAGACCTAAAGTTAATATGGTAGTAATAAAAGAAAATAATATAGTGGTTGGAATAGATACTACTTTAACAGAAAAATTAATTGTAGAAGGAATGGCTAGAGAACTTATTAGAGCTTTACAAGTATTTAGAAAAGAATCTAATTTTAAAGTTGAAGAAAGAATAAAATTAAGCATATTGACAGAGGGAAAATTGATGAAAAAAGTGTTAGAAGAGTATTTAGATAAAATTATGCAAGAAACATTAGCTTCAGAATTTAAATTAGAAGACTTTGAACAATTAGGCTATAAAAAAGAGATAAATATAAATGGTGAAAGTGTTAAAATTGAAATTGCTAGAATGTAGTTTTATTTCTTTATTTTGTATAAAATTTAAGAAACTATTACATTAAAAAATAAACTTTAGGGTGATATTCCTTAAAGTTTATTTTTTAATTATATATAAATAAATATTACTCAATAAAATTTCTATTAAAATAATGAGTTAAAAAATATCAGATAATCTTACAAATGTTATAAAAGAAGATTGTCTATAAATAATTTATTATTATTTGTATAAAAAAACAAATTTTACCACATACTATAATTAGGAGTGATAGTATGGAAGAAAAGAAAATTTATGATAACAAAAATAATGTTACAAAATATGGGGAATTTGTTTGTAGTGAATTTGTATGGTTGCCAATAAATAAACAAAAAGAAAATGCTAAAAGACTGGAAGAAATGACAAGAAATATTGATGATAGGGAAGAAGAATAATAAATATAAGAAAGTCTAATATAAAATAAAAAAGTAAGAAAACAAACAAAAAAGTGTAAATGAATTAGAAAAAATGTAAAAACAAAAGATAAATGACAAAATCCAAAGTAAATGTTAAATATTAATTTAAAATCAAACTTGCATCTTATAAAAAAAGAATGTATAATAATAATTGTTGAAAGTCAAAGATAGTCAAAGTCAAAAAACAAAAGAACATAAATTATTATTTATAATTAAAATATAGAAAATTATAAAAAAAGTAATAAGGGGTGGTAGAAAAATGAGATTATCAGATGTGATAGAAGAATTTTTAAAAGAACTATTAAGCGAAGAAGATATAATAGAAATAAAAAGAAATGAGTTAGCAGAGCGTTTTAATTGTGTACCATCTCAAATAAATTATGTAATTTCAACAAGATTTAATCCGAACCAAGGATATTACGTAGAAAGCAAAAGAGGTGGTGGTGGAAACATCACAATAAAGAAAGCTAATATAACAAAATCTAATTATTTTATGCATATAATAAATAATATTGGGGATAAAATAACGATGAATGAAGTAAATGTATTTTTAAATAATTTTCTTATGTATAAATTGATAACTGAGGAACAAGCAAAAATAATGAAAATAGTAACTAGTGATAATGTTCTAAATGTTCCAGTTCAGTATAAAGATGCATTAAGAGCAAATATATTTAAAAATGTGCTTATAAATTTAATTTAAAAAATCTTGATATATAGCTATTTTTGTTCAAAACATAGCTAGGGTTAACAATCTAGGTCTTGAACTGCAAATAGTTATATATCAAGATTATATAAAAGTAAAAAATAAAAATTTTAAAAAAGGAGTGTTTTTTATGATGTGTTCAAATTGTGGAAAAAAAGAAGCAAATTTTATGTATACAGAAATAATAAATGGAGTTAAAAAGGAGGTTAGGTTGTGTAGTGATTGTGCAAAGAAATTAGGATATTTAGATAATATGTCATTCAATATGCCATTAGATTTTTCAAATTTCTTTGGTGATTTCTTAAATGAATATGATTCATTAATGCCATCATTATTTACAGAAAGAACAAAAGCTTTAAAATGTTCAAGTTGTGGAACAGATTACGATGAATTTTTAACAACAGGACAATTTGGATGTAGCAATTGTTACGATGTGTTCCAAGATAGAATAGAGCCTCTTTTAAGACAATTACATGGTGATACAAAATATTTAGGAAAAAAATCTGGTAACAGATTATCTAAAATGAATGTAAATTTTGAAAAAGAAGAAGTAAAAGAAGATAATAAATTAAATATCTTAAAAGGAAACTTAAAAGAAGCTATAAAAGTAGAAAATTACGAAGAAGCAGCAAAAATAAGAGATGAAATAAAAGCAATAGAAGAAAAAGAGAAAGGGGATAAAAAATAATGATGAACTGGTATTTTCAAAGTGGTAAAGAATCTGATGTTGTATTAGATACAAAAATAACAATTTCGAGAAATATAGATGGCTTTCCTTTCGTATTGAAATTGAAAGATAGCCAAGCAAAAGAAATATTAGATAAATTAGAACAATCTTCTGTTATGGCAAATTATAATCTAAAAATGTTAAGATTATCTGATATGGATGAATTAACAAGGCAAAGTTTAGTGGAAAAATATATGTTGAATTCTAAATATATTAATACTGATTTACAAAATAAAGCAATTTTAATGAATGAAGATGAAAATATTTGTATAGTATTAAATGAAAAGGATCATTTAAAAATACAAGTATTTGCTTCAGGCTTGGAATTAGAAAGTTCTTTAAATTTAGTAATGGAGATAGAAGAAAAGCTAGATAAAGAATTAAAATTTGCATATAACAATAAATATGGATACTTAACATCTAGTCCGACTAATTTAGGAACTGGTTTAAGAGCTTCCGTAATAGTACATTTACCAGCGTTGAGCAAAACTCAAAATCTTTCTAAGATATTGGAAGCCGTAAATGATTTAGGTATGAATATTAAAGATATTTATGGTGGCAGTAATAGAATGAAAGGAACAACGTATCAAATTTCTAATAAACAAACTTTAGGTATTTGCGAAAAAGATATTATAAAAAATTTGAAAGCTATAGCTGATAAAATAGTAGAACAAGAGAGGTTAGCTAGAAAAATTTTATCTAAAAATCAAATAGAATTAGAAGACGAACTTTATCGTTCTTATGGTATTCTAACAAATTCACGCAAAATTACTATAGATGAAATGATAAAATTGATGTCTGATGTTAGATTAGGTGTAGATATGGGTATAATAAAAGAAATAACAGATTTAAAAGTTAACAAGTTAGATATTTTAAGCAGGTCTGCAAATCTACAAAAATATTTTGGTGAAAATTTAGATGTTTTTGATAGAAATATTAAAAGAGCAGAGTTGATTAAGAAAATTATAAAAGAATAATTTTGAAAGGATAGTGATGATTATGATTTATAAATTTACTAAAAAGGCTGAAAATGTAATAGAATATGCTAATGAAATTGCTTGCAAATTAGGACATAATTACGTTGGAACTGAACATATTTTATATGGTCTTTCTAAAGAAAAGGAAGGCGTTGCTAATAAGGTATTAGAAAATCAAAATATTACAGAAGATGCTATATTAGAAAAGGTAGAAGAATTAGTAGGAGCAAACATTCCACTTGAAGTTACAGCTGTGGCTTTAACTCCTAGAAGTAAAAGGGTTATAGAGAATTCTTTTTTAGAAGCAAGAAAATTAAATTCTGAATTTATAGGAACAGAACATCTTTTGCTTGCTTTAATGAAAGAAGTAGATAGTATTGCAGTTAGAATTATGATAGAATTAAATGCTAATCCTCAAAAAATGTATAACGAAATTATAAAAGTTTTGAATGATTATGATGAAGAAACTGGAGGTGTTTTTAATAATTCTAATAGTAAAAATATGAGTAATACTAGTTATAACAAAACACAAACATTAAATCAATTTGGTAATGATTTAACTAAATCTGCCATAGAAGGAAAACTTGATCCAGTAATTGGAAGAAAAACTGAAACAGAAAGAGTAATACAAATATTATCAAGAAGAACTAAAAACAATCCTTGCTTAATAGGTGAACCAGGTGTAGGTAAAACTGCTGTTGTAGAAGGATTAGCTGAGAAAATAGCAAGTGGCGATGTTCCAGAAATGTTAAAGAATAAAAGAGTTGTATCACTTGATTTATCTGGAATGGTGGCAGGTGCAAAATATAGAGGAGATTTTGAGGAAAGAATTAAAAAGTCTTTAAACGAAGTAAAAAAAGCAGGAGATATAATTCTATTTATAGATGAAATTCACACAATAGTAGGAGCTGGAGCTGCTGAAGGTGCAATAGATGCAGCAAATATTTTAAAACCTTTATTAGCAAGAGGAGAGATACAGGTGGTAGGTGCAACTACATTAAATGAATATCGAAAATATATCGAAAAAGATGCAGCGCTAGAAAGAAGATTTCAACCTATTGTTGTAGATGAACCTAGTGTAGAAGATACAGTTTTAATTTTAAAAGGAATTAGAGATAAATATGAGGCTCATCATAATGTAAAAATTACAGATGAAGCAATTCAAGCTGCAGTTGAGCTTTCAAAAAGATATATAAATGACAGATTTTTACCAGATAAAGCAATAGATTTAATAGATGAAGCATCTTCAAAAGCTAGAATAAAAACTTATGTGATGCCAGACGAGATTAAGAAAATAGAAGAAGAAATTGAAAATGTTATAAAAGAAAAAGAAGAGGCGATAAAAGTACAAGAATTTGAAAAAGCAGCTTCTTTTAGAGATAAAGAACATAAATTAAAAGATAAGTTAGAAGCAGAAAAGAAAAAATGGGAAAATAAGAAATCTAAGAAATTAACAACTATTACAGAAGAAGATATTGCAACTGTAATATCTAAAATAACAGGAGTTCCTGTAACTAAAATAACAGAAAAAGAAAATGATAAATTAAAAAATTTGGAAGAAGAATTGCATAAGAGAGTTATAGGGCAAAATGATGCTGTGACTGCTGTTGCAAAAGCTATAAGAAGAAGCAGAGTAGGATTAAAAGATCCAAAAAGACCAATAGGTTCATTTCTTTTCTTAGGACCTACAGGTGTTGGAAAAACAGAATTGTCAAAAGCATTAGCAGAATGTTTATTTGGTGATGAAAATTCTATGATAAGAGTAGATATGTCTGAATTTATGGAATCACATACTACATCTAAATTAATAGGGGCACCTCCAGGATATGTAGGATTTGATGATGGTGGTCAATTAACAGAAAAAATAAGAAGAAAACCATACTCTGTAGTCTTATTTGATGAAATTGAAAAAGCACATCCAGATGTTATGAATTCATTATTACAAATTTTAGATGATGGTCGTTTAACAGACTCTACAGGTAGAACAGTAGATTTCAAAAATACAGTTATAATAATGACATCTAATATAGGAGCAAAATTAATAACAGATAAAAATATTTTAGGTTTTAGTAAAGTTGATTCAGATAATAAAGAAGAACAATTAAAAGCTGAAAATGAAAAAATTAGAAAAGATGTAATGGGAGAATTAAAGAAAACTTTTAAACCAGAACTCTTAAACAGAATAGATGACATAATTGTATTTAGTAAATTAAATGAAAAAGACATAAAACAAATAATAGATTTGATGTTAAAAGAAGTACAAAATAGATTAGATAATAAAGGTATTGTATTAAACTTAGATGATAAAGTAAAAGATTTAATAGAAAAGAAAGGAACAGACACAACTTATGGTGCAAGACCTTTAAGAAGAGCAATACAAAGTTTAGTAGAAGATACAATAGCAGAAGGTATTATAGACGGCGTTGTTAAAGATAATTCAAAAGTTAATTTGACTGTTGATGATGAAAAAGTTGTGATTAAATAATTATATTAAAAAAACTTTAAAAAACTTGAAATTTATATAAAATTTGTTACTGTATAAAGATGTGGTAAATAATCACTTGAAAATACTAGTCTAAAATTAAAAATTTCGGCTTGTAAAAGAATATAGAAATTCTAAAGCTTAATTATGGCACCCTTCCGTTAACACGAACTCTTTCCACAATTAAGCACAAGAATTTCTAATATTCTTTTTCTGCACATTCGTTTTTAATTTAATCCAAGTATTTTCAAGTGATTATTAATTTTAACCATTATCTTGTAACTAAAATTTCAACTTTTTTTCGTAAACCCCTTGACAAAATTGAAAAAATGGTGTAAAGTATAATAGCATTACAAAATAAAGATGTAAAAATAGGAGTAATCATTTATGGAGAAAAATGTTAAAGTGAGTATATTATTACAAACATATGGTAATTTATTAACTGAAAATCAAGTATCTGTCTTAAACGATTACTACAATGATGATTTATCTTTATCAGAAATTGCTGAGAATAATAATATTACTAGGCAAGCAGTTAGAGATAACATAAAGAAAGGAGAGCAAAAACTTTTCGAATTTGAAGAAAAGCTAGGGGTTATGAAGAAGACAATGATTCAAGAACAAAAAATATCAGAAATTTTAGCTAAAATTACAACAATAGAAGCAAAATCATCTGATAAAAAAGTTCAACACATATTGGAAGAAGTTAGAACCGAACTTAATTGTTTAGTATAATATTAAATTAAGAAAATTGGAGGTAGGTAAAAAATGGCTTTTGAAGGCTTAAGTGAAAAACTCCAAGGTATAACAAGAAAATTAAGAGGAAAAGCAAGAATAACAGAAAGTGACTTAAAAGAAGTATTAAGAGAAGTTAAATTAGCTCTTTTAGAAGCAGATGTTAATTATAAAATAGTAAAAGACTTTATAAGTGTAATACAAGAAAAAGCTTTAGGGCAAGATGTTTTAAAATCATTAACACCAGGACAGCAAGTTGTAAAAATAGTAAAAGATGAATTAGTATCATTACTTGGTGGGGAAGAAGCTAAAATAGCATTTACACCAAATCCACCAACAATAATAATGTTAGTAGGATTACAAGGTTCACGGAAAAACTACAACAGCTGGTAAACTTGCAAACCTTTTAAGAAAACAAGGAAAAAAACCTTTACTTGTAGCCTGTGACGTATACAGACCAGCAGCTATCCAACAATTACAAGTAGTAGGAAAGCAATTAAATATACCTGTATATGCAAATGAAACATCAAAAGATGTACCACATATCGCAAAACAAGCATTAAGTATAGCAATGTCTAAATTGAATGATGTTGTTATATTAGATACAGCAGGACGTTTACATATAGATGAAGAATTAATGCAAGAATTAAAAAACATAAAAAAAGATGTAAAACCACATGAAATATTACTTGTAGTAGATTCTATGACTGGTCAAGATGCTGTAAATGTGGCAGAAAGTTTTAATGAAAATTTAGGAATAGATGGAGTTATACTTACAAAATTAGATGGTGACACGCGTGGAGGTGCAGCATTATCGGTAAAAAAAGTTACAGGTAAGCCAATAAAATTTGCAGCGACAGGTGAAAAACTTAGTGATATTGAAGTGTTTTTCCCAGAAAGAATGGCATCAAGAATATTAGGAATGGGAGATATGCTATCGATTATAGAAAAAGCTGAGGAATCATTTGATGAAGAAGAAGCTTTGAAATTAGAAGAAAAGTTGAAAAAGCAAAATTACGATTTAGATGATTATTTAGCTCAATTAAGACAAATGAAAAAAATGGGTTCATTTTCATCACTGTTAAAACTTATACCAGGAATGAACCAATTAAAAGATGTGAAAATAGATGATAAGGAATTTGAAAAAATAGAAGCTATTATATGCTCAATGACTAAAGAAGAAAGACGTAGACCTGAAATATTAAATGGACAAAGAAGAGCTAGGATAGCTAAAGGAAGCGGAACAAAAGTACAAGACATAAATAAATTTATGCAATCTTTTGAAATGACAAGAAAAATGCTAAAAAAAGTAAAAGATGAAAAATCATTAAAAAAAGCTTTCGGTTCTATAGATATGAATTCTTTAAAAAATTTTAAAATGTAAAATAGTTAAATATAGGTATATATATAAATTACCTAATTAACGGGGGGTGAAATTATGGTAAAAATAAGATTAAAAAGAGTAGGCGCTAAAAAAGCTCCATTTTATCATATTGTTGTTGCAGATTCAAGAGTATCTAGAAATGGAAAGATAATAGAGAACATTGGAACATATAATCCTATGACAGATCCTGCAGAAATAAATTTAGATATAGATAAAGTAAATGCTTGGATTAAAAACGGTGCAAAACCTACAGATACAGTTAAGTTTTTAATAGAAAAATCATCTAAATAATATAACTTATAAATATTTAGAAGTACTAGTTTGAAATCACTATGTGTGATTTTGTGGTAGGCAAGAAAGGAATAAATTTTTATATGAAAGAAATTTTAGAATTAATTATTAAAAATTTAGTAGTAAATAAAGATGAAGTTTCCATATCAGAAAACATAGAAAAAAATAGTATTGAATTTACAATAAAAGTAGATGAAAAGGATATGGGAAGAGTAATCGGAAGAGAAGGCAGAATTGCTAATGCGATTAGAGTTGTAATGAAATCATTAGGGAATGCTGAAAAGAAAAAAGTATTAGTACATTTTGAAGGTTAGAGGGTAAAAATGCAAGAACGATTGAAAATAGGACAAATAGTGAATACAGTTGGTTTAAAAGGATTTGTAAGAGTAGTTCCATATACAGATGATAATACAAGATTTGAATTGTTGAAATCAGTTTATTTAGTAGATAAAAAACATTATAAAAAATATGACATTGAAGAAGTTAAGTATCAAAAAAATTTAGTTCTATTAAAATTTAAAAATATAAACACAATTGAACAAGCAGAAGAATTAAGAAATTTTTATATAGAAATAGATAGAAAGGATGCTGTAAAACTTCCTGAAAACTCATATTTTATAGTAGATTTAATAGGTTTAGAAGTATATAATATAGAAAATAAAGAACTATTAGGTAAAATAGAAGATGTGTTTTCTACTAAAAGTAACGACGTATATGTTATAAGAAATGAATTACGGAAAACAAATATTAATACCAGCAATAAAATCTGTTGTAAAAAATGTTGATATAGAAAACAAAAAAATAGAAATAAAATTAATTGAAGGATTAATATAGAAATTATGAAATTTAATATATTAACACTTTTCCCAGAAATGTTTACTGTACTTGAAAGTAGTATTTTAGGTAGAGCTAAAAGTGAAGGAAAAATAGAAATTAATTTAATAAATATTAGAGATTTTTCTAAAAATAAGCATAAAAAAGTAGATGACACACCTTATGGTGGTGGAGCTGGTATGGTAATAAGACCAGATGTTGTTTTTGATGCCTATAATTCTATAGAAAGCAAAAAGGCAAAGGTAATTTATTTATCACCTCAAGGAAAAACTTTAACTCAGAAAAAAGTAAAAGAATTAAGCCTAGAAAATGAAATTACGCTTTTATGTGGACATTATGAAGGAATAGATGAAAGGGTATTAGAAAAAATAGTAGATGAAGAAATTTCAATCGGAGATTATGTTCTAACAGGTGGTGAACTACCTGCAATGGTTTTAATAGATGCTGTGAGTAGGTACGTAGATGGGGTATTAAGCAAAGGCTCAGTATTAGAAGAAACATTCTCAAATGATTTATTAGAATATCCACAATATACAAGACCAGAAATTTTTATGAATATGAAAGTGCCAGAAGTATTATTATCTGGACATCATAAAAATATAGAAGAATGGCGTGTAAAAAAATCATTAGAAAGAACAAAATTAAAAAGGCCAGATTTACTAGAAAACAGAATTATTTAATAAAAATATTAAGAAAGGAGTCAAAATAATATGGATATAGTAAAATCTATTGAACATGAACAATTAAAAAATAAAATACCAGTATTAAATATTGGTGATACAATAAGAGTTCATGTAAAAATAAAAGAAGGAAATAGAGAAAGAATTCAAGTATTTGAAGGAATTATTATTAAAAAACAAGGTGGAGGTTTAAACGAAACATTTACAGTAAGAAGAATTTCTTACGGCGTGGGTGTAGAAAAAACATTCTTAATACATTCACCATTAGTAGAAAAGGTAGAAGTAGTAAGAGTAGGTAAAGCTAGAAGAGCTAAACTTTATTATTTAAGAGATAGAGTAGGTAAGGCTGCTAAAACTAAAGAAAAAATAGGAGCAAGAATTGAAACTAAAGAAATATCTTTAAAAGAAGACTTAGCCGAAGAAACAGTAGTACCAGAAGTAGCAACAGCTCCTGAAGAAGCTCCAACAGTTGAAACAACAGAAGTTGTAAAAGAAGAAGTAGTAGATACTGTAAAAGAAGAAACTGTTGAAACTGTAAAAGAAAATCCAAAAAAAGAAGAAAATAAATAAAATAAAAAAATAAACTATTAAAATAAGAAATTATAATTCTTATTAATAGTTTATTTTTTTTGATATATAAATAAAAAACTCGACAAATTAATTTCATCGAGTTTAGGTAAAAAAATCATATTTGTTCTATAATATAATTTATATGGTAGCGAAGGGGAGATTCGAACTCTCGACCTGCCGGGTATGAACCGGATGCTCTAGCCAACTGAGCTACTTCGCCATAACACATATATTATTATAATGGTAAAATCTTAATTTGTCAATACAAAGATAAAAAAAACTTGAAAAAAAATAATATTTATGTTAAAATTCAAAATAATTTATAAAAAAATCTTGTTTTATAGCTATTTGAAATCAAGACTAAATGTATCACCTTTTAGCTATGTTTTGATTTTTAATGGTTAATTTCAAGATTTTTTTAAAATTTTTTGAAAGAGAGGACAAGTATGTACAAACTAGTAACAATAGATTTAGATGGAACTTTATTAAATTCATTAGGAGAAATATCAGAAGAAAATATAATAGCATTAAGAAAATGTATAGAAAAAGGGATAGAAATTGTATTAACTTCAGGAAGAGTAGTTAGTTCTATAAAGAACTTTGCAAATGAAATTGGAAATAATAATTATTTAATATCAGGGAATGGTTCAACAGTATATGATATTAAAAATGAAAAAATAATATATCAAAATACAATACCAAAAGAAAAAGCTTTAAAAATTATAGAAATATGTGAGGAAAATAGTATATATTATAGCGTATATACAGAAAGAGGAATAATAACGAAATCTTTAAATTATAATATATTATTTTATCACAAAGAAAACTTAAAAAAAATAAATAGTGAAAAAACAACTTTAAATATAGTACAAAATATTTATGATTATGTAGAAAATTTAGAAAATAACAAAATTTCTAAAATATCTGTATGTGATAAGGATAAAATAGTATTTAATAGTATTTTAAAAAAAATGAAACAAATAGAAAATTTAGATATATTAGAAGTAGCACATATGTCAAGAAAGTATATAGAAAATGGAACTGAAATAGTTCCAATAGAATTTTATTATACTGAAATAACAAATGAAAATGTAAATAAATGGGAAGCAATTAAATTTTTAATAAAAAAATTAAATATAAGGGCAGAGGAAGTAATGGCAATAGGAGATAATATAAATGATAAAGAAATGATAGAAAATGCAGGAATGGGAATAGCAATGGGAAATGCAGCACCGTATATAAAAGAGTTTTCAGATGATGTGACTTTAGATAATAATAATGATGGAGTTGGGAAATCTTTAGAAAAATATATATTATGTAATAGAGAATAAATAATATTACAAAAATATTACGAAAATATTACAAAAGAATTACATTTTACAAAAATATTATAATTTTGTTGTTTTTTTAATCTTTTTGTAGTAAAATATATAGTATAACAAAATGTTATGTGTAATAATAAGGAGGAATCGTAATGGCAATAAATCCAATGCAAAGAAAATCAAGAAACTCATTTTTATTAGGAATGTTAATAACAATGATATTAGCGGGAGGTGCGATAGCATTTCTTATAATGCAATTAAATGAAACAAATGAACAAATGGCACATGCACAATCTGGTCAGATTTATGTGTTAAATACTGATGTTAAATCAGGACAAATATTAACAAGCGATATGTTTTCGCTATTAAAAGTACATCCAGATATGGTGCCTGCAAATTCTCAAGGTGTTATGAGTTATTTTAATAATGGATATTTAGTGGATCAAAATGGGAATAGAATATATGGTGATGCTACGAGTGGATTATATTATGAATCAGGAAATGGAACACAAATAAGTATATTTAGGGGAAATGACGGTAAATATTATTGCAAAAATGGAAATACAAATGTAGAAGTACAAATTGGAGGTGCACCTATAATTGCAAAAATCGATATTAATGCAGGTACACCTGTAACTACAGATATGATAACAGAAAGAACAGAATTAGTTAATAAAGATGTTAGATTAGAAGAATATAATATGTTGAAATTACCTACAAGATTAAAGGTAGGAGATTATATAGATATTCGTTTAACATTACCAGCTGGACAAAATTACATAGTAGTTTCTAAAAAAGAAGTTAAACAATGTGATTTGACAACAATATGGGTTGAAATGTCAGAGGATGAAATAACAATAATGAATAATGCGATAATAGAATCATACATAATGCCATCTGCACAATTATATGCTACCACGTATGTTGAGCCTGGTTTACAAGTAGCGGCTACTCCAACATATCCTATAAGTCAAGCTGTAAGTAATGCTCGTAAAACTAATCCTAATATTTTACAAGAAGCTATAGATGCATATAATGACAGAGTGGCTCAAAATAATCCAACACAAGATCGTAATTATGTAGAACAAGCATTATCACAATATGCAGAAGATAGATTAGAAAATGTAGAAGATGGAGTAGAAGAATCAAGAACAAAAGCTTTAGAAGCAAGAGAAGAATATTTAGATGGATTAATGTAAAAAAGGAGGTCCTTTTAGATGAGAAAAATAGGCTTCGTTGGAGTGTATGATAAAATAGATACTTTACTGTATACAGCCAAAATATTAAGATGCTTACAAAAAAAGGTTTTACTTGTAGACTCGTGCAAAATGCAAAAAGCTAGATATGTTGTACCATCAATAGCTCCAACTATAAATTATGTTACAACATTCGAAGGTTTTGATATTGCTGTTGGTTTTCAAAATATAAATCAAATAAAAGGATACCTAGGAAAAACACGTGAGGAAGAATTAGATTATGATATTGTTCTTATAGATGTTGACTCTATTGAAAACTTTGAAGGCTTTGAAATAGAATTATCTGATAATTTGTTTTTTGCAACAGGTTTTGATTTGTATACACTAAAAAAAGGTTTAGAAATATTATATGGATTAAATCAACCTGTTCCAATGACGAAAATGTTGTTTGCAAATAAAGTTTTAAAACAAGATAACGAATATTTAGATTTCTTAGCTAAAGATGTAAAAATAGTTTGGAATGAAAATATAATAAGTATTTTAACATCAGATACTGATAATTTAGTATTTGCAGAAAACCAAAGAGTAGAACGCTTAAAATATAGAAATTTAAGTGCAAATTTTAAAGAATCTTTAGCTACTATTGTTATGACAATAGTACCAGGAATAAAAATAAACGAAGTCGTAAAAGTATTAAAGACTATTGATAAAGGGGTGTAATAAATGCCAATAATATCTTTTTGGAATAAAGAAAAAATAGAAACAGGAAAAACTTTTTCACTAGTTGCTATTGCTACATATATGGCTTTAAAAAACAATATGAGAATACTAATTATGAGTACCCAGTTTAATGATAAAACGATAAATGAATGCTTTTGGCCAATTAGTAAGGAAACCTCTAATAATCCTTTAATAACAAAAAATACAGATATATCTACAGGTATAGAAGGATTATCTAAAGCGGTTTTAAGTAATAAATCTACACCTGAAATAATAACTAATTATACAAGAGTCGTATTTAAAGATAGGTTAGAAGTATTATTAAGCCCTGAAACAACAGACTATGATGAATATGCTAAAATAGCAACTTCATATAAAGATATTGCTCAATTTGCAAATAAGTATTATGATTTAGTTTTTGTTGATGTAACAAACGGATTTGATGATATAGCACAATCAAGGGAATTGTTAACATCTTCAAATTTAATTGTTTACACGTTTTCACAAAAGCTTAAATTAATAAATCAAATAATAGAATTAAAAAATGATGAAAAATTTAGAAAAATACAAAATATGATATATTTATTAGGTAAACAAGATATGAATTCAAAATATAATGATAAGAATGTAACTAGATTAATAGGAGAAAGAAAAGGAATTTTAACAGTTCCATACTGTCTATTGTTTTCAGAAGCCGCATCGGAGGGAAATCTTGCAGAATATTTTATAAAATATAATAAGATTACAGACGAGACTGATCAAAACTATATTTTTATAGAAGCAATAAAAAAAGACGTTCAAAGTATAATATATAAGTTACAAGAATTACAAATGAAATATTAATAAAAATATCAATAGAAGATAATGAGGAGGCTTAAGAATATGTTTACTAATATTGTTTTAATTATACTGATAATAATATTAGCAATAGCAATTGTATATTATGTAATTAAAAATAAAAAAGAAGCTACAGTTGAAGCAAAAGTCGAACTAGACAATAAAACGTATACATTAGATATGATGAAGGAATTTGTTAAGAGAAGACTAGACGAGATTACAAAAATAAATTTATACGATATAGGTCTTTCAGAAGAAGAATTAAAAAGAAGAAAAAGTAAAAAGTATGAATTAAAAAAGGCTTTAAAAGGTTGTACATATGGTGATGTAAACGATAAGAAATATGTTAAAGAATTAATATACGATTTATTAGCTAAAGAATATAATGTAAATGAAACTAATATATCAAAATCAATTCCATTTGATATACCTTCTCTTTTGACACCTCAAGATAAATTTGATATTTTATTATTTATGTATAAAAAAGAATTTGGATATGAGGCATTAACAGAATTTATAAAGAGGTATGATTTAGCAAGACTTAAATATATATCTGGTGAAACAAAACCTTGTTATGTAATAACACCAGAAGAAATTTCTGAAATATACGAGAAAGAAAATCCAATTCTTTCTTTTGATGAAAAATTACAAGTTGTTGTACAAAGAATTTATCAACATTATAAAGGATATAGTAGTATAGACGAAATAAGAGATATGAATATAGATGGTGTATCTGGAGGTGTATCTGGTTTACCAGAATCTTTTTTAAGTCAAGTAGCGCAAACAGATGGAGATTATTTAACTCAAATAATGGATAATAAAGTACCTAGAGCTTGTGACAGTATATGGATATTTTTCCAAGGTAAATCTATAAGACTTGCTTTCTTATCTTTTAATACTGAAAGTGAGTTAAAAAGGGTTTGTCAAAATATATATAAATATAATAATCCAGGACAGTTATCTGATACAAATGGATATAAAATAAATGAAATGAAAGATGGTTCTCGTGTCGTAGTAGTAAGACCTACAATGTCTGAAACATGGGCGTTCTTTGTTAGAAAATTTGACGTTAAGAGAGCAACATTGGAGCAGTTAATTAGATTTAAAGGAAAAGAAGAAGCAATAGAATTATTAAAGTTTTTAGTAAAAGGTGCAAGGATTATAGCACTAACTGGTGAGCAAGGTTGTGGTAAAACAACAATGCTTATGGGTATGATAGAAAATATATATGAAACGATGAACATAAGGGTTCAAGAAACTGCATTCGAGTTGCACTTAAGAAAAATTTACCCAACTCGTAACATATTATCTTTTAGAGAGACAGATACTGTAAGTGGACAAGAAGGATTAGACCTTCAGAAGAAAACTGATGGTAGTGTTAATATTATAGGTGAGGTTGCAACAGACCCTGTTGCTGCATGGATGATACAAGCAGCGCAGGTTGCTAGTAAATTTACATTATTTACTCACCATGCTAAAACATTTCCTAACTTAGTAATGGCGTTAAGAAACTCATTATTAAAAACGGGTATATTTAATGATGAGAAGACAGCAGAAGAACAAGTGGTTGGAGTATTAAACTTTAACATACATCTAGTAAAAGATTTTAGAGGTAGAAGATATATAGAAAGAATAACAGAATGTATACCAGTAGAAGATAAAAATGATTATACATTCGATTACAGAAAGGAAAAAACTTTAGAGGGAAAATTGGAAAAATTTATGGACAATGCGACAACTTTCTTTACTAAAATGACAAATAAGGAAGTTTATAGATATGTAAATATATTAGAATTTCACGAAGATGAATATGTTTTAACTAATAAAATAACAGATGCAAATATTAGAGAAATGCGTAATAATATGGATGAGGCAGATGCAGAAGCATTTGATGAATTTGTAGAAAAAAATTGGGGAAAAAGTAAGGCAAAGAAAAATAGCAAATAATAAAATAAGAAACATATAAAGCGTAATAAGAAAGGTAGGTGCTTAAAAATAAATGTCAAGTGATCTTTTATTATACATGATTGGTGGAGCTGGTGCTTTATTTGTTATTGTACTTGTTGCATTTTTAATATTAAGACAGATTATGAATAAATCTGGTGATATGGTAAAAATTAGGCAACTACAAAAAGGAACAAAAGAAAATAAGTTTTCTTGGGAAATACTTTCACAAAAATTATATTTAACATATAATAAAGTCCCAATTTTAAAAAGATATTTAAGAAAATTAAGAAGAAGGCTGGAAATAATAAACCTAGAAGATGAATACTTAATAAGAACACAAGTTGCTAAAATTTTAACAAAATCTTTATTAGTAATTATACCAGCAACAATACTTATAATTTTATTAACTAAAAATGATTTAATGTTAATGTCTATATTGATAATTTTTGAAGCATTTATAATAGAATCATTTATGGGTGGAATGGTTGATAAAATTGATAACAAGATTTTAAAGCAACAAATAGACTTTTTTGCAGAAATTAGACATGCATATCATGAATACAATATGGTTGAAGAAGCTATATACCAAGTATCTCAAAATGATGAGTTAGAAATATCAAGACAAGGTGAAAAGATTTATGAAATATTAGTATCTGATTCACCTGAAGAAGAATTAGAAAAATATTACGATATAGCTCCAAATCCATACTTAAAAGAATTTGCAGGTTTATCATATTTGACAAAAGAGTTTGGAGATAGAGAAGTAGATGGAGCTTCACTATATTTAAAAAATTTAAATAATATAACTCAAGAAATGCAACTTGAGATATTAAAAAGAGAAAAACTAGATTATGTTTTCCAAAGTTTATCATTTATAGCAGTAGCACCTATTTTGGCAATAGAGCCAATTAAAAATTGGGCAATAAGTCAATTTAGTTTTACAGCACAATTTTATGATGGAAAAGTAGGATTAATATTACAGGTAGCATTAGTAATTATAACATTTATATGTTATATGTTAGTAAGAAAAATAAAAGACAATAGAACTAATACAGGTATGGGACAATCTGAAAATCCATGGCAAAATAAAGTATATAATAATATGTTTTTTAAAAAAATGGTAGATTTATTTTTACCAAAAAAAGGCACAAAAGAAGAAAGAAAAATAAAACAATTGATGAAAGATTCTGCATCAAAGCAGAAAATTGAATGGATATATATAAATAGAATTGTTTTAGCTATTGCAGGCTTTTTTGTTACATTTATTTTATTTATGCAAATGCATAATATAGCTATAAATTTAGTGTATACAGAGCCAGTTGGGGATTATGATATTGTAGGACAAATGTCAGAACAAAATGCTAAAAAAGGAATGCAAATAACTGAGAATGACAATATATACTTAAATAAATATAAAAATAATAACTCTATAACAAAAGAAATTTTACTTAGAGACTTAAGAAGAGATGAGTTTTATGAAGGTGCAGATGAAGAAGTATTAACAGAAGCAGCAGATAGGATTTATGATAAATTACAAGTCGTAAATGCAGAATATTTACAGTGGTATGAACTATTAATAGCTATATTAATAGGAGTATTATCATTCTATGGACCTATAGCATTACTACATTTCCAAAAACGTATGCGTGACTTGGAAATGGAAGATGAAGTAATGCAATTCCAAACAATAATAATGATGCTTATGAAAATAGAAAGGGTAAATGTTGAAATTATATTAGAATGGATGGAAAGGTATTCTAACATATTTAGAGAACAGATATCACGATGTGTAAATAATTATGAAAGTGGTGCATGGGAAGCATTAGAACAATTAAAGAATGATGTATCATATATGCCGTTTATAAGATTAGTGGAAAGTTTACAAGCAGCAGTAGAGAAAATACCTATTGCAGATGCATTTGATGAATTAGATACAGAAAGAGCATATTATCAAGAAAAAAGAAAAGATTCAAATGAAAGATTAATATCTAAAAAAGGATTAATAGGAAAAGGAATTGGATTCGCCCCTATGATAGTGCTATTTGTAGGATATTTAATTGTTCCATTAGTAATAATAGGTATGACAACTATGATGGATTCATTTACAAGTATGTCATCTATGATTTAAAAAATGTTTTAAATAAATGTAAAAATAAAAGGAGGGAATTATAATTGGAGAATGCAAGTAAAGCACTAATAATGGCAGGTGCTATATTATTTACAATTATTGTAGTAGGATTATTAGTGTACTTTATAAGCCAACTTAGACAATTCCCTCAACAACAAAGTGAAATGCAAAGATTAGAACAAGTAGCAAAATTCAATAGAGAATATGAATCTTATGACAAGAAAAAGATGTATGGTACAGATGTGGCTACTATCATTAATAAGGCAATAAACAACAATAAGAAATATGCGGACCAAAGAACAGGACAATATGTAATAGATGATACTAGTAATCATTATATAAATGTAGAGATAACTCTATTAACAGATATTCAAAGTTATGCAACACAATACTATGAAGTAGAGCAGCCAAGCGGACCACTAAAATCATATGTAGAAACTGTGAATTATTATAATGATATTGATGGCAAAGTTAATGGAAAAGGTGCAGAAAAAACTTTTCATTTAGGTACAATTTTTCCTGCAAAAACCAAAATATCATTACTTGAAAGACATGGTACATTTATGTCTCAAAACAAAACTATAGAAGAATTTTTTTCAGATAAAGAAACCGTAAGAATTCAGTTAACTTCTGGAAAAAACGCAGCTACTAAATTTGATGAAAAAAATTATACAGAGGTATATAGTGGTTTTACAGATTTTAAAAGAAAATTTTTTAAATGTGTAGGGATAGAATATAATTCAGAAACTTCCATGGTTGATTGTATAAAATTTGAAGAAATTCCTCGTAAAGATGAGGAGGTATAAGTATGGAAAATGCGACAAATGGACTAATAATGGCAGGTAGTGTCCTTATAAGTGTTATAGTACTTTCATTATTTGTATATTTATTTTCAAGTATGGGTTCATCTGCAAAAGAATTTCAAGAGAATATGGACAAAACTGCCATTCTAAAATTTAATGAACCCTTTGAAAAATATATAGGTAGAGAGGATATAACCCCACATGAAGTTTTAACAGCGTATAATTTAGCAAAAGAAAAAAATCGTCAGACAATAGCAAATGGGGATGTTAATGGCTCTAATGATGGATATATAATTATAGATGTACAAGTAAAAGGTGTTAATATTGAAAATGTAGATATAACTGAATTTCTAGTACATGAAGATGAAAAAGAAGTTTTGTATAAATGTGATCCAGATAAAGTTGAATATGGGAATGTAAAGTATGACGGGATAACAGAGCAAACAGCAAGAATAAGTAAAATAGTGTTTGAAAGAGTCAAATAATAAACAAAATTAGGAAAATTAAAAAAAAATCTTGAAAAAGAAAAAAAAATATATTATAATATAAATGAGGTCGTATGAAAAAGACTATAATTGTATTATTTTGCATTTTTATTGCAATTATAATTTCATTGTATACATATTACCAAAGCACACAAAGTGTTTTGCAAGGTGTAAAAAAATTTAATTATCAATTTGAGCAATATTTTGATAAAGAAATATATGGTGCAGATGTTGTAACTATTATGAGTAAAGCTATAGATAATAATAATCAATATAATATTGCTAGAAATGAAGAAAATAAATTTATAGAAGACAATAAATACTGTTTAAAAGTTATGATAAAATTCAAAGATGTAGACAAAATATTTGATATGGAAAGCATAGAAAAATCAGGGATAGACGGATTTATGCAGAACTTTTCAAAATCGACTTTTAAAATTATAGAATATAAATACAATGAAGAAAGTAAAAGAATAGGAAAAATAGTTATAGAAGAAATTCAAATTGGTAATATCTAAACTAATGTTAAAAGTTTAGGATTATATATATTTATTTTATATTTTAAGGAGGAATTAAAAAATGGAGAACGCAACAAAAGGTTTAATGATTGCAGGAGCTATTTTAATAGCAATAGTTTTAATAGGTATAGGAGTATTTTTAGTATCACAAGCACAAAATTTTATGAATAAAGGTGGACAAACATTTGATGATAGTGCTGTGCAAGCTTTTAACACAAAATTTGAAAATTATACAGGTCAACGTTCTGGTTCTGATATAAGAGCTTTAATAACTTTGGTAAATACTAATAACTTATCAGCAGCTTCTAACGGAACTTATCTTGAAGAAGGAATAAAATTAGTTGTAGATGCAGGAGCTTCTTCAACAGGGAAGGAAATTGTTGTTGATGGTCAAGTAGCAGATTATCAATCTATAAATGCAACAAAAGCAAGAAATGCTATTAACACTGGTAAAAGGTATTATGTTTCTTTAGGGTATGATAATACTACTCGTTTAATTAATTCTATTGGAATTGCTGTTGACCAAGATACTGCAGATAATTTAATTAAAAATAACTAAGATATAATATAAATAAATAGAATTATAGCTATTTATAAAGGAATGTGATGCTTAATGGAAAATGCTGTTAGAGCGTTAGAATATGCATTTGCTGTATTAATTTTTATAATAGGATTATCGGCATCAGTTTACTTACTATCTGAAGTAAAAACTACTTCAGATATAGTCTTTACAAGAGTAGATACAAAACAATTCTATGTAGATGCTGAAATACCAGAAGACGAATTAGATAATGGAAAAATTAAATATAATGGAAGAATAGTAAGTGTAGAAACAATAGTACCTACTTTATATAGGTATTATAAAGAAAATTATATAGTAGAATTTTATGATTTACAAGGAAACAATATTATAAAATTTGATTTATCCCAAGAGACTACAACAAGGCAATTATGGACGGCAAATCCCGAAGTAGATGCTAAAAAACGATTAGATATATTTTTAAATGGTTTAGAATCAGGTATAATAAATTCTCAAACATATAATATAAGTGATGACATTGCTTTTGAAAAGGATGAAAATGGAAAAGAAATCATAGATTCAACAACTAAAGGTAAAATTGTAAGAGAAGGTTTATATAATTATTGTAAAGATAAGAAGTTTAGTGAAGAGTACGCTTATGTTCCAGAAGTATCAGAACAAAAAATAGATGAAGATATAACTAGGATAGTTATTAGATACAAAGAAGTACAATGAGTTTTAATATAAATTTAATCATTATATTTAATTAGAAGGAGGTTTAAGATGGGAGATTCTTTTATGACAGTAATCGCAATTTTTGTAGCAACCATATTAATGTTTATATTCCCACTATTATCTGTTTCAGAAAGAAGTGATGATATATCACAATTAGCAGCACAAACAGCAGTAGTAGAATTCGTTGATAAAGTTAGTTCAACGGGAAAAATAACAGCAGCAGACTATGATTCTTTAATAAATTCTTTAGCTACAACAGGTAATACTTATGATGTAGAATTAGAGGCTAAAATATTAGATGAAAACCCAGGTAAAAAGGTAACTTGGACATCTGGTGATAAAATAGGTGAAAATATATATTATTCACAGTATACATCTCAAATTACAGATGAATTAGCTAAAAATGATGGAAAAGGTGAATATATATTAAAAGAAGGAGATATGATATCTGTTAGTGTAAAAAATACAAACCAAACATTGTCACAAATGTTAAGAAATTTCTTTTATACTATAAGTGGACAAGATACATATCAAGTTGCAGCTGAACATGCTAAAATGGTTACTGTAAGTGGACAGAAATAATAAGTACAAGTAAACGATTAAGTATGCCAGTGTAGTTTATAATAGGGCAAGTATATATCACTTGCTCTTTTTTAAAAGAAAAAGGTGAATTTTATGAAAATACAATATTTAGCAATTATCTTTTTGATTATTATAATACCTATGACTTTATTATTAACTATGTATAATCAAGCTCAAATTAATAATTTAAGTTTGCAACTTACATACAAGTCATATTTATCTGATGCTACACATAATGCTATAAAGGCTTTTGAGTTAAATACTGTAAATAATTCATATTCTGAAGTGGCAGATTCTTTAAAAAGAGATGTGGAAGCAGCAGCGAATGTGTTTTTAAGTAGTATGGCAAAAAGTTTAGGTACAAGTGGCGCAACTAATGAATCAGTTGCAGAATATGTTCCAGCTATATTATTTACTTTATATGATGGTTATTATATATATGCTCCATCGTATAACGAGATTTTAGAAGAAGTAACAGAACAAAGAGAAGCAATAGATGGAACAATGAAGGATGTAGTGGTGGCAAAATCACAAGATCCTAAGGTAGAAGATTTTTCACATATTGTAAAACCATATGTTTATTATACAATGAGATATGTAAAAGGAAGTACAATAGATATTACTGTAAATTATACTTTAGATAATTATATAAGCGTGTATGGTAAAGTAGGTAAAGATGAAAATGGAAATGATAATTATGTTACAAAATCAGGTTATTTAGTACAAATTGATGCTGTAAATAAAAGATTAAGTAATGGTATTGAAATACAACTAGATAGTGAAAAATTGTTAACAGTATTAAAAAGAGATATATTAAGTTATGTATTATCTCCAAGTGAGATAAGTAAATTAGATACTAGTGAAGAAATAAATGATGCATTTGGAAGAAGAAATTTAGAGGAAATAAAATCTAAGATAAATTTTGGTGCAGATGGTTCATATAGAGTATCTTTAATATCAGATATGGGAACTAAATTACTAGACGATATGTTAGATGGAAAATATAGTGGCAATAATCCTAAAATAGATTTAGCAGATGTTCCAGTTGCTAAAATAGATGAAGTATTTAGTAGTAATGGTAAAAATAATATTGATGATATGAAAGCTGTTATCGATTGCTTTAATGTAACATACAAGGGAACTGTAATAGAAAATAAGGAAGCAAAATCATATTATGTAAAAGCATATCAATTTTCAAACTGGGTAAATACTAATTTATCTAATATAGAAATTCAAGATGCTAGAGATTCTAAAAATCGAGTTATAAGTGATTTTTCAGGAAACACTGCTAAAATATTTAAATTAAGTGGTGGTGACGAATATAATCCAGAAGGTATTGAATCTATATTTAGCCAACATAAAATAGCAGTAATAAAATCTTCTATTCAATCTAGTTTAACATCTGCAATAGCAAGATATAACCAAAGTTTTTTTGGATTAAAACATGGGTATGATTTAAAAATGCCAGTGCTAAATGACTTAGAATGGGAAGCAATAACGAATAAAGTAACAATGGTAACTTTTATGCAAGGATTTGTATTGGGGAATAAAGTATTTAATGATTATGCAGTAGTATCATCAGATACAAACAAGGAATTAGCAGATGAGAATGAGATTTATTATTTTAACAGAAATTCAACTGGAGTTGTGTATTATCACACATATGATTGTCCTAATTTGGAAATAGAAGCAGAAAAAGCAGATTCTAAAATATTAGGATTTAAATCAGCAGAATTTGAAATGCATAAAGTAAAACAAGATGACGATGAAAGTAGCGAAAATGATATAAAATTTCAATTGGGAGACGAACTAAGAAGAGAGTTATTTCAAACAACTACTGATGATTATGGAAACGAAGTTATTACAAATATACCAAATGGTTTTTTAATAGATCGTCTATTAGCAGATTATGATTGTATAGTAAATCGAAACCATACTAGTGTTAATGATGTTAATTCTAGAATAGATTTTGCTAGAATTGTGGCATTAGCTAGAGAAAGGAATGTACATTATAAAGTAAATGGTTATTTAGATAGTTATAAAATCGAATATAAATCTGGAAATATAATATTAACACCATCTACAACTGAAGATACAAATAAAAACGTAACAGTATCATTAAGTACAGATATGAGAAATATAAAATATTATACAGATGCTGATAGAACTATACGAGACTGGCCAACAGATGAAAATGGTGATTTTGGTGTAGTAGAAATTCAACAAAATACAACAATTTATGCATTTAGTGCAGATGCTTCAGACGTAGAACGTTCTCTTCCTATTGCTAATATAGATAAAACACCACCAACTGGTATAACTATAGAAGCAAGTAATATTTCTAGTTCAACATTTAATTTAACTGTAAATGCAAAAGATAATGATGGAAGTGGTATTTCTAGATATGTTGTTACTGTAGTAGATGCAGCAAATTCAGAGTTTAGACCATATACAGAAACAAAATATAGTTCTAATGAAACAGAAACTATTTCTATATCTAGTAGGGCGAGAGGTACAACATATAATTGCTTTGTAACAGTTTATGATGTGGCAGGAAATTCACGTACAAGTAGTACTATTACTGTAACAACAGCAAATTAAAAAAAAACTATGAATTATATTTTATATAAATAATTCATAGTTTTTTTTCAAAAATTTTTATATTAAAAAAAATTTTTTTGGTTATAATATAAGTATGAAAAAAATATTTATAAGTATAATAGGATTTTTATTTTTAATTTTATATGTATATGTATTAAGTTTAGACAGTATTCCTAATAATATTATACTATTCGAAGACGAAAAATTAGATATAAAAACATTATTTGGAATTACGTACGAAAAAGTTGAGTATATTCCTAATGGTGGCACGGTACAAGCCTCAAGTAATTTAAATAAAAATACTGTAGGAGAAAAATCCACGTTATTTTTCAAACTATTTGACAAAATACTTGTCAAGGAAGTTGATGTAGACGTAATTTCAGATGTAAAAGTAGTCCCAATCGGTAGTACTATAGGACTGAAGCTATATACAAAGGGCGTATTAGTAGTGGGAATGAATGAAGTTGAAAATGCAGGGAGTAAAAGTATAAAGCCATATGAAAATAGTGGAATTACAGAAGGAGACATGATAATATCTGTAAATAATAATACTATTACTTGTACAGCTGATTTGCTAGAAGAAGTGAATAAGTCTAATGGAGAAGATTTGCAAATAGAATTTGTAAGAGATGGAAATGTATACGAAACAGATATAAAACCAGAAAAGATAGAGGAAAACGAATATAAATTAGGATTATGGGTAAGAGATAGTGCGGCTGGTGTAGGAACTATAACATATTATGAACCATCTACAAATAGATTTGCAGCATTAGGGCATGGAATAATGGATATAGATACAGGAGAATTATTAGAGATAGCAAATGGTGAAATCGTAACGACAAATATTTTGTCAATTAATAAAAGTCAAAAGGGAACGCCAGGGGAAATAAGGGGAAGTATTTTAAACCAAAGTACACTTGGAAAAATATCTAAAAATACACAAATAGGCATATATGGTACTCTAACTAATCCTGGAACTCTTGGTATAGATTTAAGTAAAACAATAGAAGTAGCAAGTAGAAATGAAATAACTTTAGGACCAGCTAAAATAATATGTACTTTAGAAAATAATGTAAGAAAAGAGTATGATATAGAAATACAACAAATAGACCTTAAAAATAATGAAAATAATAAAAGTATGGTTATAAAAATAACTGATAAAGAATTATTAGAAAAAACAAATGGAATTATACAAGGAATGAGCGGTTCACCTATAATACAAAACGGAAAGTTAATAGGTGCAGTAACACAAGTATTTATATCATCTCCTGATATGGGTTATGGAATATTTGCAGATTTAATGATAAAAGAAATGAAGGAGAGTTAAAAAATAGTTACAGTTCAGTAGGAAATATATAACTTTTGCAAAATCGTGATATATAGCTATTTTTAGTCAAAATATAGCTAGAGTGACACAATCCGGGTCTTGACTAGCAAATAGCTATATATCACGATTTTATAAAGTACCATCTGAACTGTAACAAAAAATAGTAAGTAAAATCTTACTATTTTTTTAGTATTTGCTAAAACAAAAAAATTGTGGTATAATTAATGTCGCATTAATAATAAAATTACAAGGAAGGAACAAAATTTTATATGAGTAAGAATATAAAAATAGCGATATTAATAATAGCAGTAATAATAATAGTAATAAGTATGTTATTTATTTCTTTTAAAAAAGAAAATGGCGATAGTAAAGAGATTATATCTGTAGCTATTGTACCAGAAATTGAATTTGTGAAAGCTGTAGCAGGAGATGATTTTGAAATTGTAACTATGGTTCCACCAGGGGCTAGTCCTGAGAATTATGAACCTACACCATTGGAAAAAGAAAAATTTGAAAAGTCAAAAATATATTTTTCAATGGGAGTTCCTACAGAGGAGAATAATATATTGCCTAATATAAGCGAAAATACTAAATTAGTTAAACTAGATGAAGAAGTTAGAAAGTATTACGAGGATTTGATTTTTGAAAATGGTGGCAGAGATCCTCATATTTGGTTATCTCCTAAAAGAGTTGAAGTTATGGTAGCTAAAATAGCAGAATCTTTAAGTGAGTTAAAACCAGAAAATAAAGAAAAATATGAAGAAAATGCTAATAAGTATATGGAAGAATTAGAAAATGTAAGTTCAGAAATAAACGAAATTTTGAAAAATAAAGAAAATAAAAAATTTGTTGTATATCATCCGGCATTTGCGTATTTAGCAGATGAGTTTGGACTTGAGATGTATGCTTTAGAAGAAGAAGGAAAAGAAGCAACAGCTCAAAGTTTGCAAGAAAAGATAGATTTAGCTAAAGAAGAAGGCATAAAATATATTTTTTATCAAGCGGAAATCGATAGTACTCAGGCTAGAGCATATGCAGAAGAAATAGGTGGACAAACCATGATGTTATCACCACTAGCAGAAAATTATATAGAAAATTTAAAAGAAATGGCAAACTTATTGGCAAAATAGCAGATTTTATTAAAGAAGGGATAATATGGGGAATATTTTAAGTATTAGAAATTTAACTGTTAACTATGAGCATGTTTTAGCATTAGAGAATATAAATTTAGATGTAGAAGAAAAGGATTTTTTGGCTGTTATAGGGCCAAACGGTGGTGGAAAAACTACTTTTTTAAGAGCTATTTTAGGTTTAATAAAGAAGGAAAATGGAGAAATTTTAATAGAGAGTAAAAATATTGAAAAAAATAGGCATCTTATAGGATATGTCCCACAATTTTCTTTAGTAGATAGGAAATTTCCTATCTCTGTTTTAGAGGTAGTTATGACAGCTATTTTAAAACCAGGATTACATCCGTTTTTTAAATATTCTAAAGAAAATAAAGAATTGGCTTTAAAAAAATTAGAATTAGTAGAAATTAAGGATTTAGCAAATAGACAAATAGCTGATTTGTCTGGTGGTGAGTTTCAGAGGTTATTAATAGCAAGAGCATTGGCGACAGAACCTAAAATATTATTTTTGGATGAACCTACTTCTAATGTAGATCCTCGCTCAAAAGAACAGATTTATGAAGTTTTATATAAATTGAATAAAGAAATTACTATAGTAATGGTAACACATGATTTATTAGCTATTGCAAAAAATGTTAAAAATATAGCATGTTTAAATAGAACTTTAATATATCATGGTGAGCCTGTTCTTACAGAAAATGTAGTTAATCAAATGTATGGTTGCCCTGTAGATTTGATAGCACACGGGGTACCGCATAGAGTTTTAGGAGAACATAATCATGATGAAATAAATGAGCAGGATGTCAATGAAAATGAAGAAAATATAGTAAAAAATGTTAAAGATAGTAATTCTAAAAATAGGGGGACAGAATAATGTTAGAAGCAATTTTAGATTATCAATTTATGCAAAATGCAATAATTGCAATGGTTCTTGCAAGTATAGTTTGTGGAATTATAGGTGTTATAATAGTTGAAAAAAAGATGGTAATGTTAAGTGGTGGAATTGCACATACTTCTTATGGTGGTGTAGGACTAGGTTATTTAATGGGATTTGAACCTATAATAGGAGCAATTGTTTTTTCTGTATTATCAGCTTTAGGAATAGGAGCAGTAAATAAAAGAGCAGGAAAAGATTCAGATATAATAATTGCAATGTTTTGGTCTATAGGAATGGCTTTAGGTATTATTTTCATAGGATTAATGCCATCATATCCACCTGATATGAATTCATATTTATTTGGAAATATATTATCAGTTACAAATACAGATTTAATTGCAATGGCAGTTATGTCTGTTATAATAGTAATTGTTACTATAGTATTATTTAATGATTGGAAAGCATTTTTATTTGATTCAGAATTTTCCAAAATACGAGGCCTAAAAACTACATTTTTAGAATATTTATTGTTAATTTTAATAGCATTAACAGTAGTAGTATTAATACGAATAGCAGGTATTATATTAGTAATAGCATTACTTACAGCACCTGCAGCTATAGCAAAGTTTTGTTCTAATAATTTAAAAAGTAGAATGATAATTGCTATAGTATTAGGAATGTTAATTTGTTATATTGGATTATGGATTTCATATAACTTTAATTTGGCATCTGGGGCTACAATAGTAATTTTATCAGGTATTGCATATTTGATTGGCTATATAATTTCTTTAAAGAAAAAATAATATATATATGTTAATACGAATTAAAAAAGAAGATTGTTATACAATCTTCTTTTTTTACATATTTTGTTTACCAGGAATTATATAATCAACAACTCCATAAACTAAAGCACCGATTATAGCAGCAAGCCAAGAAATTGAATATCCTGCTACAAAGAATTGAGTTATATATAATATTACAGCTGCAACTATAAAACCAACAAATCCTTTACCAAAAGGACTAGCTTCTAATCCTGTAAATTTTACTATTACATAATCTAAAGCAGTTAAAACTACAGCAGCTAATGCTAATGCCCAAAAACTATTAATTGAAAATCCTGGCGTAAAAAATGCTGTGATTGCTAAAACTACAGCTGCTGTAATAAGTCTCCAAGCTATTTGTGCAATCATATTTTCACTACCTTGAGTTCTAGTATTACTTTGATTTTCCTCCATAGTGACCTCCTAAAAATTTTTTATGTTATAAAATTTGTTGTATTTATATTATTAACAAAATAAAAAAATATATTCAAAAAATTTATGTATATAAAAAATTTTTCTGCAAAAAATATAATTAATCATAAATATTTTTTGAAAGTGGGAGATAAATTTATGTTAAGCACTTTTATTAGAGTTATAATTATATACATATTAGTTTTAATAGTTATGAGAGTAATGGGAAAAAGAGAAATTGGACAACTTCAACCTTTTGAATTAGTAGTAGCGATAATGATAGCAGATCTTGCTAGCATTCCAATGGCAGATTTAGGAATACCAATAACGGATGGTATAGTACCTATTTTAGCACTTTTAGTAATGCATATTTTAATTTCTATTTTAAATATGAAAAGTATAAAAGTTCGTGAAGTTTTATGTGGTAAACCTAGAATTCTTATTTATAGAGGAAAAATTGATGAAAAGGCTTTAAAAAAAGAGAGATTTACTTTAAATGAATTACAAGAGAGATTAAGAGGTGCAAATATTATAAATATAGGTGATGTTGAATATGCAATTTTAGAAACAAGTGGACAAATTACAGTAATTCAAAAGCCAGATAAAAGAAATGTCACACCAAAAGATTTAAATATTATGCCAGAATATGAAGGACTACCTTATGATTTAGTTGTAGATGGTAAAGTAATGGAGCAGAATTTAAAAATATTAGGAAAAGATTATAATTGGTTAAAAAAAGAAGTTGGAAAATTTAAAATGAAACCAGAGGAGGCTTTAATAGTTACGATCGATGGAGCAAGTCAGATTTTTTGTCAGAAGAAGGAGGATAATAAAAAATAATTTATGTTTAAAGAGATTTGTATAATTATTTTTATAATTATAGTTGTAATATTGGCAGATTTTGGAGTACAAAAATATTTAGATAATAGTAGTAATGAATTAATAAGTATATTAGAAGATATATATGCAATAATAAGTGATAGGGATAATATAAATCAAGAAAACTTAAAAAAAGAAATTGAAAAGTTAGAAAATAGCTGGTCAAATATTCAAGAAAAGTGGACAATAATTGTAGTACATTCGGAATTAGATATGGTAGATTTAGCACTTAATGATTTTAAAACCGCAATTGATTCTAATAATATAAATGATGCATATTTAAAAGTTAGGGAATTAGAATATCTATTTTCACATATTGCTGAAAGAGATTCTTTTAAAATAAAAAATATATTTTAAATTTATAGTATAAATTATAAAAAAATAAAGCAAAAGCCCCATGCAAGTGCACGGGGCTTTTGTCAGAAGGTTGTTTTTTTAGAATGAGTGCGGACAGTAGTTACGTCCGCGTTCGTATGCAATCAAAAGAGCTCCCTTCAAGGCAAGAGCCTTCTCCTTAGACAACAAATTCTCAGGAAGCGTAAAAGGTTCCTGATTAATTCCTTCCATGAAGGCAGCGTCAATAGCAAGTACGATACTGCCATTGTTCTCGATTTCATTGATGGAATTTTTGTCTGTCGGAGACTCCTTTCCATAGGTATATGCACCGACTTCTCCGTTTTTTCCATAGTGCTTTACCCCTACGATGACAGAGTGGAATTCCCGATGATCGATCTCACCGTCCTTAAAAACAAAATGAACGGTTTCCGCATACTTGGTCCAAAAGCCAGGGTCATACGAATTGCTCATATTAACCTCCATTTTTTATATGAGAATATATATATTATAACCTAATTTACATAAATTGTCAATCGCGAAATATTCATATTTATTTTACCATTAACTTGCAAAAATCGAAAAATGATGTTAAAATAGTATCTGAAAAATAATTAACAAGGAGAATGTTATGGGATTTTTTGATAAATTAAAAGAAGGGTTACAAAAAACAAAATCTAACTTTTCAAATGTATTTACACCATTTAGAAAAGTGGATGAGGAATTATTAGAAGAATTGGAAGAAACAATGATAATGTCTGATATTGGTACAGATACAACTATAAAAATTATTGATAATTTAAGAGATAGAATTAAAAAAGAAAAATTACAAGATGTTAATGAAGTTAAAAATGCTTTAAGAGAAGAAATCAAAAAAGTTTTTGATATAGATAGTAGTCAAGAATTAAGTTTAGCAACTACACCAGCAGTTATTTTAGTAGTAGGTGTTAATGGAGTTGGCAAGACTACATCTATTGGAAAAATTGCTAATAAATTAAGAAAAGATGGAAAAAAAGTAGTTATAGCAGCAGCAGATACTTTTAGAGCAGCAGCAGTTGAACAATTAGAAATCTGGGGAAAAAGAGCAGGAGTAGATGTTATAAAGAAAAGTGAAGGCTCAGACCCAGCTTCTGTAGTTTTTGAAGGAATAAGGGTGGCTAAAGAAAAGAATGCTGATGTTTTAATTTGTGATACGGCCGGAAGATTACATAATAAACAAAACTTAATGGACGAGCTTAATAAAATGAATAGAGTTATAGAGAAGGAATTGCCTAATGCTTCTAAAGAAGTTTTACTAGTATTAGATGCTACTACAGGACAAAATGCTATATTACAAGTAAAAGCATTTAAAGAAACAGTTGATATAACAGGCATAGTTTTAACTAAATTAGACGGAACGGCTAAAGGTGGAGTTGTTATTGGTATAGTTGCTGAAAATAATATTCCTGTTAAGTTTATAGGTGTAGGAGAACAAATAGATGATATGAGAGAGTTTAATTCAAATGATTTCGTAAGAGCTATTATAGAAGATTAAGATTGTAAAAATTCAATGTTTATATAAGAACCTAGAAAGGACTGAAAATTTTTATGAAAGCTGAAAACAATAATACTAACTTGAAAAAATCAAATATAAGAATGGTATTAGTAATAATTTTCATACTTATATATGGTATTATTAATTATATTAATATAAGAGGGGAGTACTTATATAATTTAGAACTTGGTTCACAATATGTTGAAAAATTTATGCAAAGTTTAAACTATAAGGTAGTAATAGCAGGTATTAATTTTGTATTTTTATTTATTGTATTTTATATAGTTACAGTATTTATAAAAAAAGGATTAAAACAATTTTTTATAGAAGAAAAAGTTGTAATGCCAAAACTTCCAAGTAAATCATTGTCATTAGTCATAAGTGCTATTTTAACTATAATTATTGTGCCACAAGTATCATCTAAAATAATTTTATTTTTAAATTCTGCTTCTTTTGCAATGAATGATCAAATTTTTAATATGGATATAGGGTATTATATTTTTAAACAACCAGCTATTGAAATGATGTTACAGTACATAATTTTTATAAGCATTATTTTATTATTCTATATTGGTATTTATTACATAGCTGCACTTAATATATATTTTAATGGTGTGGAAATAGAAACTTTAAAAAAGAATGTAGTTGTTAAATTAATTATAACAATCTTAATGGCGATTACTTTAGCAATAGCAGGATTAGTATTCATAAAATCATCTGATGTTTTATTTACAAACTTTTTAAACTTAAGCAATGATTTTACCCTTGTAGGAGCAGGGGCAGGAGATATTTTATTAAAAGTATGGGGATTTAGAATTTTAAGTGTAATCATTATAATTTCTGTAATTTTAATAATTATGAATTTGAAAAAAGGCAATAAGAGAAATGCTTTTAAATCAGCTTTAATAGTTCCAGTATATCTAGTAATTTTATTTTTACTAATGATTGGATATCAATTCTTATTTGTGGACAGAAATAAGTTAAATTCGGAGTATGAGTATATAAAGTATAATATAGAAAGTACACAAAATGCATATAATATTAATGTTGAAGAGAAAGATTTGAACTATTCTGGAACTGTTACATATGAAGAGATACAAGATAATAGTAATGTATTAAATAATATTCCAGTTGTAGATGAAAATACTACATTAATAACATTAAATGAATATCAAAGTAAGCAAGGATATTATTTATATAATAATACAAAATTGTTAGAATATAATGATGAATTAGTGTATGTCACACCTAGAGAAATTGTAAATAGTAGCGTTACTTCAAAAGCAAATAAAACATACGAATACACACATGGATATGGAGCTGTTATAACTTCAGCTACTAGGTTAAATGATAATTCTGGTATTGAATATTTGCAATCTAATTTTGAAAATAAGGCTGAAAATAATTTTACAAATGTTAATAAGCCAAGAATATATTTTGGACTTGAAACAAATAATTATGTAATTACTAATTTAAATGATAAGAAAGAATTTGATTATGTTTCAGATACATCAGGAATTATTGATAATGTTTATGATGGACAAGCAGGTATTCATTTAGGTGTTTGGGATAGGTTTATTTTATCTATTAAGGAAGGTAATATGGGAATTTTATTTGCTAATGGGTATACTGATAATAGTAAAATTTTAGTAAATAGGAACATCTTAAATAGAGTAAAAAGTATTTTACCAGAGATAATTTATGATGAGAATCCATATTTAGTAATATCTGATGAAGGTCGTTTAGTTTGGGTTATAGACGGTTACACTGTAACAGATAAATATCCTTATTCTAATAGTACAACTATAACTGTAGAAGGAAATGTAAAAAACATAAATTATATAAGAAATTCTGTAAAGGTATTAGTGGATGCATATGATGGAACTGTATCCTACTATATTACAGATAGAAATGACCCTATAATAATGGCATATAGGAATATATATCCTAGTATTTTTAAAGATATAAATGAGTCACTTCCAGCAGATATAAAGGAACATATAACATATCCAGAATTTTTATATAATATTCAATCTGAAATGTTAAATATTTATCATAATGTAGAACCAGAAGTATTATATAGAAGCGATGATGTGTGGGAAATAGCGACATACCAATCATCTACTACTACAAGCAAATTAACTAAAATGTCACCGAATTACGCTATGATTCCAGTCCAAAGAGGAGACAGTACAACTTACGAATTATCTTTAGTTATACCTTATACAATGGAGAAAAGGCAAAACTTGAATGCCTATTTAGTAGGATATTACGATAAAGAAAGTAATGAAAATAAATTAGTATTAAATAAATTCAATTCTGATAATGGAATTTTAGGACCTAAACAGATAGAAAGGCAGATTACAGAAGATGAAGAAATTTCTAAAGAAATTGAAGATATTACTTTAGCAGGAACTAGAATAGTAAAAAAATTATACGTTATTCCAATACAGAATACTATATTATATGTAGAACCAATTTATCAAGTAATGGTAAATGAGTCACCAGTTCCGGTACTAAGAAAAATAATAGTATCTTCAGGTAACAAATTGGCGATAGGTGATACTTTAGAACAAGCTTTAAATAATTTGTTATCACAAGAGGCTTTTGATATAGAAATTGAAAACAATGATGATATTGATGCAATTATAGATTCGATAATAAGAGCTAATGAAAATTTAAGGTCCTCTACAGATAGTAGTGATTGGTCTTTAATTGGACAAGATATTGAAAGACTACAAGAGTTAATAGAAAGACTAAAAGTTTTAAAAGAAGAGCAAGATAATAAGAATGTGGATGAAACTACAATTAATATAGAGGAAAGTTTGCAAAATGATATATATAATAATGTGTAGAATGGATAAAAATTTAGGAGGAATAAAATGATAGAGAAATTATTTTTTAATATGTTAGCAACAGTATTGTTTATTATAGTATTTTTTATAATGGCAAGAAGAAATAATACAACATATATTAGTTTATTAGTTGTACAAGCAATAGGTATAGCAATTAACTTTTTAGAAATAAACTTTAATATATTTGTGCAATGGCCGTTTAAAGTAATAGAATATATTTTCTCTATTATTTTACCTATTATTATACTATTTTTAGAACGTAAGAAGATTATTAAATTTCCTGAAATTATTGCTTTAATTATGAATAAGTATTACATTGCTATAAAAGACGATGAGAAAAATAAAAAAATGTTATTAAAATTAATAAATAAAGATCAAAATAGCATATTAGCTCATAAATTATTGGCAAAAGCTTATGAAAGAGAAGAAAAAGCAGAATTTGCTATAGACGAATATTTAAGAGTTTTAGATTTGAATAATGAGGATAGTAAGATATATTTTAAATTATCTAGTTTATATGAAAGTATAAATAAAGATGAGGATGCAATAACAATATTAAATAATTTATTATATCAAAAGCCAGATTGTTATAAAGCTTCTATAATGTTAGGTGATATTTTATATAAAACAGAGCAATTTAAGAAGGCTATAGAAGTGTATACAGATGCTTTAAAATATAATGTAAATGATTATGATTTGTATTATAATTTAGGCATGGTATATATAAGATTAAATGATTTTTCAAATGCTGAAATTTGCTATAAAAAGGCAGCTGAAATTAATACAAAATTGTATAATGGGTATTATATGTTAGGTAAGTTAAGTTTAATGTCTAATGATATAGGAGAAGCAGAGAAATATTTTATAGAAAGTTTATCAGGCGAAGAAGTTGAAGCAAATTCATATTTTGAATTAGCTAAGATATATATGTTAAAAAATGAGAGAGAAAAAAGTGTAACCTTTTTACAAAAAGCAATAGAATTAGATGTAAAATATGTAAATTTGGCAAAAAAAGAACCAATATTTATTCCTATTAAACAATATATAAAAGCACCTGAAAATATAGAGTATGTTGAAAATACTAACAGAAAAACTTTATCTAAAAAAGAAAGCGATTTAATAGAAAAATTAGATGGGGATATAGAATTATCTCAAAAATTAGGTTTTAAGCAGAGAGAAATGGAGATTAAGAGATTAGAAAGAGAAGATAGAAATATAGAATAAATCATAATAATATTTTATTTGAAAGTAAGCTATTTAATTTTAGTATAAAATTAAATAGCTTATTAACAATATATCAGAAACTAGCATATAATATACTATCCACATAACTGTATAGGAGGTGGATAGTATGGAACCACAAGTAAGTATAAGCTGTAAAAAAGTAAGAAATAATAGCTGTTGTTGCTTATTATTTTTAATATCTTTATTTGCATTTTTATTGTCTTTTGCAGTAGGTGTTTTAATAGGTGCTGTAACAGGATTATTTTCACTTATAGGATTAGGTGCATTTATAGTATTATTAACACTTTTGGTTGCAGTTTTAGCAGGGTTAATTATATATTACCTTTGTAAAGATTGCAAAAGAAATGGATGTAAATGACAATATTTAGTAATTAAAATTTTTTAAATGTATCTATTATTATAATAAGAAGCCGGGGATAGTATCCCCGGCTGTTTTGCGTGGCTTAGCCCTTAGCCGTTCCACCCCATTGTCTTGAGGAACTTCTTGCACTCCTCAAGCTGATAGAGCTTGTGCTCAGGCACACCCCTTATCACCATGGAATACGAATAGTATCCATAGTTGTAGAAAGAAACACCATCCTTATAGAAAGTTACCTTAACGTTGTTGTCACGAAGATCAAACGTTGTCTTATTTCCGTTCAAACACACTTCCACAGTGTGTTCGTCAACTTTCTTGAGGGACATGTGACTGTAGGGAGAAAATCCCTCGATAATCACGACTCCACTTTCGGCATAGCCGGGGTGTTGGGCAGGGTTGATGGGCAGGTCCTTGCAATTGATGGACTTGGGCAAACTGGGCATTTTAGCCTCCTACTGTAATAAATTAACGATACATACATTATAATACATTTTTTTCAAAAAGTCAAGTTATGTAGAAATTTGCAATTTTAGAAAAATTATAGTATAATGAAAAAATCAGCCAAACGAAATTAAGCATATTGAAGTACGGATGATATTCATTTTGTTTAGACTCACAGTAAACATATTATGTTCACATAATATAAATGTATGAAATATTATATAATAAAATATTTGAAAGGAATGATTAAAAAATGTGTGGAATAGTAGGGTATGTAGGAAATAAAGATGCAAAGAAAATATTATTAGAAGGATTATTAAAATTAGAATATAGAGGATATGATTCTGCAGGTTTTGCAGTTGAAAATAATAATAACATAGATTGCTTAAAATGTAAGGGAAGAGTTAAAAATTTAGTTGATGATAAAAATATAAGTGAATTTACAGGAAATTTAGGGATAGCTCATACAAGATGGGCAACTCATGGTGAACCTTCTACAAGAAATTCTCACCCTCATTTAGATAATGAAGGAAAAATTGCCGTTGTACATAATGGAATAATTGAGAATTATGTAGAATTAAAAAATTTTTTATTGGATAAAGGTTATGTTTTCTTATCAGATACAGATACAGAGGTTATACCTAATTTAATAGATTATTATTATAAATTAAATAATTATGAAGATTTTTTACATGCAGTAAAAAGAGCTACAGATGATTTAATAGGTAGTTATGCTTTAGAAATACTTTCTACTTATAATTCAGGTGAAATAATTATTACTAGAAAAGATAGTCCTTTAGTAATAGGAAAGGGTGTTGGAGAAAATTATATATGTTCAGATGTTCCTGCTGTTTTATGTTATACTAATGTGTTTTACTATTTAGGTGAAAAAGAATTTGCTGTTATAACTAAAACTAAAATTGAATTTTATAGTAATGATTTAGAAAGTATAAAAAAAGAAGCTAAAATAATAGATTGGGAAAATTCAGCTGCAGATAAAGGTAATTTTGAAGATTATATGTTAAAAGAGATTTTTGAGCAACCAAGAAAAGTAGAAGAAACTTTTGATATTGAAAATTTAAAAGGTTTAGACCTACCAAAAGATTACTTAAAAGATTTGAATAAAATAGTAATTGTTGCTTGTGGTACTGCTAAAAATGCCGGAACAGTAGCTAAAAATATTTTTGAAGCACTATGTAGAATTGAAACTTTAGTAGAAGTGGCTTCTGAATTTAGATATAGAAATCCAATTATAGATAATAAAACTTTAGCAATATTTATTAGCCAATCTGGTGAAACTGCAGATACAATAGCTGCTTTAAAATTAGCTAAATCTAAAGAGGCAAAAACAGTAGCTGTTACAAATGTAAAAGGCAGTTCAATAACTAGAGAAGCTGATTATTCAGTATATACATTAGCCGGACCAGAAATTGCGGTAGCTTCAACAAAGGCATATACTTCACAAATTGCATTATTAACATTAATGGCAATGGATTTTGCAGAAAAATTGAATAGAGTAGATAATAAGATTATTGAAGAATTGAAAGCAGAATTACCTAATATAGGTTCAAAAATCAATTTCATTTTAGAAAATAAAGAGTTATATCATAATGTAGTTAAAGATATTATAAATAATAGAGATGTGTTCTTTATAGGAAGAGGAGTAGATTATTCAGTAGCAGAAGAAGGAGCATTAAAATTAAAAGAAATATCATATATTCATGCAGAAAGTTATTCATCTGGTGAATTAAAACATGGTCCAATAGCATTAATAGAAAAAGACGTTCCTGTAATTGGAATAATTACTGATGAAGATTTGGTGGAAAAATCTGTAAGTAATATGCAAGAAGTAATAAGTAGAGGTGCAAAAAGTATTGTAGTAACAAATCAAGAAATAGAAAGTGACAATTTTGATTATGTTATAAATATACCAAAAATAAATAAATTATTATCACCAATATTATCTGTTATACCTTTACAACTTATATCATACTATGCCGCAAAAGAAAAATCTTTAGATGTAGATAAGCCAAGAAATTTGGCTAAATCAGTAACAGTTGAATAAGTACTAAAATAATAGCACCGAGGAATGCCTAAAAGTCCAACAAAAATTGCTGTTAATAGGTTTAAACCAATATGAAAATTAAAACTTTGTGCAAAGATATTTATTAAGAAAATTAGAATTCCACCTAATATTGAGTTTAAGATAAGTTTGAATATTACTTTTAGTGGAATTATAAATACTTTTCCTATAATAAATATAAAACAAATACAAGCAATAATTGTTAGTAGTGCAGTAAAATCCATAAATTTACCTCCATTACTAATATGTATGAGTCCTTGTATCGTTTTATTCATTATTTTATAAAAGCTTTAAAGTAACAACTAAGGTCATAATCTTTAAAAAGCTTGCTATATAGCTATTTTTAGTCAAAACATAGCTAGGGTGGCACAATCAAGGTCTTGACTTGCAAATAGCTATATAACAAGCTTTAGTTAAATACCTGCTGAATTGTTACGCTTTAAATAAGATATATTAAATATTTCTTGATATTTTACCGATTTTATAGTAAAATATATACTAGTGATTAAATATTTAGGAGGCAAATAATGTTTGTTGATTATACAAAAATTTTAGTGAAATCAGGTAATGGTGGAGACGGAGCAATAAGTTTTTGGACTGAAAAGTATGTAGCTAATGGTGGACCAGATGGCGGAGATGGCGGAAAAGGTGGAGACGTATATTTTGTAGTTGATAAAGATAGTAATACATTAATAAATTTTAGATATAATAAAAAATATAAAGCAGAAGATGGAGAAAATGGTAGAGGAGCTCGTTGTTATGGCAAATCTGGTAAGGATTTATATATAAAAGTTCCTTTAGGAACGGTAGTTAAGGATGCTGAAACTGGAGAAGTCATAGTAGATTTATCTGAAGAAAATCAATCTGAATTAGTTTTAAAAGGCGGTAGAGGTGGTAGAGGTAATTCTCATTTTGCTACTTCGACTAGACAAGCTCCTAGGTTTGCTGAAGATGGAGAAAAGGGAATTGAAAAAGAACTAATTTTAGAATTAAAACTTTTAGCAGATGTAGGTTTACTAGGTTTTCCAAATGTAGGCAAGTCTACAATATTATCAATGGTTACTAAGGCACAACCTAAAATTGCTAATTTCCATTTTACAACAATTCAACCTAATTTGGGCGTTGTAAAAACAGAACATGGAGATAGTTTTGTTTTAGCGGATATTCCTGGAGTTATTGAAGGAGCTTCAGAAGGTGTAGGGTTAGGTTTACAATTCTTAAGACATATAGAAAGAACACGTTTATTATTACATGTTTTAGATGTATCGGGTTCAGAAGGGCGTAATCCTGTAGAAGATTTTAAAATAATAAATAAAGAATTGAAAAAATATAGTGAAAAATTAAGTACTAGAAAGCAAATAATAGTAGCAAATAAAATAGATATAATCCCTGAAGAAGAAAGAAATAATAATGAAAATATAAAAGCCATAGAAAAATTAGCAAAAGAAAATAATATGGAATTATTTAAGATATCTGCTGCTACCAATAAAGGGTTAAAGGAACTTATGAATCATGTAGCAGAAGTTTTAAAAACTTTACATAAAGAGGAAGTTGTGGATGTAGAAGAAAGAAAAGTATATACATTAAATGAGGATAAAGATGAAGTAATAGTAAGAAAAGAAAATAAAAACTTTATTGTAGAAGGTAAAGCTGTAGAAAGATTAATAGCAAGAGTAAATTTAGACGATAATGAATCTACACATTATTTCCATAAAGGATTAGAAAGATTAGGCGTAAATGCTAAGTTGAAAAACTTAGGTATTAAAGAAGGAGATATAGTTATCTTTAATGGCTGGGAATTTGAATGGTATGAATAAAATTTATTTTTAAACCTCAAATTATAATTTCAAATAAAGAAATATAATTTGAGGTTATTGTATACTATTAACTAATTTTTTAATTGTGATATAACAAATTAAATAGTTTTAGCTAACTTATTAATTTCATTTTCAGACAAACCAGTTAATTTAATTATTTCCTGAATATTATATTTTTCAATTAACATTTTTCTAGCAAAATTGAGTAAACTTTGTCTCTTACCAATAGTGATACCTTCTTTTTTGCCTTCTTTTTTGCCAATTTCAAGAAATTCTGCACGATCAAATTTTCTATCTATTAAATAATTCTCTCGAAATCTTTGATAGTTTTTTTCTTCTTGTTCAGCAGTAAGAATAAACATTTCTTTTTTAGCATCGTTTATAAATTTATTTTCTTTAGCCATACGTTCAATCACCTCCATATCTTTATATTCTAAAAATTTTAACCACTTAAAAAAATCATTATCTAAATTTTCTTTATTAAAATCTTTTAATTTTGGAAGAAAAATAAATATGTATTTTAGTCCAATATTAATATTTTTGTTATTATTATAATCATCTATCGTAATTAAGTTTTGTAATATTTTAGAATTTTCTAATTCTTTTGGTATGTAATTTAAGATAATAATCATTGTAAGTGGTTTTAGACTAATATATTTTTCTCCTTTATTTAGATTATTAGAATCAATTTTAGAAGCATAAAATCTAGCACGTTCGTAAATATTATTATAATTTTTATTTTGCATTTCTATGCAAACTATTTTTTCATTATATTCGGCTATTATATCTAACCTTATGGATTTATCTCGTATTTTTAACTTTTCTAAAGAGACTTCTGATTTAATACGTATATTATTCAAATCATTACTTTCATTTATATAATAAAATATAGATTTTATAAAATTATCTGTTAAATGTTTGTTTTTATTTCTGCCAAAAATAAGTTGAAAAATCACATCATTAGTCGGAACATTATTTTTTACAGGATTCACCTTCTTTCTTTATTTTATCATTAAGTAAAATATAAGTCAATAGTTTATTTATGGTTTCTGGATATATTCAAAAGATTTTTTGAATATATGAATTAAAATAAGTGTTATTGTATAAATTACTAATAGCAAAATATAGATGAGTAATAATAACATAATTATTGTAATATAAAATTTTAAATTTGTAAATATATTTTAATAAATTTTTCAAAAAATTTTTTCCATAAAAACCTTGCAATTGTAAGAAAAAGTCGAAATATATAGAAAATGTTTATATAAAAATTATATAAATATAAAGAACAGTATTATTTTAAGGAACAATGCTGTTCTTTTTTCTTTAATTTATCATATATTTTAATAATAAATAATTTTAAATGGAAAAATCAAACTGGAAGGAATGATTTTCAAAAATGAAAAAAAAGAAACCTCAAAATAGAGGAAAAAAGATAAATTTTATAGACGAGATTTTAGAAATGCCAAAAGAAATTTCTAGTGGAATTCCTAAAATAACAATATTAGGTTTTGAAGAAATGTTAATAGAAAATTATAAAGGAATTTTAGAGTATGAAGAGTTATACGTAAGAATTAACACGTATATAGGTGTTATAAACATAACTGGACATAATTTCAATTTAAAAAATATTAATGAAGATGATATTTTATTAACAGGTGTTTTTGAAAAAATTGAATTAGAAGGTGAGGAGTAATTTTATTTTGAAAAGTGTAATGTTTTATAAAACAGATAAAACGTCTCCTTTAAAATATGTAAAAGGTTATGTAAATATATTTGTTGAAGGTATGTTTTTAGAGAGATTTATTAATATATGTAGAAGCCAAAATATAATCTTATGGAATATAGAGAGAAAAAGAGCTACTATAATGTATGTTAATATTAGTATTGAAGATTTTAAGAGAATTAAAAGAATAGCTAGTAAGACCAAATGTAAAGTAAAAATTGTGAATAAGAAAGGTTTACCTTTTATTTTTTATAGATACAAAAAAAGAAAAATTTTTATTCTTTGTTTATTTTTAGTAGTTGTTGCCCTACTAGTTCTTTCCCAATTTTTGTGGAATATAGATATAAATGTAAAAGACGATGATGGTACGGTAGAATATAATAAAGAAGAAATAATACATAACTTAGAGGAGGCTGGTCTTAAAATAGGGAAATTAAAGAGCGATATAAATGTTAATACTATTGTTAATAATATTAGGCTGAGAAGAGATGATATAGCTTGGATCGGTATTAATATGCAGGGAACTAATGCTATAGTTGAAATTGTTTTTTCTACTGAAAAACCTGATATTGTAGATGATAATGATTATTGTAATATTGTAGCAGATAAAGAAGGGAGTATATATAAATTTTCTGCACAAAATGGTACTCCACAAGTTAAAGTAGGAGATATTGTTAGAAAGGGAGATATGTTGATAGCTGGATGGATAGAAGGTAAGTACACGGGCAGGGAATATGTACATAGTAGAGGTGATATACAAGCTAAAGTATGGTATAGTAAAAAGGCAAAAGAGAATTTTAAACAATCTATAAAAATAGAAACTGGAAATGTGGAAGAAAAATATTCAATAAAATTTAATAATTTTCAAATAAATTTGTATAAAGTACTTACAAATTTCAAAAAATGTGATAAAATAGTAGAGAACAAAAAATTAGAATTATTTTCAAATTTTTATTTACCTATAGAAATAATAAAAATAACTAATAAAGAATGTGAAATTCTAGAAAAAACATATACTGAGGAAGAATTAAAAAATAAATTAGTAAGTCAACTTGAAGAAGAGTTATTAGGTGAAATTAAACAAAATAATAGCGAAGTTGAAGATATAAATAGTATAATAACAGATAAGCAAGTTATAGTAGATAAGAGTAATGAATCTTTAGAAATTGAATTAGTATATGAAGTGCTTGAAAATATAGGTATTGAAGAAAAATTGAATATAGAAGAATTGGAAAATGAAATTGAAAATTAAACTATGTAATTTAGGAGGAAAATTATGCAAGAAAAAAGTTTAAAAATATTAGATACAAACAAAACATTTTTTTCAAAAATATCCACAACTATTAGTAAACTTTTAATTCCTACAAGACTAGGAATAAATGGAATGTTAATAAACATGAAGAGGAATGCGTTATTAAAGGCATTTAATAATTATATTGAAAATATAAATAATGAAGATATAAACAAAAAGGAATCATTATTTAAGAAATATGAAGATGCATATTCTCTTTATTTAGAAGCTATAGATAAACACATTATGGATTCTGTATATAAGAAAGTAAAAAATGGAACAGCTACTAATTTTGAAAAGGAAGCATTGGCTAATTATTATACAGTTATAAGTTTAAAAGATACGGATTTTAATTTATATAAATTTAAAAAACAAAAATATTTATTAGAGTTAGATTATGAAAATTTATTAACAACAGCTAAAGTAAAGAATTTAGAAATTTATCAAGATATGTACATTGAGAAAATGGATGTTATTTATAAAGGAATTATAAAAAATAATGCAGTTAAATTAGCAGATACATTAACAGATAAATTAGACCGTAATAAAATATTCGATAATATATTTGATACAATAGAAGAATATATGCAAAATATTCTAAAATTGAAAATAGAAAAAGATGAAAATTCTATGAGCAAGGAGGTGTTAGAAGATTTCGATAGATACGAAGGCTTTGATGTGGGGAAACTAGATGCAAGAGATATAATAGAAAAACAGATGATTTTATTAGGAATAAGCAGACAAATTTTCACTCACAGTTTGCCTTTAGTAGTTGCTGAACAATGTTACATAAAACTTATGAAAGATTTAAGAGCTTTAATAGTAAGCGTTACTCACGAACAAAAACGTGAAAAAATATATCAATTACTTATGGACGTTATAGAAGAATATAACATAAGATTATTATCAACGAAGGTATATTGGGAAAAGCCTGATATGAAAGATGAGTATAAGAAATTCTGGGATCAATATAAGAAAATAGCAGTTTTAAAGAAACAAGATTTAAAAGAATTTTTAAAAGAAAGAGAAATTTTATTCTTAAAATATGATTTGAAAAAACTTAATGAAAGTATGCATGATTATAGAAATATAATAAGATTGCACAAAAATAAATTAGTAAACTATGGAGTTATGAAAAATTTGAAAAATAGTTGCAAGACTTTTAAAATTAGTAATGGACAACTTGTCAAAAAAATCTTAGTTAAAAATTGAAAGGAATAATATAAAAATGAAAGATATACCTCAAGTAGTATTAGATTTTTGTGAATTAGAAGAAAATTTAGAATATATGGAATTAGCACAAATGGTAATAAGTAAGTGTTTTGGAATCGAAAAAATTGAAAATAAAAATCTATACATAAATATAATATTTACAGTGCCAGAAAAGATAAGAGAAATAAATAAAAAATATAGAAACATAGATAAAGAGACAGATGTTTTATCTTTTCCAATGTTTGAAAAAAACGAAATAGATGAAAGACAAGATGGAGCGTTACCAGATACATTGGGAGATATAGTAATTTCAATAGAACAAGTAAAAAGACAAGCTGTAGAATATGAACATAGTTTTAAGAGGGAATTATCATATATGGTAGTACATGGTTTTTACCATTTGATGGGATATGACCATATGAATGATGAAGATAAAAAAGTGATGAGAGAAAAAGAAGAAAATGTGCTAGGAGAATTAGATATTAAAATATAATTTGATTATATCTTTAATATTAATAATTTTTAAAATATGAATTTTGCCGAGTAGCATATTCATAAAAAATAGAGTGAGAATTTCTTAAGATTTTTTACGGAAAGAGTTCAAGTTTTCCTTGGAAGGGTGCCGTAAAAAATATTTAGAAATTATACGAATATTTTTTTGATATGATTACTCAAAAAATTTATATTTAAAAATTAATAGTAATAATATAATATGGAAAGAGTGTGAAGATTATGAAAAATAATAAATCCAAAAATGGTGCAGTGAAAAAAATATTTATAATTATACTTTTAATAGCAATAATAGTAGCGGGTACAGTACTATATATTAAGTATATTGAGGATAATACAAATAAAGAAGTAGCAAATACTAATTCATATGAAAATTCTTTAGAAAATAAAGTTATACAAGTGCCAATAGAAGAAAAAGAAGTACAAATATATAAAGGAACAGATAGACCAATAGCAGTTATGATAGATAATCACGATGACGCTAGACCTCAAGTAGCTATAAATGATGCATATGTTGTATATGAAATTATAGTAGAAGGCGGTTACACTAGATTAATGCCTATATTTAAAGGACAAGATATAGATCAAATAGGACCTGTAAGAAGTGCAAGACATTACTTCTTAGATTATGCTTTAGAAAATGATGCAATATATGTTCATTTTGGACAAAGTCCACAAGCAGGTAGTGATATAAAAGAATTAGATGTAGATGATATAGAAGGAATATATTATAGTAATACTGAATTTACAAGAACAAGTAAAAAATATTCACCTCATAATGTAATAGTATCAACAGATTCTATAATAGATATAGCTAAAAGAAAAGATTATAGAGTAACATCAGATGACGAAAGTGTATTAAAATATGATGCAGAAGAATTTGATTTAGAAAGTGAAATATTAGCAGAAGAAGTATATATACCATTTTCACAATCTGAAGATGTAAGTTTCACATATGATGCTGAAAGTAAGAGATATGTAAAATATGCAAATGATAAGAAACAAACTGATTGGGTAAGTGGAGAAGATATTACTTTTAAAAATATAATAATAACATTTATAGAAAACTATACTTTAAATGATCCAGAAAATAAAGGAAGACAAGGATTATCAAATATAGGAACTAAAAAAGGATATTATATAACAAATGGTAAAGCTATAGAAATAACTTGTACAAAAGATAGTAGAGCTTCAAAAACTGTATATGAAGATTTAGAAGGTAATGAAATAGAAGTAAATGATGGAAATACATATATAGGAATATGTCCATTAAATGCCGATGTTACAATAGAACCAGGTGAAGAAGTTGTGGAGAGTAATGGAAATACAACAGTAGAATAAAAAAATAATAATTTATAAATTAAAACCAAAATTCTACAAATTTATTAAAATATAAGTGATATAATGGAGGTATGTTTTGGAAAATTTCAAATCGGGATTTGTATCTATAATAGGAAAAACTAATGTGGGAAAATCTACTTTAATAAATGCTTTAGTAGGAGAAAAAGTTGCTGCTGTAGTAAATAAATGTCAAACTACAAGAACAGCTATAAGAGCCATAGTAACAAGGGAAAATTCGCAAATTATATTTATAGATACCCCAGGAATTCATAAACCTAAAAGTAAATTAGGCACAACAATGATAGAAACAGCATATAAATCAAGTGAAGATGTAGATGTTATTTTATTTTTAGTAGATAGCACAAATAATACAGAGATTTCAAAAGGCGATAAAATAATTATTGAAAAATTAAAAGAAAGAAAAGTTCCTGTAATTTTGCTTTTAAATAAGATTGATTTAGTAGAAAAAGAATCCTTATTAAAAGTTATAGAGATGTATAGAAATGTATATGATTTTAAAGCTATAATTCCAATATCAGCATTAGATAAGAAAAATTTAGATGTTATTTTTACAGAAATTGAAAAATATTTACCATATGGACCTAAACTTTATGATGAAGATGAATACACAGACCAAACAAGTAGACAATTAGTTGAAGAAATAATTAGAGAAAAAGCTTTAAGATTATTAAACGAAGAAGTACCACACGGTATTTATGTAGAAGTTGAAAAAATGGAATTTAGCAAAACTAATAAAGGCGAAGATATATACAATATAGAAGCAAATATATATTGCTTAAGAGAATCTCATAAAGGAATTATTATAGGAAAAAAAGGTGCTATGTTAAAAAGAATAGCTACTTCCTCAAGGATAGAAATGGAGAAAATGTTACAATGTAAAGTAAATTTATCTGTTTGGGTTAAAGTACGTGAAGATTGGTTAAATAAAGATAATTTTGTGAAAAAGTTTAAGTTACAATAAAATTTTCCAAAATGTGCTAGCATTTTTTAAGAAAAATTGTAAAGGATAAAATTAAGAAATGAATTTGGGAGAGTGGTTTTAATGTTAAAGCAATTAGCTTGGAATACCTTTAAAAATACGGGAGACATAAATACCTATATAGAATTTTCAAAAGTAATGGATGTAGAAAAACAATTAGAAGTGGAGCATAAAGAATATGGGAATAATAAAAACGAAAGGGATAATAATTGCAGAGAATTTTGTAAATGATTATGATAAAATTTTAGTAATGTTAACTCCAAACTTAGGAAAAATAAGTTGTTCTGCAAAAGGTGCAAGAAAAACTAAAAGTACTTTGTTAGCTTCAACTCAATTCCTATGTTTTGGAGAATACATATTATATAAAAATCCAACAAGTGATATTTATTTAATAAATTCTTGTGATATAATTGAAGTATTTTATAATATACGTATAGATTTAGAAAAATTAGAAAAAGTATCAGAAATTACTAAAATGATACAAAAAGTAACAACAGAAAATGAAGATAATTATAAAATACTCCAGTTATATTTAAATACGTTATATGTAATATCAGAAAAAGAGAAAAATATGGATTTAGTGATTTCAACATTCAAAATGAGATTATTAGCAATATTAGGATTAGCACCTAATATTATAAAATGTGTTGAATGTGGTAAAACAGAAAAATTAAATTTCTTTAGTTTTAAAAATAATGGTTTTAAATGTTCTGAATGCAGTAAACAAGATAAAGGTGGAATGAATATATTAGAAGTTACTAAAAATGCTATACAATATTCAATATGTTCAAATCCTAAAAAATTATACTCTTTTGAAATTCCCTTAGAAGCAATAAAGGAATTTAAAATAGTAGCAGATTTGTACTTTAAATTAAAATTAGAAATATAAATTTTATATTTAAGAACTATAATAAAGCAAGGAAAGGAATTTTAAATATGAAAATAAAACCAGAAATATTAGCACCAGCAGGTTCTTTTGAAAAAGCAAAAACTGCAATTTTATATGGAGCAGATGCAGTTTATTGTGGCACATCTAGTTTGTCTTTAAGAACAAGAACTAATATGAGTGATGATGAATTAGTAAAAACTATAAATTATGTACATAGTAAAGGTAAAAAAATATATGTAGCTTTAAACATATTTGCGTGGGATGAAAAGTATGATGAAATAATTAATTTAGCTAAAATATTAAATGAATTAAAGGTAGATGGAATTATAGTTGCAGATGGTGGAGTTGTAGAAGTTTTAAAGGAATATGCAAAAGATGTAGATATACATATTAGTACACAAGCAAATGTAACGAGTTTTCATAATGCAAATTTTTGGTATAAAAATGGAGCTAAAAGAATAATATTAGCACGTGAATTAAATAAAGAACAAATTAAAGAGATTATAAAAAATAAACCTGGAGATTTAGAAATTGAAGCTTTTGTACATGGAGCTATTTGTTTTGGATATTCAGGTAGATGTTTTTTAAGTGATTTTTTAACAGGAAGAAGTGCAAATTTAGGAGATTGTGCACAATGTTGTAGATGGGAATATAATATTTATTTAGAAGATAAAAATAACGAAGGTTCTTTAATGAAATTAGAAGATGATGAAAACGGAACTTATATTATGTCTTCTAAAGATTTATGTCTAATAAAAGAAATACCAGAAATAGTAGAAATGGGAATAGATTCTTTAAAAATAGAAGGTAGATTAAAAACAGAATATTACCTTGCAACAGTAGTAAATGCATATCGTTCAGCTATTGATAATTATATAAATAATCCGAGCGAATATGATTTTAATAAATATTTAAATGAATTAAATAAAACAAAAACAAGAGGATTAACTACATTTTATTTTAATGATAGAAATAATAAAGATTTCCAAGAATATCAAGGAAGGCAATATAATGAAAATTATGAATATGCCGGAAAAGTTGTTGAAATTTTAGACGATAATAAAGTAGTATTAGAAATAAAGAATAAATTAAACATAGGAGACAAAATAGAAATTATAGTACCAAATCAAATAGAAACAGTAAATTTCGAAATTGAAAATTTATGGGATATAGAAACAGATGAAGAAATAGAAACTATAAATCCAGGAAAAGCAGAACAAAAGGTAAAAATAAAATTACCTATAAAAGTAGAAGAAGGATATATTTTAAGAAGAGTAAAATAATATAGGAGTAAAAGTATGGTATTAAAAATTTTAGGATTAATTTTAGTAATATGTGGAGTAATTTGGATATACGATTCAAGAAGAATTAATAGAAAATTTTTTAATGGACTAGGAGACCAAAACGAAGGAACTTTAGGGCTAAAAATAATTGGAACATTATTTTGTATAGGTGGAGCTCTTTTAATATATTTTTTTAAAAACTAATTAAAGTAATAAAAATTTGGAGTATCAATATTATGAGAATAAGAAAAAAGAAATGGGTAGATGAAGAATTAGAAAAATGTGAATTCTTAATAAAAAATCCAGAAGAACATATAGGTAATTGGAAGAATATATTTAAAAATGAAAATCCAATATATTTAGAACTAGGCTGTGGAAAGGGTGGATTTGGATCAAAATTCGGAATCCAACATTTAGATAAAAATTTGATTTGTATAGATGAAGCAAAGGCAATGTTAGGAATCGCAAAAAGAAAGATAGAAAAAGAGTATTTAGAACATAATCAGAAAATAAATAATATATGTATAGTTTTATATAATATAGAAAGGATTTTTCAAATATTTGACGAAAAAGATAAAGTAGAAAGAATTTATATTAATTTCTGTAATCCGTGGCCAAGAGGAAAACATAAAAAGAGAAGATTAACACATCCAAGACAATTGGAACAATATAAGAAATTTTTGGCACCAAATGCAGAAATATTTTTTAAGACAGATGATGACGAACTTTTCCAAGAATCTATAGAATATTTTAACGAAACAGGTTTTAAAATATTAGAAAAAACTTATGATTTGCATAATTATAATAGCGAAATTTTAAAAGAAAATATTGTTACAGAACATGAAAAAATGTTCTCAGATGAAGGTATTAAGATTAAGTTCTTGAGAGCAAAATTAATGTTATAGTTTTTAATATTCTTGATATATAGCTATTTTACAAATTAAAAGAGTTTTTTTATTTTAAATTTTGAAAGGATTGATTTTTTTAAATAAGAGCATGAAGTATGAAGTAAAAGATAGTAAATACAATACAGTAAAAGACGTTTTAATTAAAGAATTTAAATTTTCAAAAAGACTTATTACAAAATTAAAAAAAGAAAATAGAATTTTTGTAAATGATAATCCTTGTTTTGTAAATTATGCATTAAAAAATAATGATGTTGTACAAATAGATTTTAATTTTATTGAAGAATGTGATAATATATTTCCAACTAAAATGAATTTAGATATTATTTATGAAGATGATTATTTGTTAGTTTTGGATAAACCAGCTAAAATAGAAACACATCCTACTTGTTTAAAGTATGAAAATACACTTTCTAATGGAATAAAATATTATTATGATTCTATAAATTTAAAAAGAAAAATAAGACCTGTTAGTAGATTAGATAAAGAAACATCTGGGGTTATTGTTTTTGCTAAAAACCAATATGTTCAAGAAGAGTTAATAAAGCAAATGAAAAGTAATATATTTAAAAAGGAATATATTGCAATTGTGGAAGGGGTTTTAAAAGAAAATAAAGGTGAAATAATTGGTAATATTGCTAGAAAAGAAAATAGTATATTAGAAAGATGTATTTCGGATGAGGGGGTATATGCTAAAACTAATTATGAAGTCTTAAAAACAATTGAAAGTGAAAATTTAAAAGCAACTGTAGTAAAGTTAAGATTAGAAACAGGCAGAACACATCAAATAAGAGTGCATATGAAATATATCGGCCATCCATTAATAGGAGATTTTTTGTATGGCCAAAAATCAGATTTGATAGAGAGGCAAGCTTTACATAGTTGGAAAGTAGAATTTATACATCCTATATTAAAAGAAAAAATGTACTTTGAAGCGAGAGTACCAAGAGATATGGAAAGATTAATTAAAAATGAAGGAGAGTTTTATCTATAATGGAAATAATTTTTTTAGTAATCTTAATATTTATAAATGCATTTTTTGCAGCTTCAGAAATTGCATTTATATCATTAAATGATTTGAAAGTAGAAAAAGAGGCAAAAGAAGGTAGTAAAAAGGCTATAAAAATACGAAAGATGTTAAAAAATCCAAGTGAGTTCTTAGCTACAATTCAAATAGGAATTACACTTGCAGGATTCCTATCTAGTGCATTTGCTTCAGAAACATTTGCAGATAAATTGGCACCATTATTAAATTCGTGGTTACCGTATTTAAGTGTGGAAGTTTGGAAAGTAATTGCCGTAGTATTAATTACAATAATTCTTTCATATTTTACATTGGTGTTTGGAGAACTTGTTCCTAAGAGACTGGCAATGAAAAATTCAGAGAAAATAGCATATGCTACTATTGGAGTTATAAGTTTTATTTCAAAAGTAACTAGACCTTTTGTAAAATTATTAACTTTTTCAACAAATTCTATATCTAAAATATTTGGAGTAAATCAGGAAGATGAAGAGACTGTAACTGAGGAAGAAATTAGAATGATGGTAGATGTTGGGCAACAGAAAGGAGTTATAGAAGATAGTGAAAAGGAACTTATAAATAATGTATTTGAATTTAATGATAAAACTGTTTCTGAGATTATGGTACACAGAACAGAAATACGAGCAATAGATGGAGACTTATCTATAAATGAAGCAATACAAGAATTATCAGAAGATTGTATAAATAGCAGAATACCAGTATATGAGGAAGATATCGACAGTATTATAGGTATAATTTCAATAAGAGATTTATTATTTTCAGGTAAAAATAAAAATACTAAAATAAAGAATATATGTAGAGAGGCATATACAGTACCAGAGACAAAAAAATTGGACGAATTATTTAAGGAAATGCAAAAAAGTAAAAATCAAATGGCAATAGTAATAGACGAATATGGAGGAACAGCAGGCCTTATTACAATGGAAGACATCTTAGAAGAACTAGTTGGCGATATTTATGATGAGTATGATAATGTAGAGAAAAAGTATGAAAAAATTGATGACAATACTTTTATGTTAAAAGGTGATTTAAATCTTTATGAAGTTGAAAAAATATTAGATGTAGATATAATAGAAGAATATGCAGATACGTTATCAGGACATCTTTTAGAATATTTAGGAAGAATACCTAAGGAAAAAGAAAAAGCAACTGTTAAAATTGAAAATGTAATTTATACAATTGAAAAAATAAAAGATAATAAAATCTTAAAAGTAAAAGCTCAAAAGGTAATAGAGTAATAAATGAAAAAATAAAGGTAAGATAGGAAGGATATGTTATGAAAGATAAAATAGTTTTAGTAATAAAAGGATTTATAATGGGAATTGCTAATATAATTCCAGGTGTAAGCGGAGGAACTTTAGCTCTTATATTAGGAATATATGAAAAATTTATAGGTGCTATAAATCATTTCTTCAGTAATTTTAAGGAAAACTTTAAATTTTTACTATGTGTATTTATAGGTATAGGATTATCATTGATAACAATGAGTAATGTAATTGATTATTCTTATAAAAACTTTCCAATTCCAACAACATTGTTTTTCGTTGGTTTAGTAATAGGTGGGCTTCCACTTTTATATAAAAAAGTTAAAGGTAAAAAAGAGAAAAAAGAAGTATCATCTTGGGTAATTTTTGGAATAACTTTTGCCATTGTTATATTTATGGCTATATCTGATAAAATTTTTGGTAATGTTGCTCAAGTAGATTTTAGTAATATGAATTTATTTAGTTATATATTATTGTTTATAGTAGGCGCAATAGCTGCAGCTACTATGATAATACCAGGTGTAAGTGGTTCATTAGTTTTAATGCTTTTAGGATATTATTATCCAGTTATAAATACAATAAAAGAGTTAAGTACATTTAATAATTTAGGTAATAATTTAATTATATTAATTGTACTAGGTTTAGGTGTTTTAGTTGGAATTGTTTTAATAGCAAAACTTATAGAATTTCTATTTAAAAAATATGAAACAAAAACATATTATGGTGTATTAGGTTTTATTTTTGCATCAATAATAGCTATACCTATTGCAACATTTACAGAAATAGAAATAACATTTAATATTATACATATAATCATAGAAATTGTAGTAGCATTTATTGGAGGAGTTATTGCATATAAATTAGGAGAAAAATAATTTATTAACTAGGGGTGAAATTAATGGAGGTTATAAAAAATAAAGAATATATTGTAGAAATTATAGATAATGGAATAGAAGGACAAGGTATTGCTAAAATAGATAATTTTACAATTTTTATACCTAATGCTATTAAAGGGGAAAAAATAAGAATATTAATAGTAAAAATAAATAAAAATTTTGCATATGGTAAGATTTTAGAAATTTTAGATAAATCTGATAAGAGAGTAAAAGAAGATTGTGAAACATATAAAATGTGTGGCGGATGTAATTTAAGACATATTAAGTATGAAGATACATTAAAAATAAAAAAAGAAATAGTTAAGAATTGTTTATATAAAGAGTTAAAAGAAGATACAAAAGTAAATGATGTTATAGGAATGGGAGAACCTAAATATTATAGGAATAAACTTATATATCCAGTAGGAAGCAATAAAAAAGGTGAAACTGTAATGGGCGTTTTCGCAAATAGGACACATAATATTGTAGAAGTTAAAGAATGTCTTATACAAGATGAATTAAATCAAGAAATCGCGAATACAGTATTAGAAATTATAAAATCTAATAATATAAAACCTTATAATGAAGAAAAAAGAAGTGGAAATATAAGGCATATAATTATAAGAAAAGGAAAGCAAAGTAATGAAGTAATGGTAATTCTAGTTTGTAATGAAAAAAAAGTAAATGAGAAATTTGAAAAAGATTTAGTTGAAAGTTTAATTAAAAAATATCCTCAAATAAAATCAATAGTAAAAAATATTAATGATAAAAATACGAATGTAATAATGGGAGAAAAAAATATAAATTTATATGGAAATGGTTTTATTTTAGACGTATTAGATGAATACACTTTTAAAATATCACCACATTCTTTTTACCAAGTAAACCCAATTCAAACTGTTAAACTATATAACACAGCAATAAAATTGGCTAATTTAGATAAAAGTGATGTAGTGTTTGATCTATATTGTGGAGTGGGTACCATATCAATATTTTTATCTAAATATGTAAAAAAAGTAGTGGGGATAGAAATAGTAGAAGAGGCTATAAAAGATGCAAAAGAAAATGCTAAAATAAATAAGATAGAAAATATAGAATTTCACGCAGGAGCTGTGGAAAAGATACTACCTCAAATATTAGAGAACAAAGAAAATATACCAAATATAATTTTTGTAGACCCACCTAGGAAAGGTTTAGATAGTAATACTATAGCAGTTATAAAAAATATTTTACCTAAAAAGGTTATATATATCAGTTGTAATCCTGCTACATTAGCAAGAGATATTAAATTATTGAAAGAAAAATATGAAGTAAAAGAAATACAGCCTGTGGATATGTTTTGTTATACACGGACATGTTGAGTGTGTATGTATTCTTGAATTGAAGGGAAATACTGAAAAATAAACAAAAACGAGATGTTCCTGAGGAATCTAAAAAACACCTAAAATAGACTTAAAAAATGATAAAATTGATTAAAATTTATAAAAATTAAATTTAATGTGGTTAGTAGGAAACATGTTTCCACACACCACCTTTAAAGACATCAAAAATAAAAATTGGTGTCTTTTTATTTTGTGATATTTAAGAAAGAGGTGTTTTAAAAATGAAAAATAAAAAAATAGATGAACCAACAATTCTAATGGTAGATAGTAATCTTCAAAGAGAAGAAATCTTACCAAGTGAGAAAGCATTTGGAAAATTTCATTTGCTAGTGCAACATTTTTTAAAAATGTCCACTCGTTTATATCTCTTGACTTTTTAAAATTTTAACATATATTATTATTTCTTGTCAAATTTAATTTTAAGCAATTTTTATTTTTTATTTATTCTTTTTATGCAACAAGGAAAAATTGTAACTTTATCAGGGATTTCTGGAATAGGAAAATCCCATTTAAAAACCTACATTTTAGCGAACAAACCTGACTTTCAATCTTTAATCTCGGTGACAACACGGAAACCTCGAGAAAAAGAGAAGCATGGGATTGACAAGTTCTTCTATTCATTAAAGGAATTTGAAAAAGAAAAGAACCAAGGGAAGCTTCGTACAGTCAATAAAGTGTTTGGAAACTGGTATGCATTTTTAAAATATAGTGATGACCTAAAAAATAAAATTGATGAAAGCTAGATAAATAAACTGTTTGCAAGATTTATATAAATGAATTTTAAAGAATTTAAAAACGATATTTGACGAATTATTCATATAAATAAAAAAAGTGGAATAAAACAAAAATAGGAGGGAAAAGATTCAATACAAATATTAGAAGAAATGAAAACAAGAAATATTGGGAGAATAAAAGAGATGGAAAAGCAGACCATGTTCGGTATTGTTGATAGGGTTGAAAATGGAAAAGTATATACAATTGAGGGGAATACCAAAGGAGATATGTGTAAGCAAAATAATTATGATATAAATGGTAGAGATATACTTGGGTATGGGACACCAATGTATTGAGATTAATTTGATTTTATTTAGATAATAGTGTATATTAGTTAAAAGAGGAATTCATATTTAAACACAAATAAACGAATGACGGACAGTGTAAAGCCACCTTTATTTCAAGTGAAAGATACAGAAGATAATGAGAATTTTTTTATTACTAGAGAGGCAGTAGAAAAGTATAGAGAAATAAACAAAGATGCAAAAACATTGACTATTTCAAATGCAAACAGTATGGAACTTTCTACTTTATTAGATATTATAAAAAGAAATTTTTAAACAATCGTTGGACAAAGAATAAGATAAATGAAATATGAATTGACGAAAAAAATGGAAAATGTTAAAAAGGTGATAATATTATGTATGATAAGTTATATAAAGTGTTAAATGAATTCATATCAAACAATAAGATTGATATATTATATGTTGCATCATCGAGCATTGCTAAGTATTTTAATAATCAATTTGATAGGTTAGAAGAAGTTTATATTCTCCCATGCACAATGTCGCGATTTGGGGAGCGTTACAAAAATATTTTATGTCTAAAAAATATAATTCATCATTTGGTTCGAATTCTCTATTTAAAGATTTGGATAAATTTGAAGTGGGGGTATTACTTGTAGATTGTTCATTTGATGATGGAATACCTTTTGTTCATTGCTTGGAAGAAAAATATAAATCTTCATATAGAACATATAAAGAATATTGTGGATATATTATAGATGAAAATGATAAAAAAATAAAATATAAATTTAAAAGATTTGTTAGAAAGAAGGGAACAATCTTATCAGCAGAAACTTTAGGGAAAGAATTCTACAAAACAAAATACGTAAAGAACTGTAATTATGAAATGTCAACATTTACATATTTTTCTTTGAAAGATTTCTATATGTTTTTTGATCCTATCTTTGCTAAAAATCCAGACATTATGCTAGGAGGTAGTGAATGAGGAAAATTAAATATTATTATAAGAATGATATATTAGACTTTCAAAGAGAAAACTTACAATATGTTTTAAATTTAGATGAAAGTTTAGAAGATGTTAAAGTGACTACAGATGGAAAGTTACTTACTGTTTTATATAATTCAAAAATTGATGAAGAACTACAAAAAAATAAAATTCTCAAAACAATAAAAGCATATGATTTGCCTATAAAAATTAGTAATAAAATTATATTTTCAAATATAAATGAATGTTCTAGGGAGAAAACAACTGATTTTTTTGAAGAATTGTTACAGAAAGGAATAGTCTATAAGGAATTAGATGGGGTATATATTTATTTTGGTATCATGAATAAATTATATATAACTATGTGCAATTATTTTAGAAAGAAAATAATTGAATTAGGAGCGGAAGAGGTTTATATACCATCATTATTATCTAAAAATACATTAGATGTTACTAATTATACCACCAATAATAAAAAATTATGTAATTATGTATCTCATGACTGTAGTGGTATGATAATAGACGGCATTTTAAATCCAGCAGCATGCCAACCTTTATATAAAACCATAAAACAGGTAAAGGATGAAAAACTGTATACGGGTTTTGCAAGAGTCTTTAGATTTGAAGGGGATAATTATTTCGAATTATCGAGGTTAAGAGAGTATAGTGTTAGAGAATTAGTATACATTTCTAAAGAACACAATGTGAAGAATTTTAAAAATCAAATCATAGAGTTGGTCAAAAAAGTAATTAAAGAGCTTAATTTGACTTCAACAATAGAAGTAGCAAACGATATGTTTTTTGAAGAAGAGTTTGCTTCCAAATCGGTTTTTCAAATAATTAATGAGAATAAATTAGAAATTAAATTATATCTAAATAAAACTGAGACTGTTTCAGCAGGTTCTTTAAATGAACATGGAGATTTTTTTGCTAAGAAGTGGAATATAAAAATAGATGATGAATATGCTAATACATTTTGCCTAGGGTTAGGAATAGAGAGATGGTGTTATGCAATTTTGTGTCAGTTTGGGTATAATGAAGATGAGTGGCCTGATAATATAAAAGATTGGATGAAAGAATATAATGAGTGAATTATTAAATAAAATATTAAATACGATTTCTATTGTAATAGAATGTGAACAAAATGAATTATCTATAAATTCCGATATGAAAAACACTGACAAATGAGATTCATTAAATCATGTGGTAGTAATTTTAAAAATTTGTGATGTTTTTGCATTAGAATTTAAGAAAGAGTTTATACTGGAATTCACTTCTGTTAGAAAAATATATAATTTTATAAAATTAAGGGAGGATAAATAAATGAAAGAGAAAATTTCAAGCATGGCTATTGTAATAGCTAATTTAAAAGAAGAAAAGAAGGTATTATTATTGAATAGCGAAGGTGAATGGGTTTTTCCAAAAGGACATGTAGAAAAAAATGAAACTTATTTAGAAACTGCAATAAGGGAATTGAAAGAAGAAAGTGATGTTACAGTAAAAAAAGAAGAAAGTTTAGGACAAGTCGATGAATTTAAATTTTATTTTGACAAAGAGGATGCATTAAAAATTATAAAAGTATTTGCTTTTGAAATAAATGAGTTAAGAGAAATAAAATATAATAAAGAAGAATGCTTTATTGATGGTCAATGGTTTAATAGTGATGTTGCAATAAAAACTTTAAAGCATGATGATGCTAGAAATGCATTAAAAAAAGCATTAGAGGTTAGCAAAGAAAAAGGAATAGAAAGATAATGAGGTGGAAATAAAATGGAAAATGAAAAATTGGACTGGATAAAAGTACAATTAACACGTTCATGTAATTTAAAATGTACTTTTTGTAGTCAAGCTGATTTTAGAGAAAATAAAACGATAGATGTAAATTTGTTTATAAAAAATGTGTTGGAGGTTGCAAAACCAAGACTTTTAATTATTACTGGTGGAGAACCTTTAACGAAATTAGATGAATTGTATAAATTATTAGAGTATTGCCAAAATAATGATATAGAAACAGGGATTTTTTCAAATGCAACATTAGTGAATGAAGAAATAGCTACGAAATTAAAGTAATATGATGTGAATTGGGTAAGAGTGAGTATAAACGGTTTTAAGACTGAAATTCATGAAAAAAGTTATCCTGTTGGTACATATGATTTACTTGTTAAGGGAATTAAAAACTTAAAAGATGCGGGAATATATGTAAAGTGTAAAACAACAGTTACAAAAAACAATCAAAATTATATTGAAGATTTGATAAAATTTATTGCATCTTTAGGCATAAAGGAGTTAGATTTTAGACCATATTTAGAGTTAGGGGATTGTAATCCTCATCAAGCAAATTCGCTTTCTACTGAAGAACTGATAAAGAATTGTGCGAAATTAATAAATTATAAGAAGAAATATAAAGAAAATATACAGATAAAATTACTTCCAAATTGGTTTGATTTTATATATAGTGATATTATAGATGATGATGAAAAATATAGTGTTGAAGTATGTAATTGTGGAAGAAAATATCTTTATGTTGATGCGATAGGTAATTATAGAGCTTGTGCAGGACATAGGTTAATTTTAGGAAATATGAGGGAGAGTAAGGTTGATGAAATTTGGAGTGGGTGTCCGTTTTTATTAGGTTTAAGAAACTATAAGCAGGACGGTTATTGCGAAAATTGTCCATATAAGGTAAAGTGTCATGCATCTAATTGTCATCTCATAAATTATGAAGCTAATGGTAGATTTGACAAAATAAATCCATCTTGTCCATTTTACTGTATGGATAAACACAATATAAGTAATGCTCAAAAAATTGTATTTGAAAAATTTGAGGGATATTTAAAAGATGAAAAAGATTAATAAAAATATTTTAATTATAGGTGGACTTGGACACTGGAGTAATAAAACATATTTACCTGCTTTGAGTGATGAGTTTTTTGAAGGAAAATTAATAATTTGTGATATAAAAGATAATGATACTAAATATGATTTTATCAAATTGACTCCTAAAGCAAATGAAGAAAATATAAAGCTAATCAGAAATAAAATAAAAGAAAATTCTATTAATGTAATTATAATATCAACACCTCCAGAATATCATTATATATATTTAAAAGGATTAGTTGACTTGGGAATCAATATTATTTGCGATAAGCCATTGATTGCAGATTATGATTATAAAGAGATTTTAAATAAATACTATTACATATTAAATAAAAAATCGAATTTAATATATTCTCCATTAAGACGTCAAATTCAGTCGTATTATAAAAAAATATATGATGAAATTAACTTGATTAATAGGGAATATGACCAAAATGTTAAGTTAGTAGCATACTATGAAAATGATGGATGCCATCGCTGGGATGATGAGATGGAAATAGATTTTGCTCATGGATATAAAAGTGGATTAGGTAAACTATCCCATACAGGATACCATATAATAGATATAGTAAGTAGAATAATAAATGAAGGCTGTAAAAATATACAAAGGATTAGCTGTGAAGTGTTGGATGAAAATTTAGTAGCAGAAAACCATAATAGCAAAACTAATAAAAATATAAGAATGTTATTGGGAGCTAAAGAATGTGGGAATTATAAATTGTCAGAGAAAACAAAGAATGCTGAATTAGACATAACAATAAAGTATACAGTATATTTTCATGATGACATACCTACATACGTATATTTGTTCCTTAGACATAGTGGAGTATCTCATAGGGCAACAGTCCATTATGATTCTAAAAATACAGGTGATGATGGCAGAACAGATGATTCTACATTTTTGGTTGAACAGGGAGCTTTTCAAAATATATATGGTTCGATTTTTGCTGATTCATCAAATAAAGGTTCTAATGGCAAAAGTTATTTAACAATAAAACGTCATCCAATAATTAGTGAAAATCTCGGAAAGAAAATATTAGAAACGAAGAAAATAATAAATTCAGAGGAGATGTCTACTGTAGAAATTGTACATGATTTAATTAATTCTTTTGATGACTTGTCTTTGCAAGAAAAATATCAAGGGGTAGAATTCGATAATCAAATTTTAACTATGGAATTATTTGTTGCTGCATTAATTTCAAAACAAAAACATAAAAAAATAGATTGGAAGATTGGAAAATTAAATGATAATTTGCATAGATGGAGCTAATTTTGTAGGAAAATCGACTATAATTAATGAAATTAAAAAAAATTTACATAATATAAAAATTATTGAAGATTATGAAATAAAGGAAATGGCTGATAAACTTGGAAATTATTTGGATGCAAGATTAGAAATACAAAAAAAGTATAATTTAGCTTCAACTAAAGACGACATTATTATATGTAGGTGGTTTCCGAGTATGTATGTTTTTGACTATTCGAAAGATTATTTGAAATTTAATATGGATATTAGAAATTTGATTGAACCAGATTTTACTTTTGTGATAGGAGCATCTATGTTTAATCTAATAAAGAGGCAAAATAGTAGGACTGGATTTAAATTACAAAAAAATATATTTGAACAATTAGTACTGTATAAAAACATTGCTAGAAAAATGAAATATAAATATTACAAGAATAATAATATTAAGCAAAAAAATAGAATTGTAAAAGAAATAATTGATACTATAGTAAATACTAATATAAGTAATGAAAATAAGTAAAAAATAAATATAAAGAAAAATAAGCTATATAGTGAAGAAATTTGCTATTATAGCTTATTTTTTATTAATAAAATATATTGATAGAACTGAAATGCGAGGCTTACTCGCAAAAATCTGAGGTTTTTGTTGTAAAATTCAATAAGAATAAAGATGTATTGAAAAGAAATATAGACTTCCGACGCATGTTCAAATAGAATCATTTGGAAAAATGAGATATAAAGCAATAATTATGGCTGAACAAATAAAAGTAATAGAAAAAAGAAGAATTATATATTATATTGATGAATTACCACGAATATATCAAGAAAAAGTAAATAATTCATTAAAAATATCAATAGGTTTGATAGGATAAAAATTATTTGTTAAGTGTGTAAATTTATAAAAATTAAAAGCCCGATAAGGGTTTGTTTTTAATTAGGAGGAAATTTTAATAAAAAAGTATATAAAAAATAAAAAGTACACTATGAAGGAGGTAGAAATTATTTTAGAAAATGTCTTTCCAGAATTATCAAATGATTGAAATTTGATTCATAAAATGGGACATTCAAAAATACCTTTTAATATGAAAGTTAGGAGGAGAATATGGAGAACTTTAAAAATGAGGAAGATAGTATAAAAAAGATATATGTGAATGAAAACCTAAAAGAAATATTAACAAAGTTATTAGAAAAAACATTTATTGAAAAAATGGAAGATATAGAAAAACTAAAAAAATAATAAATTTGCACATTTTACTGAAAAGATTAAAAAAAGTAAAATGAAATAGCAAACAGGTTATTTATTATAGGAGGGAGGAGAAATGTTAGGAATAAATAATTATAAAGTAGCTAAATATATGCGTCTATCAAGAGATGATGGAGATGATAGAGAAAGTGAAAGTATAGAAAATCAAAGAGATATATTAAATAGTTATATAAATAAACACGAAGAATTGGAATCGGTAGAAGAATATGTTGATGACGGTTATACTGGAACAAATTTTAATCGCCCACGGATTTAAGCAAATGATACAAGATATAGAAGATGGAAAAATAAATTGCATTATAACAAAGGATTTATCAAGATTTGGTAGAGACCATATAGATACAGGTTATTATTTAGAGAGATATTTACCAACAAATAATATTAGATATATAGCAATAGGAGATAATGTTGATACAATAAATCCAGAAGGATTACAATTTTTGACTTTTAAATTAAGTTTCAATGATTATTATGCACAAGATATTTCAAATAAAATAAAAAGCGTAAAAAATAGAAAAATAGAAAAGGGAGAGTTTCAAGGTGGTATAGCTCCTTATGGATATAAAAAAGACAATAATATAAAAAATCATTTGGTAATAGATGAATATTCAGCACAAATAGTTAGAGAAATATTTGATATGTATATATATAAAGGAATGTCTACAATAAAAATTGCAGATAATCTAAACGAAAGAAATATTGAAGCTCCTGCAATATATTTAAAAATACCAGTATGTATGAATAGAAAAAGCAAAAATCCAAAAGGTTATATATGGCACAGTGAACAGATAGCAAAGATGTTAAAGAATGAAGTATATATAGGAAGTGTAGTCGGCAGAAAATTCCAAAAAATAAGTCATAAAGTCGATAAAGTAAGAAGTACACATAAAGACGAATATATTATTGTAAAAAATATGCATGAACCTATAATTGATGAGCTAACTTGGAGAAAGGTACAAGATAAACTAAACAAACATAGAAATTCATTAACCCAAAAATATGAAGTACCTTTAAAGGAATTTATATTTTGTGCAGAATGTGGGGGAAAAGCAACATACAAAGTAAGAAGAAACGAAAGAAAAAATGGGGGCGTATGGGAACAAAGAACTTTTATGTGTTCTAATAAAAATAAGAATAAAAATTGTAGTTGCAAGCCGATAACAGAAAAATTAATAAAAAATGAAGTTCAAAAAGTAATTAGAGAAGAAATAGAGCAAATAGCTTATACAGAAGATGAAATAATAAGTGTTTATAAAAGAGCAGAAGAAAAGGTACAAAATAAAACTAATATATTAAAAAATCAAAAAAATGCTATACAAAACAAAATTGACGAAAATGAACAGACTATACATGTTGAGTGTGTTTCGTTGCTATGTCTTAAGTAATCTTTGAAAGTGTTGATAACAGTATCAAAATGGGAACAAGGATTATCTGTTTTTTTATAGCAGATAATTAGTTGATAATTATCTGCTTTTATGATAGGAAAGTTGGGGGTTCAGTACAAATTTATCTGCTCTATATTTTAAGTTTATTCTACTACTGGAGGAATAAAATTCTCAATGGCATTTCTTAATTTTGGATGATGAATCACAAAATGAATAGAAGGACTTTTGTTTTTAGAAATCATAACCCAATGCTCTTCCAAAATTAAAATTTGAATATTTTTAAATATATGATGATTATTAAAAGTTAATTTATAATTAGTGTTATTTTCAGAATATTCTTTCGTTAATTTCAAATGTTCTAAATAATCTTCATAAGTATAATAAATTTCAGTCTCAAAAAAGCTATCAGCAAGAAAAAGTGAAAGAGGAGATTTTATAAATTCTTCTTTAGAAATTTCTACTATTTCATCTTCAAATATATCTGTTTGTAATGTATTATCAATAATTTCCTTTTGTTCCTGTATTGAGAACTGTATATGTTTGATATCTTCATTGGAAACCTTATTTCGTTTTAAAATTTTCATAAGCAATTCATCAGATATTGTATGAATAGGCAAAGAAGATAATATTCTTCTACGATTTCCCTCTATATTAGCACTTGCTGTAATAAAAGAGCTATATGAATTTCTATTTTCTATTTTATAAATTTCCATAAGAGGAGTAGCTTTATTTAATAAAATTTTCGATTTTGTTTTATAATATGAAATGTCATTTTTATTAGTAGTTAAAGTATATTTACCCTTATTATGATATCCGTTAATACATTCTCCAAAAAGTGCAACTGTACCAGATACATAATTGAAATGGCAATATATATTATCTTGTAATCCTTTAAAATAGTATGGAGAAACTTGTCCAGTCATATAGATTGGAATCCAACTTTCTAATCCTAACATCATTTCATTAAAAGGTCTATCAAGATTATGAATAATATTTAAGTGAAAACCTTTTTTTAAAGTCATTGCAATAGCAAACATCCACTTTTTGCCAAATTCTACATCTTGTGCCATATCCTCCATGGGCATATCACTACACATAAAAATAGGTTCACTATTTTTAGATAAAACAGTAGCTTTAAAAAAGTCTAATTCACCCTTTTTCATTTCTTCTATGCCATAATATGTTTTAGATATAGCCTTATAAAAAGGGACAGAAGGAACTTTCATTTCGTCAAAATGTATAGCTTTTATATACTCATTTAAATCAAATTTATCTAAATTTGTTAGAAAATCATCTATATAGTTATGAGAGGGAGTAGAATTAGTAGTAAACCAATTAAATAGCTTATTAAAATAGTTAAGATTATTTTCTAACTCCTCTAAAGTAGAATTTATAAGAAGTGCAACTGCTTTTTTATCATCATCAGATGTATACTTTTTCATAATAAAATTACATACAGTCGTAGCAAAATCTTTAGGATGTGATGGATTACCATTACCAGTACGAATTCTAGAAAGAAATGAGGCATCATAACTACTTAAGCGAGATAATTCAGCAACATTAATATTTAAAGTTGTAACAAGATTATTAAAATTTTTACTTAACTGTTCAAAGTCAATAGAAATATCATTTAAAGTATCAGATAAAGCAGTATAAATTTCTTCTTTAGTTATATTCATTTCTTTTGTGACAGAAAGCTTATATAAACCATCTGTAAGTTGTTCTAATTGTTTACTCTTTAAACTTGGAGTTCTATCTCCTCTGCGATAACGACTAATAACAGAAGTTGTTAAACCAGAAGCAATTACAAGGTCTTTAGAAGAACACTCAATTTGTTTTATATATTTATTTAATTGTTCACTAAAAGTCATAAAAAACCTCCATATCAATAATTCAAATTTATTATACTATATCATAAAATTATATAAAAAGCAATCGCCAAATTGTCATTGAAACTTTGGCGAAAAACAAAAATATAGAACTGTAATATGGTAAAATAGAAATGAAAATATTGGAGGAAGGAGGAAAGAGGAAAGAGTTATGAAAAAAATTAAGATTTTTTCAATTTTATCAATAATTACAATAATTACCAATATAGTATTTCCAATAATATCAAGTGAGGTGTATGCAGGAGTAACAGATGTTACAGAAGATTCTGGAGTAAAAGTAAATACAACAGTTATTGATCATTATGATGATATTGATATAACTAATGATATAGTTTTAGAAAAAGGCAAAGACTATATTATAGACTGTGCAAAGGAAGACAATTTATCTAAAGCATTAAGTGCTATAGCAGATTTAGAAGGAACAGTATATTATAAAATTGTTGTAAATAGTGGAAAAGCTAGTCTTGATAAGACGGATAACAGTTCAGAAGCAACAATAAAAATAGTTGGAAATAAGCAAGAAAATAAAGCAGTAATGTCCGTACTAAATTTAGATGAGAATAAATCATATAATTTAGATTTCAGCTATACAAAAAAAATTGATTCAAAATTAACTTATAATTCAACAGATTATGGAGATGGTGAGAGAATATTAGTAGGCGACCCCGATGATATTTTTAATGCTTATAAAGGTTCAGAAAGCATTGTTATTAATGAAACAAGAGATAACTATTATACAAGATATAATTTTAAATGCAAATTAAAATTAATAGCAGCTTCTACTCAAGACATTCAAATAGAAGGAACATATAATGGATTTGGTATGGAAATATCATTAAATAGAGTAAGAGTTGGAGAAGAATCAGCAAATGTAAAAGGAACTGCTAAAGGATATATAGTAGGAGAAATAAAAAATAAAATTACAATACAGCTAGCGTTTGGAGATGGAAATATTGGTAGTGTAACTATTAATGGTACAAATATGACCTTACCAGAAGGAACACAAGACAGAGTAGAATTTGAAGTTGATCCAGCAAGTAAATACACAATAGTTGTAACAAAAAGTCAAAATACTTCAAATGTACCAAAAACAATAATATGGGATTCTGATAAAACAAACAATCCCAATATTAAAGATAATGAATTGTTAAAAAATGGAACAATAGAAATATTAGATGTTAAAGATCCAAATGGCAATTCTGTAGGATTGGATAATGTAAATCAAGATTTAAAGAAAAATAATGGTTGGGCAAGCATAATTCCTGGATCTAAAGTAATATTAAAATTAAAACCAGACTATGGTTATCAATTAACAGAAATCTCTATAAATGATGAAAAATTAGTTGCTGGAAAAGAGCAATCTACATTTGAATATATTATGCCTAATACAAATGTCCATATAAGTGGAATATTTGAAAAAGTTGATGATAAAGTAAATGCAAATTCTGATAAAGTAAAAAATGGAACAATAGAAATTGGTGGAAAAGAAATAGATTCTGGTTCTGTAGTTTTGTCAGTAAATGATGTTACATTATCAAAAGAGCAAATATCAAATTTTGAAAAAAAAGCAACTGGTTATGAAATTTCATCTTATTTAGATATAAAATTAGATCAAATTTTATATAAAGGGACAAAAGATGATGTTTGGACAAACAAACTAGATGAATTAAAAAATGAAGCAACAATTACACTTCAATTAGAAAGTGGTGTAAATGGAAATGAAGTTGTTATAGTCCACGAAAAACATGATGGAACTTATGAAATAATACCAACAAATTATAATCCTGAAATGAACACAATTACTTTTAAAACATCAAATTTCTCAAACTATGCAATAGCAAGTAAAGCAATTACAACAGAGCAAAATAATATTGCTAATCCAAAAACAGGAGATAATGTTATAATATATATTATATTGTTCATAATTGCATCAATTGGAATTATTACATTAGTAATAGTTAATACTAAAAAAGGAAAAAAATCAAGAAAATATTAAGGAGGGAAAATGAAATGAAAATTAAAAAAAGTTTAATTTTTTTAGCAATTATTTTAGCTAGCATATGTCTGTTTAGTTTTTCAAACAGAGTAAATGCAGTAACAATTAGTGATGATGGAAAGTATACATTAATACTAGAGTGCAGCTATGAAACAGATGCTAATATTGATGGTGAAAGCAATAAGGTTATAAAATTTAACGTTGCAGAAGGAGAAACAACAGTTAAATTATCTGAGCTAACAAAAGGGATATTACCATTCAATGGTAGAACAGAATTTGCATATTGGGGAAGTTTTACTGGTGAAAAATCTAATGAAGAAATAGCAATAACTGATTTTAAATGGAGTGGCGAGTTAACAGAAGGCAAAACATATACGAATGGATTGACTCTTTATGCAAAATTTTCTGATAAAGCATTACAAGGAACAGGCACATATTATCTAACACTTGATGCTTTTGCAGGTAAAGTAAATGGACAAAGCATTATAAGATTAACAACCAAAAGTACTGAATTTAAAACAGTAGATTTAACAAAATATACCCCTGTAAGAGAAGGGTTTACATTTAAAGGATGGGAGTTAGATGGAAAATTTGTAACTTCTATTGATTCTAGTTATTTTGCTAACCGTGATTGCATAACATTAACTGCTACATATACTCAAGATACTTTTAAAGGTGACGGAATTGTATTGATTTTAAATGCTAATGGTGGTAAAATAAATGACAAAGAATCTAACAGTTATGACTATATAGGTGGTAGCAATTCAGGAACAACTATGTCACTTCTACCATATATGCCTGTGCGAGAGGGATATACCTTTAATGGTTGGAATACAAAAAAAGATGGCAGTGGAGAAATTTATAAATATGTTTTCTGGAGATTCTGGGATAAGGATGAAAAAACAGATAAAGAATTTGACAAAGATACTCTAATAAAAGAAGAAAGTGGTTATGAGATATATAAAAATGTAACATTATATGCTTCTTGGACTAAAACTTCAGGCAAACCTGAACAACCAGTTAAGGAAACAGTAAAAGAAATTCAAAGCACAGGAGAAACAAAAGCAAAAATTGAATTTGCAAATGAAGTTAGCAAAAACCTTAAATTAGACATTAAACCTGTAGAAGTAAAAAAAGATTTAACAAACAAAAATGTTAAATATGTAGTAGATATAAATGTATTAGAAAATGGTGAGGTTGTTAAAATTAGTGATACTAAAATGAAAATAAGAATTGCATTACCAGAAGACTTAAAAGGATTTAGCAAATATGAAGTAGTATATATTTCAAATGATGAAATAAAAGAAACAATACCAGCAACAGTAGAAGATGGATATATAGTGTTTGAAACATCACATTTAAGCCAATATGGAATTGTGGCAACAAATGTTGAAGAAAAAACAGAACAAGTTAAAAATGAAACAAACAATCCTGAAACAGAACAAGTTAAAAACGAAACAAATAATCCAAAAACAGGAGATAATATAACAACAAGTGTAATTCTATTTGTTGCATCTATATCAACTATTGGAACTTTAATAGTAATAAACAGAAAAAAAGTAAGAGAATAGTACAAATAACATATAAAGGCTAGCTAGAGTTATTAGCTAGCTTTTATAAAAGAAAGGACAATGTAAATAATGAGAAATAAAAAGAATAAGAGTAAGAAATATAAGAAAGCAATTTTAAATCTTGTTATATATATAATGTTACTTTCTATATTATTATATTCTGGAATTAAAATCTATAAATGGTATAAAGACAAAACTAATAACAGTAAAATAGCAGAACAAATAAGAGATACTGTAATTGTTGAGGAAAAAAATGAAGATGAAAATAAGAAAGAATATAAAATTGATTTTAATAAATTAAAAGACCAAAATAATGAAACTGTTGCATGGATTAAAGTAAATAATACAAATGTTGAATATCCTGTAGTAAAAGGAACAAATAATAGCTTTTACTTAAACCATAGTTTTGATAAAAGTAACAATTCAGCAGGATGGATTTTTGCAGATTATAGAAATAAATTTGATAATACTGATAAAAATATTGTGATTTATGGTCATAACATGAAAGACAATTCAATGTTTGGAAGTTTAAAAAATATTTTAAATTCTGACTGGTATGATAACGAAGAAAATACTAATATTACTTTATATACCGAAAATGAGAAATGTATTTATAAAGTTTTCTCAATTTATAAAATAGAAAGCGAAGATTATTATATAAAAACAGAATTTAGTGATGATAATAACTTTGAACAATTTGTAAACACTATAAAGAAAAGAAGTATAAAAGAATTTAATACAGATGTTTCAAAAGATGATAATATATTAACATTGTCAACTTGTGCTAATAATAACAAATATAGAGTTGTTTTACATGCTAAAAAAATATAAAAAGGGGGAAAATAAATTGAATGAAACTAAAAAAAATAAAATATGGATGATAGTTGCCATTATTGCAATTGCAATAGTAATTGTTCTTGGAGTAATTCTTGTAGTAAATAATAATGGTGGCAAAGAGAGTGATGGGGCAGAAAAAATAGAAAGTAAAACTAAAAAAGAAGATGTAAAAATAGTTGATAATAAAGTTAGTAATTTAGAGCTTGAAGAATATAAAAACGATGCTTTTTCTATGAAAAAACCAAAAGGATGGAAGATTGAAACTGGAGGAACAGGAATTTATTATGCAATTAGAGTTTATGATGAAGAAGATAGTAGAAATCAAATATTTTTAATGTTAAAAATGCAACCACTTTTAAAAAGTAATGAAGCAAAACAATTTTGGCAAAATTATTATAATATGAGTGGAAATAATGCTCAATACAAATTATTTGCTGATAGTGTTGTGTTAAATAACCCTACCACAGAGGGATTTTATCAAAATTTTAATGATATTTCTTCGTTTATAAAGTCAATTGACACTAGTTTTTCTACTATAAATTTCCCTAGGTTTAGTAATTTTTCTAAATTAGAAGAATCAGAATCAAGTGCTAGTATGAAAAGTGTTGCATTAGATAGTAAAGTCTTAAGAGCAACATTCAATGATGAAAATAATAAACCTGGTGAAGGTATGTTTATGGCATCTATTGTTAACTTTGGTAATAATAATCTTGGCGGAGTAGACACACTTTATTATATGGTTTATGACATAATGGCAATAACAGCAGTTAAGGATGAATTTATAGATTATAAAGACATTTTATTACAATCAATTAATTCAATAGATTTTAATAGTGCATATGTACAAAAAACTATAGATGATGGTAATGCTCAAACTAAACAAGCTTTAGCATTAAATGCTAGTGTGCAAAAAGCTTTTGATTCATATATGAGTGCTTGGGAAAAAAGAAATACAACATATGATATAATGAGTCAAAAACAAAGTGATGCAACCCTTGGGTATGAAAGAGTATATGACACTGAAACAAATGAAATTTATAAAGCATATAATGGATTTACAGATGATTACGATGGAGAAAGATATAAATCTATAACTGATAATATGTATACTGAAAAAACATCTGGATATATTGAGGAGATTGGTAAATAAATGAAAAAAGGTCGTTACATTTTACTAATATCTATAATATGTTTAATTGTTATAATGATTATATATTGTCTAAAAAAAAATAATTGTAAAAAAATAGATAATATAACTATTAACAACAACCAATATGAAATTGAGCAAATTGTATCCATAAAAATGAAAGAAGAAACAGAGGGAGGATATATTTACTATAAAACTGAAAATAAAGAATTAATACAACAAATAATAAAAGCACTTGAAAATATACAAATTGGGAAAAAAACTGATTTTGTATTTAGTGACGATGGACGATATTATACAATTGAATATTACGACGGAACAACAGTAATATATTATTTCCAAAGTAATTATTATAATAAAGACAATGTAAATTATGAAACTTACAATTATGACAAATTAAAGAAAATTAATATACCAAAGGAAAGTATAAATAAATGATCAAAATTGCATAAATTATACATTTCGTGGGAGTAGTTGTATTGATAACTACTCCCTAGTTATACTAATATGATAAGTCTAGCAATAATACATCAGGTTTATTTATTAAATAGGAATTATAAGCTTCCTCACCATCCATAGCTATACCACAAAGGGCGATATCTTTTTCCTTTGTAAGAAATGCAAATTGAACAAATACTTTTGCTAGAAACAGATGTAGATAGAATTATTTATAATTTGAAAAAAAGATTATTTTAAATGAATAAAAGAATTTAATTTTGTAAACAATATATAAAAATAGAAAAGGAGCGATTTTATGGAAAATTTAAACCAGAGTTTAAATAACTTTCTAAGTGACTTAAACGTTTTTTATAGAAAATTACAAAACTATCATTGGAATATTAAGGGAAAAGAATTTTTTGTTATGCATGCAAAATTAGAGGAATATTATGATGGAATAAATGAACAAGTTGATGAAGTGGCAGAACATATTTTATCAATAGGAGGACAACCATTAGGAACTTTAAAAGATTACTTAAATAGTACTAAAATAACAGAAGCAGAAAATAAAAAGATAGATTGCAGAACCGTGTTTAATGAAATAACAACGGATTATTCAACATTATTACAAGATGCTACAGATATAAAGAAATTAGCTGATGAAAAGCACGAAAACAAAACTAGCACACTTATGGACAGTATAATAGAAGATTATAGCAAAAAAATATGGATGTTAAAACAAAGTATGGAATAGAGTGATTATATGAAAAATAATTTATTAAAAGAAATAAATTATGATGAATTTGTAATTTATTTGCAACCTAAATTCGATACAATTAAAGAAAATGTAGTTGGTGCTGAGGCTTTAATACGAAAACAAATAAATGGAGAAATTGTTATGCCAGATAGATTTATTCCGTATTATGAAAAAACAGGATTAGTCACTAAATTAGATTTGTTTGTTTTAAAAGAAGTATGTAAATTACAAAAAAAATGGAAGAAAGAAAATCTTACTCTCCTTCCTATTTCTATAAACGAATCGAGACATCACTTGAAAAATGATAACCATATAAATGAATTAAAGGAAATAATATCTGCATATAATGCAGATGCAAATTTAATTGAACTAGAAATGACAGAAAGTACAGTTGTAGAAGATATAAAAAGAGCCAAAAATGCTGCTGAATCAGTAAAAAAATTAGGTTTTATTGTTTCTATGGATGATTTTGGAACAGGATATTCTTCTTTTAATATACTTAAAGATATTGAAATTGATATATTAAAAATAGACAAAAGTTTTTTTATAGATATGGAAAAAAATTACAGAGCAAAAATTATTATTGAAACTATTATAGGAATGTGTAAAAAGTTAAATATAGGCACAGTGGCAGAAGGAATAGAAACTAAAGGACAAGTAGATTTTTTAAAAAGAATAGGTTGTGATATAATTCAGGGATATTATTTTTCAAAACCTATGAAAATTCACGAATTTGAAGATAAGTATTTAAAATAATTATATTATTATATATAGTATAAACAATAAAATAGAGCATAATGAAATATTTTATTGTTACAATTCACAGCTTTTATTATAAAACATATTAAAGTACTTATATATTAATATTTTGCAATCAAAGACCCGGATTGTTAGCCCCAGTTATGTTTTTGATAAAAAATATTAATATATAAGTACTAATAATATTTATTTAGTTGTGAATTGTAACATTTTATTTCGTTAGGCTCTATTAAAAATTTAAAAAAAATATTTATTATATTAAAAAATTGTGATATAATAACAATAATGGAAATAATAATGAAGGGAATTGGGAAAATTGGAAAATATAAATATAGAAGAGCTTATAATAAATATTAGAGAAAAACTAGAAAATAAGGATTTAAATTCAGTAAGAGAAATTTTAGAAAATACTCAACCTCAAGATATAGCAATATTATTTAAAGAATTATCAGACGAAGAAATGATAAAATTATATAGAATTTTATCTAAGGATTTAGCGGTAGAGACTTTCGCAGAAATGGATTCGGATTTACAGGAAGAATTAATAAAAGCCTTAACAGATAAAGAATTAAAGGAGGTTATAGATGAGTTATTTACAGATGATACAGTAGATTTAATAGAAGAAATGCCATCTAATGTTGTAAAAAGAATTTTAAGAACAATACCTCCAGAAGAACGCAAATTAATAAATGAATTTTTAAGGTATCCAGAAAATAGTGCTGGAAGTGTAATGACAGATGAATTTGTTGACTTAAAAGAGAATATGACAGTAAAAGATGCCTTTGATAAAATAAGAAAAGTAAGTATAGATAAAGAAACTATATATACTTGTTATGTTTTGAGTGAAGATAGAAAACTTTTAGGAACTTTAACAGTAAAAGAATTATTATTATCTAATATGGAAGATAGTATAAAAAATTTAATGAATAGAAATGTTATATATGGTACTACTTCAGATGACCAAGAAGAAGTTGCAAATAAGTTAAAAAAATATGATTTATTAGCACTTCCAATTGTAGATAATGAAAAGAGATTAGTGGGAATTATAACTATAGATGATGCTATTGATGTTTTAGAAGAAGAAAATACAGAGGACTTTCAAAAGATGGCAGCTATTACATTAAATGGTGAGGAATACTTTAAAACATCTACATTTAAACACGCTAGAAGTAGAATTTTATGGTTGCTTTTTTTAATGTTATCTGCTACAATAACAGGAAAAATCATTACAAATTATGAGCAAGCATTTGAAGCATTGCCAGTATTAGTAGCATTTATACCTATGATAATGGGAACAGGTGGTAACTGTGGTTCACAAGCTTCTACATTAATAATTAGGGGCCTAGCTACTAATGAGATACAGCCAAAAGATATTTTAAAAGCAATCTGGAAGGAAACAAGGGTGGCTGTTTTAGTAGGAATAGTATTATCAATAGTAAATGGAATTATAGTAATGTGGCAATATAATGACTTATTATTAGCAGTAGTTGTGGGCATAACATTAATATGTACAGTTTTGTTGGCAAAAGTATTAGGATGCGTATTACCAATATTAGCAAAAAAATTAAAATTAGATCCAGCAATAATGGCTTCACCATTAATAACAACAATAGTAGATATATGTTCAGTATTAATATATTTTGTAGTAGCAACAAGTATTTTAAAAATATAGATACAGAAAGGAGCGGAAGAAAATGGTAAATAAAAAAGAATTAAAAGAAAAGGAAATAATAGAAATGGGTGAAAAAATAAAGGAATTTAATAAAATTACAGGAGAAGATAGACAAAGAATAAACAGAAAATTATTTTTAACATTATTTACAGGTGCATTAGTAATATTTGTATTTATATTTATTTTAATGGGGTATGAAAATATCTCAGAATTAAATTATATTGTAGATTTAAAAGTATTTAGTATTATAGCAATTGCTGTAACTATATGCATATTTGAATATGCGTATAAAAAAGATAGTGGAGAACTAGCAATAACAGGAATAGAAGTTTTATTAGTATCATTTTTTATATTAAGTTTATATTATGTTTTGCAATATAAATATTTTAATTACCAATATTACTTATTATTTTTTACATCTATATTTTTAGTATATTATTTATTAAAAACTTTTATAATATATATAAGAGAAAATTATAAATATAGGAAAACTGCACAAGATATAAAAAAAATTGTTGAAAAAAATTAGATTTATAAATTTAAGGAGATTACTAGACTTATTTGCAAAAATGTAGTAAAATATAATATGTAAGGGGGATGTAGTATGCAACTAATAAATATAGGATTTGGAAATATCGTTTCAGCTAATAGAGTTATAACAATAGTTAGTCCCGAGTCGGCCCCAATAAAAAGGCTTATTCAGGAATCTAAAGATAAAGGAAATGCAGTAGATGCTACTTGTGGTAGAAAAACAAGAGCAGTATTAATTATGGATTCTGGTCATGTTATTTTATCAGCAATCCAACCAGAAACAATAGCAAGTAGATTAGATAATAAAAAGTTAGAAGATTTTGAAGAAGAATAAAATTATAAATTATATTAGAATGGAGTGAATAAAATGATAGTAGAACCAAGTGTTACAGATTTATTAAAACTTGTAGATAATAGATATTCTTTAGTAATTGCAACTGCAAAAAGAGCAAGACAAATAGAAGCAGGAGCACAAATTTTAACTTCAAAGGATGATAAGGTACCAGTAACAATAGCTGCAGATGAAATTGCAGAGGGAAAGGTAAGAATTATATGTTAGTTATATTATCAGGAGTAGCAGGAGCAGGAAAAGACACTGTAAAGAATAAATTAATAGAAAGAAATAGTAATTTTACAACTTTACCATCATTTACATCAAGAAATCCTAGAGCTACAGATATACCAAATGTCACTTATAATTTTGTAAGTAAAGAAGAATTTGAAAGAATGATAAAAAATAATGAACTGTATGAATATTCTTTACATCATAATAATTATTATGGGACTTCTAAAAAATTATTACAAGAAAAAATAAAAGAAGGCAAAGTAATAATTAAAGATATAGATGTAAATGGTACAGAAGATTTATTAAAAGTATTAGGAAATGATGTGAAAATAGTAACAATCTTTCTTAAAGTTTCAAAAGAATCTTTATTAAATCGTTTAAAAAATAGAGAAGATCACTTACCACAAGAAGAAATAGAAATGCGATTAAGTAGATTAGAATATGAAGAATCTAAAATAGGTTTGTATGATTATGTAATTGAAAATGAAGATTTAGAAAAAACAATAGGTGAAATAGAACAAATTATAAAAAATAGTTAAATTTTAGTTTATAAAGGAGTATTATTAATTTATGAACAAAAATATAAAAAAAACATTGAAATGTGTAGTTGTAATACTTATAGTAATAGCTATTGTAATAAGTATTTTTGTATATAAAAATATCAAAAAAAATGAGGTTACATTAAATAATCTGCCAGAGACTCAATATACAGAAGATGAGGCAAAGGAATTTTATACTAAAAAATTAATAAAATATTTAGATACTTTCCAAAATGACTTTCATTTGAAATATGTTGCAGAGAATACAGCAGAGGATGGTACTGTAACTACAAATAATGAAGAATTTTCTCAAAAAGGTGATGCCATTTCAATATATTCAAATGACGAAAACACTAGATTAATAGTGGAAAAAGATTATTTTTATCATATATACGAAGATAGTGCAACTATATATAAAGTACCTATAACAGAACCAATATCTACTAATATGGACGTGCTATTTTATTCTCTTGAAAGTATAAATGATTGCTTTGTGAAAACTGGAAATGAAATTATAAAAGAACAGAAATATTATTTTGAAGAGTATAAAATGGAAAAAGATAATTCTGTTTTAGTAAGATATTATTTTGATAACGAAGATAATCTTAAATATATAAAAGCATATAAAGAAAATAACAAAGTTCAAACTCTTTTTGAAATTCAAATGTTAGAAAATAGAACTTATGATTTTATGTTTGAAATGGGCGATAAGTATCAACATTACGAGGGTGAATTAGAATAAATAAATTTGTGTGCATTTTTATTATAGAATTAAAAAAAATTTTTTATAATTATTATAAAGTTTGCTATATCTAAAATAAGTATAGCAAACTTTTATATTTTATTATCCATAAAATTCTTTTCCTAAATCTAAATCATAAAAAATACAATCTAATTTTTCTAAGCTTTTTAAATAATTTAAATCAATATTGTCTGTAGTTATTTGTTTATATAATTTCATAAATCTTCCAATATGATTTTTAATTCTATTTTTAGCATAATCTACCATAGTACCATTAGTAATTATAAATAACCAGTCACTACTTTGCGCAAGTAGTAATTCACGTGCAAGTTGATTTAAAGCTCTTTTTTGTATTCCTTTAGCATTTGGATATTTATTAATTAATTCTACCATTAAATTTCCAGCTTTGTGAAGATGGCGGTGCACGTAGTCATTACTCTCATTTAGCCATACTTCATTATATCCATTTGCACCCCAACTAGAACGACAAGGTGTACATACTTGTATGTTAGGGTACTTATCTATATATTCACCAGGTGTAATTAATTTAAAATTACAATCATCATAATATATTTTCTTAAATAATATATATAACCAATAAGGGCCTTCATACCACCAATGGCCATAAAGTTCTGCATCATATGGACATACTACAATAGGTGGAACATCCATAAATTTAGTTAAATCATTAATTTGTGCTACACGACTATCTAAGAAGTGTCCTGCTTGTTTTTCAGCAGTATCCTTAGCCCATTGTACATCATAATAATCTTTATGGTAGTCACTAGAAGTAATACGATAATACTTAATACCAGTATTAATTCGTGCACCATTATGTGCTATATATGGCTTTATATATTCATAATCAGCATCATAACCTAAGTCTCTATAAAATTCTCTATAATTATAATCACCAGGATATCCATTTATAGAACTCCAAACTTGTCTAGAACTTTCAATATCTCTACCAAAAGCAACTATACCATTAGGAGAAACAATAGGTGTAAAAGTACCAAATCTAGGTGTTGGGTCTGCATACAAAATACCATGTGTTTCAGTTATAATATATTCAATTCCAAATTCTTTTAAGTATTTATCAGCCTCTGGAATATATCCACATTCAGGTAACCAAATTCCTCTAGGTTTTTTACCAAAATATTTCTCATATGTTTTTACTCCAATACCAATTTGAGCTTTAACTGTTTTTTCATTTACATATAAAATAGGGAAAAAACCATGTGTAGCCCCACAAGTGATTATTTCTAAAAATCCCTTATCTTGAAAATATTTAAAACCAGTAATAATATTACAATTATATATGTCTTTAAAAACGTGTAAATCGTTAGAATATCTATCAAAATAATATTTAGCTAAATTGTTTAAACGTTCATCGTAAGTAGTTCTGTTTAATTCTTTTTTAGCTAACTCTATTCTCTGTTTTAAATATTTAATATATCTTTTTTGTAATAATTTATTATCTAACATATAAAGAAGAGGAGGAGTCATAGACATTGTAATTCTAAAATCGACATTTTCCTCTTCTAATTTTTTAAAATTTAATAATAATGGTATATATGTTTCTGAAATTGCTTCAAATAACCATTGCTCTTCTATATAATTTTCGCTTTCTGGATGGTGTACAAATGGTAAATGTGCGTGCAATATAAAACTTACATAACCTTTTTCTTTATTCATAATCAATTCTCCTAATCTTATTACCTAGATGATGGTAAGTTTGTTATATTATCTATATTCTCATTTTTAAAGAAAACATTATAAAAGTCATTACTTGTTTTTTCAATTACTTTATATGACAATTTATTTGTCTTTATGTTTCTATATTCAACACTTCTAGGATAGCTGTATTTACTAGAAAGTACTTTATTATTTGGGGCATCCATATTATTTGAAGATGATATAAATATATAATTATAATTATTAAAATTATTGTTTTGTTTATTTAAATCTTGTATTAAATTTTTAACTTCATCATTTATATTATTACTTTTAAATTTTCTATATAATTCTACATGATATTTACAATTTTCATCATTAATATTTATATACCAACTATTTGCAAAATCATTTATTTCAATGTCAAAACTGTAATTCATACTTTCATTTATAATTCGTAAAAAAGGCACTGTTTCATAAAAAAAATCTTTACCAAAAATACTAATAAAATTTTCTCTATCTTCATCAGCAACATCCCAATATACAAAAAGTCTTTTTGGTGTTTGTACTAATAATTTTACTATAGTTTCGTTATATCTATATGGTAAATCAAAATACTCAATAGCATAGGAATTTATATCGTCTTTATGTTCATTAGTTATAGTAGATTTTTTTGTAGAAACCTTATTTACTGTCTTTTTAGTAGAAGTTTTTGCTTTTTTTGCAGAGCCAGTTTTTGTTTCTGAAGTAGCACTTATTTTACTTTTAGTACTAGATGTCTTTCCAGTTGTAGTTGCTTTAGTTTCTCTTTTACTAGAGCTATTCTTTTTAGAAACTTTAGGTTCTTTAACTACTTTATTTATAATTTCTTTTTTAGTAGCAGATTTCACAAGTGAAGTATCTTTACTCTTTTTAGTAAGTTCTTTTGGTTCATTTTTTTTGGTAGTTAAACTTTTAGTATTTTGAATAATTAAATCTTTTTCCTTCATTTAATTCCATTCCTTTCACAAGGCTTACATTGATTGATAAAATAAAATTTCTCAATCTTATTTCCTTAGATTTATCTCTTTTAAATTTCTTATATATGATATAACAATTTATATAAAAAAACAAGAGAAAAAAGTAAAAAAAATAAAATTTTTGTCCTTGCTTAATATTATATTTAATGCTATAATAATTATACATTTTAGAGGAGGTTACTTATGGGAAAGGAAATTGCAAAAAATCCAGTAGCAAAACATAACTATACAATAATTGACACAATGGAAGCAGGAATTGTACTTACAGGAACAGAAATAAAATCTATCCGTAAAGGTAGAGTAAATATGAAAAACAGTTATGCAATTATAAAAGATGGCGAATGTTTCCTTTTAGGTATGCATATTAGTCCATATGAACAAGGAAATATTTTTAATAAAGATCCATTAAGAAGTAGAAAATTATTACTTACTAAAAGAGAAATATATAAATTGACAGGATTAATAAAACAACAAGGTATTAGTCTTGTACCTATATCTATGTATTTTAAAAATAATTATGTGAAAATAGAATTAGGATTAGGGAAAGGTAAAAAACTTTATGACAAACGTAGGGAAGAAGCCGAAAAAGATGATAATTTATATATTAGAAGGTATATGTTAGAAAAAAATAATCAATAAATACGATTGCATAAAAACTCCCTATAAAACTTTTATTAAGTTTCATAGGGAGTATAATTAAATACTTTCAGCTAATTTATTAATTTCTGTTTCAGATAGACCTGTTAATTTAATAATTTCTTGAATATTATATTTTTCAATTAACATTTTTTTAGCAAAATCTAGGAGGCTTTCTTTTTTACCAATTTTCTTGCCAATTTCAATACCCTCATCTCTAGCATCTGTTCTATCCATTAATTGTTCAATTAGAGCATTTTCATGAAATCTTTGCAATGTTTTTTCTTGTTGTTCCTCAGGTATAGGGCAAACGTACTCTAAGGCACGTTTTATGTTATTATTCTTTTTGCTCATATTATTAATCACCTCCATATCTTCATATTCTAAGAATTTTAACCACTGTAAAAATTCGCAATTTAATTTATTGTTTGGAATTTTCTTTAATTCGGGTAGAAAAATAAAAATAAATCTTAAACCTAAATCATCATTTCTAGTTTTATATTTATTATCCACAAACACTAAATTTTGTAAAATATCTGAATTATTAATAGTTTTAGGGACATAATTTAAAATAATAATCATAGTTAAAGGTTTTATTTTTTCATACTTTTCACCTATATTTAGTGTAGTAGCATCTATTTTTGCAGCATATACCCTGGCACGTTTATAGATATTTTTCTTATATTTATTTTGCATTTCTATGCAAAAAATTTCTTCATCGTATTCTACTAAAATATCTAACCTTGAAATTTTATTATCAATATTTAATTTCTCTAGCGATACTTCAGACTGTATTTTTATATTATTCAATATTTTTTCTTCATTTATATATTTATGTAAAGATTTTATAAAGTTATCTGTTAAATCTTTAGTTATTTCTCTACCAAATATATATTGAAAAATTCCATCTTTAGTTGGTTTATTATCAGTACTTATATGTTTCACCTTCTTTCATTTTATCATACGGTTAAATGTAAGTCAAGAGTAAAATAAAATTTATACAAAATTTTTTTGGATTTATATTCAAAGAAAAATTTTGAATATAAGAAATATAAAAATAGGGACAATATATAACTATTGTATAATAAATTTTTATAGTTGTAAATAGTTTTTATGAAAATTTCTGAAACTTTTTGAGGCGAAAACTGCTGAGGTTGTAAGAAAATATTGAATTTTGTCGAAAAAACTTTTTCATATTTTTTGATAGAATGTATAACAAAAATAAATGTAAAAATTAATTATACTACTTGATATTTTACATAATTTATAGTAAAATATATTAGAAAATTAAAAAGAGGAAGGAAGTAATATTAATGATAAGAACAAGATTTGCTCCAAGCCCTACTGGATATATGCACATAGGAAACTTAAGAACAGCACTATATGCGTATTTAGTAGCTAAAGGTGATGAAAATGGAACATTCATATTGAGAATAGAAGATACAGACCAAGAAAGACAAGTAGAAGGTGCTGTGGATATAATATATAACACATTAAAATCAGTAGGATTAAAACATGACGAAGGTCCGGATATGGGAGGAAATTATGGACCATATGTTCAATCTGAAAGATTAGGAATATATAAAGAATATGCAGAAAAACTAGTAGAATTAGGTGGCGCACATTACTGCTTTTGTACAGAGGAAGAAATAGAGGAAAAGAGAAAATTAGCAGAAGAGCAAGGTTTAAGTTTTAAATATGAGGATCCTTGTAAACATATGAAATTAGAAGATGCTAAACAAAGAATAGCTAATGGAGAAAAATATGTAATACGCCAAACTATAAATCCTAGAGGTAAAACAGTCTTTAAAGATGAAGTTTATGGAAAAATAGAAGTGGAAAATGCAATATTAGATGAAAATATATTGTTAAAATCAGATGGTTTTCCAACATATAATTTTGCAAATGTTGTAGACGACCATTTAATGGAAATAACACACGTAATAAGAGGAAATGAATATATTTCATCAACACCGAAATATAATTTAATATATGATGCATTTGGTTGGGAAAAACCTAAATATTTGCACTTACCACCAGTTATGAAAGATGAGCAACATAAGTTAAGTAAAAGAAATGGAGATGCATCTTTCCAAGATTTAGTAGAAAAAGGATATTTAGAGGAAGCTATTATAAATTATATTGCTTTATTAGGTTGGAGCCCTGGTTCAGAACAAGAAATTTTTTCATTAGATGAATTAGTAAAAGTATTCTCAACTGAAAGAATAAATAAAGCACCTGCAATATTTGATATAGAAAAATTAAAATGGATGAATGGTGTATATATAAGAAATTTATCTTTAGAAGAATTTCATAAAAAAGCTGAAAAATATTATGATTTCTCGAGAAAATTAGATGAATTAGAGATAAGTAGAGTATTGCAACAAAGAACTGAATTGTTAGCAGATATACCAGAAATGATAGATTTTGTTGAAGAATTACCAGAATATTCAACGGAATTATATATTCATAAAAAAATGAAAACAACATTAGAAATGTCAAAAGAAGTATTACAAAAAATAAGACCTATAATAGAAGAAATAAGTGAATGGACAGAACAAAATATACATGATGAACTTATGAAATTACCAGAAAAATTCGGACTAAAAACAGGACAAGTATTATGGCCATTAAGAACAGCTATAACAGGAAAAGCATTTACACCAGGTGGAGCAGTAGAATGGACATATATATTAGGAAAAGAAGAAGCATTAAAAAGAATCGATAAGGGAATACAAATCTTATAATTTGTAATACAAAAGAAGTTAGCCCTTATTGTGCTAACTTTTTTATATAATAGGAAAGTAACACTTTCCTATTATATAAAAGTCGCTTTGCTCCTACAGTTGCATACAAATTTACGGAAAGCAAAAGAGATATTTAAAAATTAGAAAAATTAAAAGGCTTTCCGATTTGCTCTTATAGGAAATAGTATTTCCTATAATTTTAGTAAAATGCTTTTCCAACAAATAAGTTTAAGAAAAATTTTAATTTTTGAAAGGGAATTTAAAATGGATAGTGTAAAAAAATTTTTAATGTATATAATATTAATAATTTTAACATATATTTTTGTTTCAATATGTTCATATGCATTTATAAGTAAAGCATATAAAAATATTGATGATTATGAAATTTTAACAAAAAGACCTAGTATAGAAATTCTTGAAAGTAAGGCTACATATGTAAATGGGTATGTGCTAGCAAGAGTAACTAATAATACAGGGATAGAGATGGGAAAAGCATATTTAAAAATAGATTTTTATACAGAAAATGATAATTATTTAGGTACAAAATATGCCGAAATAGGAAAATTAACAAATGACCAAACATATGAGATAAGAACAAGTTTTAAATTTAATGGTGTAGATAATTATAAAGTTAGTATAACAAATAGTGTTGCAGGAAATGCTATTGGTGATGAAGATAAAGGTTTAGAGGACATGGTGTTGCCTTTAGTAGGGATATCTGCAATAATAATGTTTTTTTATTATATATTTTAAAATTTTTTAGAAAGGAAAGAGCTAAGCGTGTTTGGACAAGATATAGCTATAGATTTAGGTACAGCAACTGTAATTGCATATGTTAAAGGAAAAGGTATTGTTTTAAGAGAGCCATCTGTTGTGGCCGTGGATAAAAATACAAATGATGTATTGGCAGTAGGAAGTGAGGCAAGGAGAATGCTCCGGAAGAACTCCTGGTAATATAATTGCTACAAGACCTTTAAAAGATGGAGTGATTTCTAATTATACTGCAACTGAAAAGATGTTAAAAATTTTTATTCATAAAATAGGAATTCATTCATTTTTTGCTCCAAGAATAATGATATGTATTCCATCTCAAGTAACAGAAGTTGAGAAAAAGGCTGTAATAGATGCAGCAACGCAAGCAGGTGCAAGAAAAGTATATTTAATAGAAGAACCTATAGCAGCAGCAATAGGTGCAGGTATTGATATTTCTAAACCTTATGGAAATATGATAGTAGATATTGGTGGAGGAACAACAGATATAGCAGTAATATCTTTAGGAGGTTCTGTAGTTAGCACATCTATAAAAGTAGCTGGAGATAAATTTGATGAAGCTATAATGACATATATAAAAAGAAAGTATAATGTAGTTATAGGTGAAAGAACTGCTGAAGATTTAAAAGTTAATATAGGCTGTGTATATCCAAAAATTCAAGATATAGAAATGGATATAAGAGGAAGAGATTTAAGTACAGGACTACCAAAAACATTAACTATATATTCAAATGAAATGATGGAGGCATTTGCAGAACCTGCAATGGCAATAGTAGAAGCGGTACATTCAATATTAGAAAAAACACCACCAGAATTAATAGCAGATATAAATAGTAAAGGAATATATATGACAGGTGGTGGTAGCTTAGTAGATGGACTAGATAAATTAATACAAGAACATACAGGAATAAATGTAATGATAGCAGAGGATGCTGTATCTTGTGTTGCAATTGGAACAGGAAAAGCTTTGGACAATTTAGAAATATTAGATAAAAAAGGTAGAAAGTAGTCAAAAAAAGTTAGGTGATTTTCTATTTTCGTAATTTGACATAATTCGATAGACATGGTATAATAAAAAACGTTAGGCTTAGTAAATTTCAAATCAACTTTAAGTAAAGGAGATTTTTATGAACTTACTTAGTGGCTTTTGGGTGACGATATATACGTTGGCTGCATTAGCTATTGTTATAGTTATGCTTGTTTCCATTTTTGAATATTGTTCAAAAAATCATCTGAAAGAAGTATATAAGTGGGTTTTAATTACCATACTAATATTAGTAACAGGTTTGGATTTTCTCCTGTTTAATAAGGAATTTCCTATACTATCGTTTATTTTGATACTATTCCAAGTTATTGGTATTCCGATTATTGCTTGGAATAGACCCGAACATGATTTTTCGGATACGGACAAAAAGTAAAATAAATGATAAGTGTAAAAAAGACCTAGAGTTTTCTAGGTCTTTTAAAAATAAAAAATGGAAATAGTTGTAAATATAAATAGAGGTAGGAGATGAAGTTATATATGAAAAAAGTAGCATTTCATACTTTAGGATGCAAAGTAAATCATTATGAAACTAATGCAATGATACAGCAATTTTTAGAGGATGGTTATGAAATAGTAGATTTTGATAAGAAAGCAGATATATATGTTATAAATACTTGTACAGTAACAAATATGTCAGACAAGAAATCGAGACAGAATTTAAGAAAAGTAAAGAAAAAGAACCCAGCTGCTATAATTGTAGCAGTTGGGTGCTATGCCCAAATTGCTAAAAATGAATTAGAAAAAATAGATGAAATAGATATAGTATTAGGAAATAATGAAAAAAAAGACATAATCAAATATATAAATGAATATAATAATAATAAGGTAATAAAAGTATCAGAAATTGAAAAGTGCAAAGAATATTTGGAATTAGGAACAGTAGTACATTTAGAAACAACGAGGGCAGTAATAAAAATTCAAGATGGATGTAATAATTTTTGTACATATTGTATTATTCCTTATGCAAGAGGTAGAATTAGAAGTAGAAATAAAGATATGATTTTAAATGAAGTACAGAAAATTGTAGATTTAGGTATAAAAGAAGTCGTGCTAACAGGAATACATATAGATTCATATGGAAAAGAAAAAGAAGATAATTATTACTTAATAGATTTAATAGAAGACATAAATAAAATAGGAAAGTTAGAAAGAATTCGTATAGGTTCATTAGAACCAACAATAATAACAGAGGAATTTTGTAAACGATTAAGTAAAGTCGAAAAAATTTGTAATCATTTTCATTTATCTTTGCAAAGCGGTTGTAATACTACTTTAAAGAGAATGAATAGAAAATACACAATAGAAGAATTTAAAAAATGTGTTGAATCACTAAGAAAAACATTTAAAGAAATTAATTTGACAACAGATATAATAGTAGGTTTTCCAGGTGAAAACGAAAAAGAATTTGAAGAAACATATAAATTTTTAGAAGAAATAAAATTTTTTAAGATGCATATATTTAAGTATTCAAAGAGAAAAGGAACAGTAGCAGAAAAAATGGAAAATCAAATAGATGAAAATATAAAAGAAGAAAGAAGTAAAATGTTAATAGAATTATCTAATAGAAATGAAGAAGAAATTTTAAAAAAATACATAAATAAAACTATAGATGTATTATTTGAAGAAAAAAAAGATGAATATTGGATAGGACATACTAAAAATTATATGACAGTAAAGGTAAAAACAGAAGAATATTTAAAAAATTTATTAGTATCAGTAAAAATAGTTAAATATGAAAATGGGTATTTGATTGCAAAATATTAATATATAAGTACTTTACTATGTTTTATAATAAAATTTTTAAATTTTAACAAAATTTAAAAAAATTGCAAAAAATTTGCAAAAAACTATTGAAAAAAAATAGATTTTGTAGTATAAAATAATAAAGGTAAAATTAACGTCCTTTATAGTAAAAATTTTAAGGGGGAGATACAAATGAATGAAAATAATGATGATTTCAATGTAGCAGGATTTGATAGTAAATTTGAACCTGCCGGAACTTCAAAATTACCAGCAAAAGTAAGCGTATGGACAAAATTTAAAGATTTCTTATTACAAGATGTAGAAACAATGGAATTAGAATTATCACCTGCTGAAAAAAGATTTGTAGATTTTTGGACACAAGAAGTTACAATTGATAAAGCATATAACTTTTTATTCCAAGAAATTAAATTCAAATAATATAAAAGAAGAAGGATTTGATTCTTCTTTTTTTGTTTGAAATTTTTTAAGAAAATTGTAGAAAAAACGAATAAAAATTCCTTTTTTATCTAATAATAGAGAATATAAAGTATAAAAAATACTAAATAAAAAATTAGAAGGAGGGAATTTTTTTGAAAGCAACAGGTGTCGTTAGGAGAATAGATGATTTAGGTCGTATAGTAATTCCAAAGGAAATTAGAAAGATACTTCATATAAAAGAAGGTGATCCTTTAGAAATTTTTACAGATAGAGAGGGTGGAATTATATTAAAAAAATATTCACCTATAGGAGAATTATCAGAATTTGCTTCAGAATATGCAGAAACATTAGCTACAACTACAGGTCATATAACATGTATTACAGATAAAGATACAGTTATAGCTGTAGCTGGTGGAGCTAAAAAAGATTATTTAGAAAAAAGTATAAGTAAAGAAATAGAAAAAGTTTTAGAAAATAAAGAAATATATACAAGCAAAGATAATAACGAAATTTCTTTACCTATAGTTGAAAATGATAATAGAGAAAGAAAATTTAATTCACAGATTGTATATCCGATAACAAGCCAAGGTGATGTAATAGGTAGTGTAATATTAATTTCAAAAGATGCAAGTAAGAATATGGGCGAAATAGAAATGAAAGTATTACAATCAGCAGCAGGAATTTTAGGAAGTCAAATGGAAATTTAATCTTGACATATAAAAACATTTGTTTTATAATGATAAAAGGTGATATATATGGAAAGAAAAATTTTGCATATAGATGTTAATAATGCATTTTTAAGTTGGACAGCTTTAGACCTTTTAAAAAGTGGTGAAACCCAAGATATAAGAAAAATTGAAAGTGTTATAGGCGGCGATGAAAGTAGGCGTGCTGGAATAGTTTTAGCTAAAAGTATGAAAGCTAAAAAGAAAGGCGTAGTAACAGGAGAAACGCTCTATCAAGCAAGAAAAAAGTGTCCAAACTTAAAAGTGTATAGAGGAAATTATAAATCATATCAAAATTATTCTTTACAATTATATAATTTACTTTTAGAATATACAGATAAAATAGAAAGATATAGTATAGACGAATGTTTCTTAGATTTAACAGAATATTTAATGGGTAGAAGTTTAGAAGAAATAGCAATAGAAATTAATAAAAGAGTAAGTAGGGAGTTAGGATTTACAGTAAATATAGGATTGTCAGAAAATAAGTTACTAGCCAAAATGGCATCAGATTTTGAAAAACCTAATAAAATTCATACTTTATATAAAAAAGAAATTTCTTCGAAAATGTGGAATTTACCAGTACAAGAATTATTTATGTTAGGAAAAAGAACAGAACCTTTTTTAAAAAGTATAAATATAAGAACAATAGGTGATTTAGCAAAAACAGATAAAAAATTTTTAGAAAACAAGTTAGGAAAACACGGTATTCTAATTTGGGAATATGCTAACGGAATAGATAATTCAGAAGTTATATATGAACAAAATAAACCTAAAAGTATTGGAAATTCAATAACTTTACCAGTTGATTTAATACAAAGAGATAAAATAGAAAATGTATTACTTCAAGTAACAGAACTCGTTACTTATCGTTTAAGAAAATGGGAATTATTAGCTAATACAGTAAGTGTACAATTAAGAACAAATAAGTTTAAAGATTATTCTCATCAAAAAAAATTAGGATTTTCAACAAATACAACAACAGAAATATTTAAATGTGTAAAAGAAATATTTTCAGAAATGTATAATGAAGAGCCAATACGATTAATAGGTGTAAGAGTAGATAAATTAATAGAAAAATCAGAAGAGCAAATATCATTTTTTTCATCAAATAAGAAGTATCAAAAAATAGATGAAGTGCTAGATAATATAAATAAAAAGTATGGTAAAAATACAATAGGTAGACCTGTAGATAAGAGTTTAGATTATAGGAATGATTTGAAAAGTATATAAATTGTAAAAACACATCTAATTTTTAAGGAGTAGATGTGTTTTTTCTTTACTTCATTAAGAATTAAGACAGATGCTTTTCGAAACCATCGTTTTAAAATAAAAAATAATCATTTTATAGTCTTACTATAAAATGATTTTTGTTGGTGGGCAGGGATGGATTCGAACCATCGTACTCAAATGAGAACAGATTTACAGTCTGCCGCCTTTAGCCACTCGGCCACCTACCCGTATAAAATAAAATGGTGCGCCCTCAAGGATTCGAACCTTGGACCCACCGGTTATGAGCCGGTTGCTCTGACCAACTGAGCTAAGGGCGCATTTAGAAAATATTTAATTTAATTTCTTAACGCAGTTATAAGTATACATCATTTTTTTTAATATGTCAATACTTTTCTACAAAAAAATATAAAAAAATTATTACAATTTAGTAAAAGAATATCTAGCAGCTGCAAAATCTTGATTTAAAACAATTTTGCGAATATTAAAATCAAATAAAAAAGTTATATATTAAGAAGGAAACATTATAAAATTAGTGAGATTTTGAATAGAATTGAATATTTTGGAAAAAATATATAGTATGAAAAGATTGTTTTTAATAAAAAATCCTGATTTATTTCAAGGTGAAAAATATTTAAATAAAAATAGTAATTATTTCGAAGGTTGGTATTTTAAAAATACAAATTATGAAGACGGAATTTCTTTTATACCAGGTATAAGTATAGAGAAAAATGAGAAAAAAGCATTTATACAAGTAATTACAAATGATTCTTCATATTTTGTAAATTATGATATTAATGATTTATTTTTAGAATCTATGGTAGATGCTTGCAAAGTAAAGGAAAAGCAGCTTTAATAGAAAGAATGAATTCAAGACATGGAATACGTACAATTGAAGCCGCAAACGAGTTAGGACTTGGAAATAGAGAGTATGAAATTGTAAATATATAATTTGAGTAATTAGAGTATATGTAAAGTACATTTAAAATGTTAAAAAAATTAATATTTCTGATGTACTAAATAATACTCTATTTTTTTATTAAAATTTTTTCTTAAATTTTCAAAAAATTCCCAATATAAATTTTAAAAAGAATGACATAATATTGTTAAGAAGGAGGAATTTTTCATGAAAAAAATTATTAGCGTAATGGCCATTTTTCTCTGTTTAACAATATTATTTTCTGCTTATGTTTTTGCAGCACCTTTAGGAACAATAGATATAACAACAGATAAGCAAACTGTACATCCAGGCGAAACTGTGAAAATAAATGTTAATTTTGGACAAGATTTAGGTGCATATACTGTAGATGTTGCTTATGATAATAATTTATTAGAATATGTATCTGCAGAAGGTGGAACACCTAATGATAATGGTACTAGGGTAAGAGTATATTTCTTTGATTCTAGTGGTGGTAGTAGCCCAAGTGATAATATGTCTGTTACATTTAAAGCTAAAGAAGGAATTGTAACTTCTAACCCTACAGATTTAAGTGTAACAATGGAAGGTTTAGCCAATAATGATGCTTCGGTAAATTATGATGATGTCTCAGTACCTATTGTAAAAAATATTGTAGTAGAACCAATATATGAAGATTATAGTATTGAACTTAATTATTCTGGAGATGTTATCAAAAATGTAGAAAAAGATATGAAACTTGTTATACGTTCTGCAATGGGGAAGAACTATGAGCATACTAGAATAATAGGAGAGATTACAAGCCCAGCAAATGCAACTGCAAAATTATTAGCAATAGATAGCCAAAGTTTAGAACATGATATCTTAGAAAGTGGTTGGGGAGATGCATCAGGAGATCCTATTGGTGGTAAAGACGTTGTAAAAGAATTAGATGTAAGAGGTTTGTTTAGTGCTGTAGGTGAATATACAATAAAATTATCTGTAATAGATAGAGATGCTTCAGATGCTGAAATTGTAAGCAATACTTTTAAAGTAAAAGTAGTAGAAAATTCTACACAATTGCCACCAGAAGAAATTGAAAAACCAGGAGAAACAGAAGGTAATGGAACAGTAAAACCAGGAGATTTAACAGGAAATAATGGAGCAAATGATAATAAGACTGAAGAAAAACCAGCTGAATTGCCAAAAACTGGTAATACAATGTATTTTGAAATAGCTGGTGTGATTGCAGTTTTAAGTATAGCGTATATTGCATTAAGAAGGAAAAATTAATAATTAAGGAGATTTCTTTTAAGAAATCTCTTACTACATAAAATACAAAATATACTTAAGTACTTTAATTAAAAATGAAGAGGTAGAGATGAAAAGTAGAAGAGCTGAAAGGATAAAACAAAAAAATAAAATACGAAAAAGGATTCGATTTATTATTTTACTTCTAATTATGACTTGTATAATTTATACCATTTTTGAAATAATAAAAGAAAATAAAATTGAATTTAGAGAAGATATTGCAACTCAAGAAATTAACTCAAAATCCAAAGAAGTAATAATTGAAGAAGAGAAAACAAAGGAGATAGTAGAAATTTCAGAGACTTATTTATCTTATCCGGTAGTAGCACAATTAATAATACCTAAAATAAATTTAGAAAGCTATGTACTCAGAGATTTTAGTAAGGAAACAATGGATAAATGTATAGTAAAATTTTGGGGACCTAATCCAAATGAAATTGGGAACTTTTGTATAGCAGGTCATAATTACGAAAAAGAAAATATGTTTTCAGATTTAAAGGAATTAGAAGTAGGAGAAGAATTTTTTTTATTAGATAATAAAAACGGTAAGTATACGTACGTCGTTTCAGACATTTATAAAGTGAATTATAAAAATTTGGAGCCAATTAATCAAGAAACTGATAGCAAAAGAGTAGTTACACTTATTACTTGCACCAGCTATTCTAATGATGATAGATTAATTGTACAAGGGATAGAGAAAACGTAAAATAATAAAGAAAGGACTAAAATAATGAAGCGTAAAAGAATATATGTAATTTTAATATTATATATTTTAGTTGTAGTATTTACTATAATACAAGTAAATTCTTTAGCAGAGCCTAAAAATAATTTAGCAAGTTTCCCAGAAGGTTATAGACCATATTTAGAAGAATTGCAGAAAAAATATCCTAACTGGAATTTTGTTCCTTTAAATATAGATTTAGATTGGAATTATGTAATAGACCAAGAAAATCAATTTGGTAAAAATTTAGTGCCTAAATCATATTCTGATAGTTGGAAAAATACCAAACCTGGAGAATATAATGTAGAAGTAGATGCTGGATGGGTAGATTGCTCGAGACAAGCATTAGAATATGCTATGGATCCAAGAAATTTTTTAAATGAAGTAAGAATATTTCAATTTGAAGCATTATCTTATGATGCTAAAACTGATACTATAGAGGGTATTGAAAAAATATTGTACGGTACAGAATTTTATAATCGTATAGTAGATTATAAAACTAGTTCTGGTAGTACAGTAACTATGTCTAGTAAATATTCAGACCTTATTTCAGCCGCAGGTAAACGTTCTCAAGTAAGTAGTTATCATTTAGCTTCAAGAATAAAACAAGAAGTAGGACCATTTTTATCGCATGCTTCCATTAGTGGAACTGTAGCAGGATTTGAAGGATATTATAATTTTTATAATATTGGAGCAACAAGTTCCTCAGAACCTATGGGAGCTATAAAAAATGGATTGCAGTATGCAAAAGATGGAAAAGGAGCAAGCCAAACTACTAAAGATAAATATTTAATACCATGGAATAATAAAGAGAAGGCGATTACAGGTGGAGGAATTTTTATAGGTTCAAGTTACATTCATTTAGGACAAGATACTGTGTATTTGCAAAAGTTTCATGTTATAAGTAATACAGGAGGAAGTTTATTTTGGCACCAATATATGACAAATGTATTAGCGCCATATAGTGAAGGAAAATTAATTTATAACGGTTATACAAATGTAGGAATTTTAAATAATACTATAACTTTTATAATACCAATTTATAAAAATATGCCTACAGAACCTGTGCAAAGCCCAAGTATAAAAACATCAGATTTTATAGAAGATAATACAAAAGTATATGCAGATGTAAGTACAACTTTAAATGTAAGAACAGGACCAGGAACTTCATATGAAACATTAATATCTGTAAATAGAGATGTTGTAATGACAAGAATTGCAAAAGGAAAACAAGCTGGAGAATTGTGGGACAAAGTAAGACTTCCAAATGGAATTGTAGGTTATGTATTTCAAAATTATATAAAAGAATTGCCAAATATAGAAATAGAACAAATAACAGTATCATTAGATGATACAAATATAAAAAGGGGAGACAGGAAAACATTAAAAGTAGAAATAATGCCAGAAGAAGCGAAAAACCAAGCAATAGCATATTCATCTAGCAATCCATCTGTGGCTACTGTAGATAGTAGTGGAAAGATAATAGGATTAAAATCAGGAAAAGCAACAATTACAGTAAAATCTAAGAGCAATAATGTATCAGATTCTATAGATGTAACAGTATATACACCTGTAGAAGAAATTCAATTAGGACTAGATAATTTAATCTTACAAGAAGGAGATACTTATAGTATAATTCCAGTATTACTTCCTTCAGATGCAGATAGTACAAAACTGAATTATAGGAGTGAAACAGAAGATATTGCAACTGTTACTCAAGATGGAAAAATAACAGCAGTTAAAGAAGGAAAAACTAAAATATTAGTAGAAACAGCGGATGGAAAAGTAAGAACAGAATTACAAGTAAATGTAGTACCTAAATTAGCAGAAGGTGAAATAAAATTTGATGAAAATTTACAAATAAATCAAAATGAAATAATAGGTTGGGATTATAAAAATATGAAAGTCAGCCAAATAAGAGGAAAAATAACTACAAATTATAAAGTAGAAATATATGATTCAAAAGGAAAACTTTTAACAGATACAGAAAATGCAGGAACAGGTGCTAAAATAAAATTCATAGATGAGAGTGGAAGTGTAAAAATAGAGTATATAATAATACTTTATGGAGATGTAAATGGAGATGGAAAAATAAATAGTGTGGATTTATTAGTATTACAAAGACATATATTAGAAATAGAAAAATTAACAGGAGCTTTTATAAAAGCAGGTAATATAAATAAAAATGGTAGAAATCCATCATCTTATGACTCTTTATTAATACAAAGGCATATATTAGAATTAAAGATAATAAGTCAGAAAATTTAATTTAAATATAATTTTATTGTAAGGTTTTTAATATAAAATTTTTTGAGTTAACTATCAGATAAAATATTCGTATAATTTCTAAATATTTTTTACGGCACCCTTCCAAGGTAAACTTGAACTCTTTCCGTAAAAAATATTAAGAAATTTTAACTCTATTTTCTCATGAATAGTGTAACTCTGCAAAATTTTATATTTAAAAACCTACGTATTACATATTAAAATTTTAGAGAGGGTTGATTTATCTTTTATGAAAAGTTTTAAAGTATTAATTTTTGTTATATTATTATTTTTACTAGGAAGTAGTTGTACTTTCGCAGAGGGAAAAATAAATATTGTAAGTAGTAAAGAGCAAGTTGGAGTAGGTGAAGAATTTGAAATCAAAGTAAATTTGAGTTCTATTCCTGTTGCATCTTTTACTTTAGGAATATATTGGGATAATACGAAATTAGAAGCGGTAAATATGCCTGAAAATTCGAATATAGTTGATAATGTTATTCGTTATACATGGGTTAGTGATAATGGCAAAAATAACGAGAGTATAGAGAGTAATCCCTTCATATTTAAAGCGATTACAGAAGGAAATACAAGTATTGTAATAAGTGGCGAATTCTACAGTGAAACTGGTGAACAAGTAATAATAGAAAATAGTTTAAAAGAAATAAAAATTGGAAATGAAGAAAGTAATACAGAACAATTACTTTTAAATGGCGAAAATGTAACAGAAGAAAATGTGCCTGATAATAATAGCAAATTAAAAATAATGCGATTAGAATATGAAGGAATTGTACCAGAATTCAATCCAGATACTTTAGAATATTATATTACTGTAGATACTACAATAACAGGAACAGTAGTAACTGCAATACCAGAAAATAAGGAGGCAAATGTTACTGTAACTGGAAATGAAAATTGGAAAAATTGTTTAAATACAATTATTATTACAGTAGAATCAAAAGATAAAAGCACAAAAACTGAATATAAAATATATGTAACAAAAACAGATAATAAAGAAAATGCAAATGCAGATTTAGAAACTTTGGCTATAAGAGAAGGAATGCTAGAACCAGAATATTATAGTAATATTACAAAATATAAAGTAGAAGTGCCAAATGATATAACATCGTTAACAATATTAGCAATTCCACAAAAAGAAAAAGCAAATGTAAAAATAACAGGTCATGAAAATTTGGTGGAAGGTGACAATAAAATAGAAATTACTGTAACAGCTGAAAATGGAATAACAACTAAAACGTTTGAAATAATAGCACATAGAAGAAATGCTCAAGAAGAAGCAGAATATAAAAAAGAACATGAAGTACAAGTAGAAAGATTATCTGCTTTATTAGGAGAAGAGAATAATATAACAGGAAATGATGTTGAAAATTTAGAAGAAAATAATATTGCAAATGAAAATAATCAAGAAAATAAAAAGAATAATTATATATTAGTAGGAGTTGGAATTATTATAGTTATTGCCTTATCAAGTGTAATGTTTTATGTGATAAAGAAGAAAAAAATGTAAATTTTTTGTAATAGATTGTGGTGTTATAGTTTAGTAATTATTTTTCAAAAGTTATATGTTCTTTTTACTTGAAATGTAACATTAATGTGTCAAAAATCTTCAATGGAGGTTTTTGTATGAAGGAAATAAAAAGAGATTTATATCTAAATAGATTAATAAATAAAAAAGAGAATGGACTAGTAAAAATAATTATATGTATTATATTCTTTTAGATGAAATACAATTAGTTGATGGATTTGAATTCGTATTAAATGGTTTATTGTACGAAAAAAATCTTGATGTGTATGTAACTGGAAGTAATTCAAAGTTTTTATCTTCACATATAATAACAGAATTTAGGGGAAGAAGTGACCAAGTTAAAGTTAGTCCATTATCTTTTTCGGAATTTGTGTCTGTCTTTGATGGAGATAAATATGAAGCTTGGAATGAATATGTAACTTATGGTGGAATGCCATTAACCTTTATAGCATATATAGAAGATGCTTTTATTGTAAATAAATCTACTAGGTATGATATTAAAGAAAAAAATATATTCAAACTCCTCAAAAATATTATTTTACAGATATAGGGTTAAGAAATGCGAGATTAAATTTTAGACAACAAGAGGAAAATCATTTAATGGAAAATATTATATATAACGAATTGTTGGTAAGAGGATATAACGTGGATGTAGGTGTGGTTGAGGTTAGAGAAAAAGCGATAAGAAAAAAGTTAGAAGTTGACTTTGTATGTAATTTAGGAAATAAAAGATATTATATTCAATCAGCATTAAATTTAGACACCCAAGAAAAAACAATACAAGAATCCAAGTCTTTAAATAATATTGGAGATAGTTTCAAAAAAATTATTATTGTAAAAGATAATATAAAGTTATGGAGAACGGAAGATGGTATTGTTGTAATGGGAATACAAGAGTTTTTGCTAAATCAAAATAGTCTTGAACTATAGAGAAATAATAAACCAAGTAGAAGATATATTATTAATGCCTAGAGACAAAAAAATGACATAAAGCAGTAATTATATGGGAGGAATATTTAAAAAAGGAAAATAGAGATAATTAAAAGAATATGTATAATGAGACACAATTAAGTGCATAACTTACAAATAGCTCTATATCACGATTTTTCAAAAGTTACGTCTTCTCTAACTTAATCATAATTTTATAAAAAAAGTATTGTAAAAAAAAATAAAATGTGATAAGATAAAAATAGTCAAAATATGACTAAAATTTATAATATTTCTAAGATAGGAGAATCTAAATTATAGTATGCAATTATATATATTTTTTAGTTATATTTAAAGAAAAGTTAAAAATAAAGAGGAGAAAATGAGGAATGTATATGAAAAATTATTTAAGAAAAGAACAAAAACAAAAAGGAATAACTTTAGTTGCTTTAGTAATAACAGTAGTGGTAATGCTTATATTAGCAGGTGTAGCAATAGCAGCAATAGTGGATGGAAATGGCTTATTTAATAGA
>CAKPRQ010000002.1 GCA_934182605.1 uncultured Clostridia bacterium | reverse complement strand
ACCAGATTCAAGTACAGCAATAGGAATAACATATAATCCAACAATACCAACAACAGGAAATGTACAAGTAACATTTAAAAATAATAGTGGACAAAGTGGATTAACATTAAAATATCAAATAGGAAGTCAAACAGGAACATGGACAACCTACACAGGTCCAGTAACAATGACAACAAATGGAAAAGTGTATGCAAGATTATTTGATGCAAATAACCAATACACAAACACAGCAACAGCAACAGTACAAAATATAGATAGAATAGCACCAAATGTATTTAATCTATCAACAACAAAAACAACAAATAGTATAACAGTAAGTGGAAGTACAGAAGACACAGGAACAACAGGATGTGCAGCAGAAAATTATGGTATAAGAGGATATCAGTTCCAATTAAAAGATAGTGCAGGAAGTGTAATAACAAGTTGGACAACAGAAACAACAGCGACAAGTTACACATTTAATAATTTAACACAAGGAACAACATATAAAGTAAGTATGAGAGCGATAGATAAGGCAGGAAATATAACAGAGGCAACAAATAAAGATGAAAGTGTAACAGTAAGCACAACACCAGATTCAAGTACAGCAATAGGAATAACATATAATCCAACAATACCAACAACAGGAAATGTACAAGTAACATTTACAAATAATAGTGGACAAAGTGGATTAACATTAAAATATCAAATAGGAAGTCAAACAGGAACATGGAACACATATACAGGACCAGTAACAATGACAACAAATGGAAAAGTATATGCAAGATTATTTGATAGCACAGGACAATCTACAAATACAGCAACAGGAACAGTACAAAATATAGATAGAGAAAAACCAGTAATTTCAAGTGCAACAGTAAGTACAAGTTGGGGAGCAAAAAACAGTGTAACAATAACAGCAACAGATACAGGAACAGAAGGATGTGCAACAGAAAATATAGGAATAGTAGGATATGGAATAAACCAAAGTAGTACAACAGAACCAACATATACAACACTAACAGCAACAACAAGTTTAAGTACAACTATAAATAATATAGATGCAAATGGAACGTATTACGTATGGGTAAAAGACCAAGCAGGAAATACAGCAAATAAAGCAGTAATAGTAAATAGAGTAGACACAACAGCTCCAACAACTGCAACTATAAGAAGTAGTAATGTGGAAGCAGAAACATTTACATTAACAGCAACAGGAGCAGATGGAGAAAGTGGAATTTCAAAATATGAATTTTATATTAATAACACATTAGAAAAAACAGTAACAACAACAGCAGGAACAGCAACATATAACGTAACAGGAAAAACAGGAAGTACAAATTATACATGCTATGTAAAAGTATATGACGCAGTAGGGAAATCTAAACAAAGTAGTAGTATAACAGTAACAACAAAATCAGCAGGAACACCAATAGCTCAAGTAGTACAAGTAGGACATTACGTAAATTATGATGCTGGAACATGGACAGAAGCAGATTTCAATAAGATAACAAGTTCAACAGGAAGCCCAACAGTAAATAAGAGTACAAGTTTACCAAGTACACAAGGACAATTTGGAGGTTTTACAGTGGGTCAAAGCAGGAATACGAACTCAACAGAATATAACAGTAGTTATAAACCAAGAACAGCAGGCTGGAGAGTATGGAGTATAGAAGGAGACGTAGTAACATTAATAAGTGCCGGACACCCTGAGACATATTACCATGGTGGCGATGCTACAGCAAGTGTAAATATATTAAGAAATAGGAATTGTAGTATGTACGAGAATAGTTATGCTCAAGCAGGAAGCGCCCATTTCTTAACAGGAGAAGAAGCAACAAGGTGGTATAATAAACAGTATGGAACGAGTTATGATGAATCAAAATGTTTATATGATTTAAGTAGCTTCAGCACAGCGGAACCGATCTCCGTCCTCGAGAATGGCTCATATTACTGGTTTGCGTCCGCTTATAGCTCTTACGGCTTGTATGGTGTCGGCCCGGACATCCGCTATGTGAGCATCAGCAGCGACTGCGGGATGCGGTGTGCGCCTCCTAGTTTCTCTACAATCTGGAGTCCAAGTAGAACCAGGCAGTGGAGACGGAAGCGTAGACAATCCATGGAAATTAACGCAATAATGAAGGCGTAGGAAAATTACCAGCTTGGGACGCCTCAGGTGTCCCAGCGGTCGATTTTTTCAAAATATTGGACAATGTAATGATAGTGTATAATGTGGTGTGTTTTAATACGCACAATGTCCAAATTTCAAAGAAAGGAATAGAATAACAAATGAGTGTAATAACAGTAATGAAAGAAATAAAAGCAATACATCCTGAGTATGTGTCGCTAATAAAAATAGGAAAATTTTATAATGTGTATTTAAGAGATGCATATATTTTATCATATTTATTTGGATATAAATTAAGAGATATAGAACAAGATATAAAAACATGTGGTTTCCCAGAAATAGCTTTAAATAAGGTTATTTCAACTTTGGAAAATAAAAAAATAAATTATTTAATAATCGACAGAAGAAATAATTATGAAATTGATGAAAAATTTGAAATGGGAAATTTAAATAGATATAATGAAACATATAATAAAGCTAAAAAACAAGCTAATTTAAAAGAAAGAATAGAAAAAGTAACTAATTATTTGTTTGATAATATAGACAAAGAGAATATAAGTAATATAATAAAGAAGATGGAAGAAGCAATATATGAATAGGGAATGGGATAATAATATATGAATAAAGAAAAATTTAAGATAATTCAATATATTAGAGAATTGATTGTTTATATTGATAAAAGTATGGATAATTTTCCTAAAAAAGATATAGAACTAAAAAATAGAATAAGAAGTAATAGTTATGATTTGTTGGAAATGGCTTATGAAGCGAATGCATTGGAGGAAGTTAAGTACAAAAAAGCTTTATTAATAAAATGCATAGCTAAAATTAAGATTATAGACTTTTTGCTAAATTTAAGTTTTGATAAACAGATAATAAATGAAAAAAAGTATTTGAAATTTGCAGCTAAGCTAGATGATATAGCTAAGTTTACGAATGGTTGGTTGAAAACAATGAGTAGTAAAGATGCTAATAGTACTAGTAGTAATAAATAAATATTATAAATAAAAAATTTAGATGATTTGCAATATGTAGTTAAGAGTACTAGTAATAATAATTGTTCATCATAGTTAATTCAATTAATATAAATTTAGGGCATAGTTGTCATGGTTTGCGTCCGCTTATAACTCTAACAACTTGTATAATGTCAACCCGAACAACCGCAATGTGAACAACAACAACAACAACGGGATGCGGTGTGCGCCTCCTAGCTTCTATAAACTGCGGTTATACAATTATTGATTGTATAAGAGATAATATAGAAACAAACTATGTCCTTTAGTTAAAAAGTTTTTTTAACTATAAACTAAAAATAGATAAACATATTTGTTAGTAGGATTATATGGGATTAAAGGCGAGTAAATTTAACATATTCCTAAAAATAAAAAAGTTTTTGCCTTTAGTATATTAGTTGCGAAGGGAAGTATGTTTTAGGACTATTTTTAAATAATATAATTTATGTTTAATACATGTTATATTATTTTTTTCTTTTTACCTGTTTGGGGACGTATTATTTTAATTCGAATTTTGAAATAATGGAAGTGTAAAGAAGAAGGGGGAATATATGAAAAGGGCATCTAATTTGTATAAAAATATATATGATATTGATAACATAAAAAAATGTTTTAATGAAGTATGTAGGAACACTAAAAATAAAAGTAAGGTCAATAATTATAATGATTATAGAGCTATATATATTAATAGAATATATAATATTTTAAAAAATAAGGAATATGTTGTAGGACCATATAATATTTTTACAATTTATGAACCTAAAGAAAGAAGAATAGTAAGTCAAGGCATGATTGATAAAACAATAAATCATTTGGTGAGTAGATACATTTTATATCCAGCTTTAATTCCTTGTTTATTAGATGTAAATGTTGCTAGTAGACCTAATATGGGGACAAAAGAAGGTTTAAGGTTAGCTAGTGAATATCATAGAAAAATGAAAATTAAATATGATAAGTATTATATATTAAAATGTGATATTAGTAAGTTTTTTGCTAGTATAGATAAAACAATTTTAAAAAAGAAATTATTGAGGAAGATAAAAGATAAGGATGCTATTAGAATAGTATTTGACATTATAGATAGTGAAAAAGATGGCTTGTGTATTGGAGCAATGACTAGTCAGATTTTGGCTATATTTTATTTAAATGACCTAGATCATTATATAAAAGAAGAATTGAAAGTGAAAATGTTTGTGAGGTATCAAGACGATTTTTTATTGTTCCACCATTCAAAGGATTATTTGAAGGAGTGCTTAGAAAAAATAACAGTTTTTTTGGAAAAAGAAAATTTAAAGTTGAATCCTAAAACAAGAATATATAATTCTAATAGTAATTTTATATTTTTAGGAAGAAATAAGTTTGGAAAGTATGCCAAATACAGAGATGTGAAAAGAAGGCTAAAAAAGAAACATTATTTATATCGTACTAATAAATTAGGATTTAATAATTACATTTGTTCTAGAATAAATTATAGTTCTTTAGTTGATTTATAAATGCTATTATTAATCAAAAGGAACAAAAAAGACAAGATATCGTTATAGTAAAATAATTTGGTTCTTTGTCAAGATAGTTGATTTAAGATAATATTTTAAGACGTAGCAAATCAAAGCTACATCTACCATACATTATTCTTTTTATAACTTTTGTTTTATTATTAAATCCTTCTATTAGCCCATTGCTATAATCATATTTTATTGCATTTTTTACAGCATCTATATCACTTTCAATTAATGTAATGAAGCTATTAAGCTCCTTTACATTAATTTTTTTTGCTTTTTCTATCCAAAATTTTAATCTCTGTGGTTTTTTAGAAAATATTATCTCTTTAAATTTTCTTATCATTTTAAAAAGTTCACTTAATTCCTTACTTGTTTCCAAATATTCTCTTAAATCATTTTTTAGATTTTCATCTTTAATTTCTTCTATATCATAAAAAAGTAATTTTTTTATTTTACTTCTTTTTAAGTATTTTATATTAGTTCTAGCTTCTTGTCTAATTCCTTTTAATCTACTTGTATTATTTATGTAGTTATCTAAACGTTTTGTTCTTATTGCATTCTTTTCTACGAATTCAAGTGTTTCTGCGAATGTTCTATGATTACATTCATCATTATTGCAGAAATATTTTTTTACAGTTATTATTAATTTTACTTTATAATTTTGAATTGGCAAATCAGCTATAGTTCTTGTATATGTGCTGTGTACACTTTGACTTTCTTTACTACAATACTTACATTTAGTATTTTGTCTTTTAGTTTCACAATATATGTACATTGTTCCTCCTATAATTTCTTCCTTAGTTACTTCTAATTTTTTGTCTAATTCTTTTATTGGTTTATTATTATACACCATCAAAGAAAAAGGAAGCTAGTTGCACGAAAAAATCGTGCAACTGAAAATGAAATAAAATCAGCACCCATGTATAAAATCTCTATTTTTGGAAAAAATATCATAAAAAGGAGAGTAGATATTTTTGGAAAAAAATAGAGTATTAAAAGGCAATGAAATATACTTAAACAAAGAACAACTAGAAAAATATATAGAACAACTATCTATAGAACAAATTATCTCTAAAAAATCGCAAAAGCAGACATATCCAATTACTCAACTAAAAAATGATTTTCAATATATATCTAAAGTATATGAATTATTAAATGAAAATATAAAACAAAATATAGCTATTCATCCTGCAGGAGAATGGCTATTAGACAATTATTATATTATAGAAGAAAATGTAAGAGCAATATGTAATGAACTTACCTTAAAAAAATATATAAATTTACCTGGATTAGTTAATGGAAATTATAAAGGAATTGCAAGAATATATATATTAGCAAATGAAATTGTAAAATATACTAATAATCAAATAGATAAAGAAGTAATTGAAAAAACATTACAAGTATATCAAAAAAATAAAAATATAACTATGGAAGAATTATGGAATTTATCTAATTTTCTAAAAATTTCTATAATTCAAAATATAAAAGATATATGTGAAAAAATAGATGTTGCTCAAAAACAGAAAATGAAAGCACATCGAATTTTGATGACTACAATTGAGAATAATACTACTTACGAAACTGATAATAATAATGAAAATATAAAAAATAATAACAAATTCCAATATAAACCACAGTTGCAACAAGAATATTCTTTTGTAGAATATATGGCATATAGTTTGAAAAAATATGGAAAAAGAGGGTATCCATATTTAAAAGCCCTAGAAGAAATAGTGGAAAAAAAGGGGATAACTGTAGACCAAATTATAAGAAAAGAACACTTTATAATAGCTGTTTCTAAAGTTTCTATAGGGAATGCGATTACTAGTATTAAAAATATATCAAGAATTAATTTTCAAGAAATATTTGATACTATGAATACTGTTGAAGATATTTTAAAAAAAGATCCATTAAATATATATGAAAAAATGACTTATGAAACTAAAGTATCTTATAGAAGTGTAATAGAAGAAATAGCAAAAAAAGCAAATTTATCAGAAATTTTTGTTGCAAATAAAGTTTTAGGATTAGCAAGTAGAAAAGATTTAAAAGACGATAAGAAAAAACATATAGGGTATTATTTAATAGATGAAGGAAAACAAGATTTATTAAGAGAATTAAATATTAAATCTAGAGAAAAAACTTGTAAACAAAAAAAGACCTTATATGTTATAACTTTCTTTACAGTAACATTATCAATTATATTAATTTTAGGAATTATAATGGCACAATGTATAAAAGCAATATATGCATATTTAATAATGCTAGCATTATACATTCCCATTTCTGAAATCTATTTGCAAATATTAAATTATATATTAGTAAAAAAAGTAAAACCTAAAATTATACCAAAAATAAATGTATTAGATGGAATAGATGAAGAAAATAAAACTTTTGTAGTAATACCTACAATTGTAAATTCCAAAGAAAAAGTAAAAAGTTTATTAAGAAAATTAGAAGTATTTTACTTAGCAAATAAAACTGAAAATATATATTTTGCTGTGTTAGGAGATTGCACAACAGAAAATGAAGAACATAAAAAACAAGATGAAGAAATAATAAAAACTGCTAAAGAGGGAATTATAGCATTAAATAACAAATATCCTAAAAAAGATATAAATATATTTCAATTTATATATAGAAAAAGAAATTGGTCTAGTACAGAGAAAAAGTACTTAGGTTGGGAAAGAAAAAGAGGAATGCTTCATCAATTTAATAATTACTTAGTGCAAAATAGATGTGAAAATTTAAAAAATGATAAAAGACAAGTAGAAGAAGATTTTATATTAAACACTTTAGAAGAAGAAATTAATATACCTAAAATAAAATATGTTATAACATTAGATGGAGATACAGTATTACCATTAAATACAGGATTAGAATTAGTAGGTGCAATGATGCATATTTTAAATAAACCTGTTGTAAGAGATGGAGTTGTGGTAGATGGATATGGAATTATACAACCAAGAATAGGTATAGATTTAGAAAGTGTAAATAAATCAAAATTTACAGAAATATATGCAGAACAAGCAGGTGTAGATACGTATTCTAATGCTATTTCAGATATATACGAAGATAATTTTAAAGAAGCAATATATACAGGAAAAGGAATTTACGATTTAGATGTATTTTATGAAGTTTTAAATAATGTAATACCAGATAACCTTGTATTAAGCCATGACTTATTAGAATCAACATATTTAAAATGTGGTTTAGCCTCAGATATATTTTTAATGGATGGATATCCAACTAAATATACGAGCTATGTTTCTAGAAATCATCGTTGGATAAGAGGCGATTGGCAAATATCTAATTGGATAGGAAGTAAAGTAGGTAACAAAGAAAAAAGTATTGTTAATAATCCAATAGATAGATTATCTAAATTTAAAATATTTGACAATTTAAGAAGAAGTTTATTTCCAATAACTGCATTAATTTTATTATTTATAAATTATAAATTAACATTTATATTAGGGATTATAAGTGTATTAATGCCATTAATATTAGATTTAATTAATTATATAGTTTATAGAAAAGAGACAAATGAAAGGCAAGTAAATTTTAGTAGAAATATAAGTGGTATTAAAAAGAGCATATTAAAAGGTATTTTAGAAATAGTAACTTTACCAGATAAAGTATATACTTCTATAAATGCTATTGTAAAAACATTATATAGATTAAAAATTAAAAATAATTTATTAGAATGGGTAACTGCAGAAGAAGCAGAATTATTAAATAAAGGCGATTTAAAATCTTATTACAAAAAAATGTGGTTTTCTGTTTTAGCAGGTTTATTTATGATAATTTATTTCACTTACCCTAGAATTTTTCTAGGATTAGTATGGGTATTTGCACCGTATATTATGTGGTATGTAAGTAAACCTAAAAAAGTTAAAACGTATAAAGATATAATAACTGGAGAAGAAGAAAGATACGTAAAAAATATAGCAAAAAGGACTTGGAGTTATTTTGAAAATTATATGACAGAAGAAAATAATTATTTGGTACCAGATAATTATCAAGAAGGTAAAGTAGCTTTAAGAACATCTTCTACAAATATTGGATTATCATTATTAGGAGTAATTTCTGCTTATGATTTAAAATTCATTTCTATAAATAAAGCTTTAGAATTATTAGAAAATGTAATAAATTCTATATGTAGATTAGTAAAATGGAATGGTCATTTATATAATTGGTATGATATAAGAACATTGGAGCCATTAAAGCCTAGATATGTATCATCTGTAGATAGTGGGAACTTTGTAGGATATTTATTTGTAGTTAGAACTTTTTTAATAGAGAAAAGTCAAAATAAGGAGTTAATAGATAAAGTAAATAATATTATAAATAACACTAATTTTCTATCTCTATATAATCCTAAAATACGATTATTTTCAATAGGATATAATATAGAAGAAGGAAAATTAACAGATTCATATTATGACTTTTTAGCATCTGAAGCGAGACAAACTAGTTTTATCTCAATTGCGTTAAGACAAGTAAATCCTAAACATTGGAATAATTTAAGTAGAACTTTAACAGTTTTAAACGGTTATAAAGGATTAATCTCATGGTCGGGAACGGCTTTTGAGTATTTGATGCCTAATATAATTATGAAGAAATATGAAGATAGTTTAATAGATGAATCTTGTAAGTTTTTAATAATGAGTTCTAAGATATATGCAAAAAAATTGGAAATACCTTGGGGAATTTCAGAATCTGCCTTTAACTTAAAAGATTTATATGGTAATTATCAATATAAAGCATTTGGAATTCCATGGCTTGGAGTAAAAAGAGGTTTAGCAGATGAAATAGTAGTAGCACCTTATGCAAGTGTACTTGCTATAGATGAAGATGTAAAAAGTGTAATAGAAAATTTAAAAGAAATAGAAACTTTAGGTGGAACAGGAGATTTTGGGTTATATGAAGCAATAGATTTTACACCTGAAAGATTACAATTACAAGAAAAATATTCAGTTATAAAAACATATATGGCACATCACCAAGCATTAATATTACTTTCAATAAATAATTTATTAAATAGCGAAATATTGCAAAAAAGATTTTATGATAATCCGGAGATAGAAGCTATAGATATATTATTACAAGAAAAAATGCCAAGAAATATTGTAATAACTAAATCTAAAAAAGAGAAAGTAGAAAAATTAAAATATAAAGATTATGAAGATTTTGCAGAACGTGTAATAAATAAATTGTCTCCAATATATGAAAATACAAACTTTATATCTAATAATGATTACGTAATATTTATGAATGATAAGGGAGAAGGATATAGTAGGTATAAAGATATTTATATAAATCGATATAAAAAAACAAACGAAGAAACAGGAGGTATAAATTTTTATATAAAAACTAGTAGTAAAACATACTCAACAATCTTAAGTAATATAAGTAAATTGCCTACAAACTACAATGTTACTTTTAATGAAGCTGAAAATATTTTTGAAAGACTAGACGGTAATATATTAAGCAAATTAAAAATAACTGTATCTCCAGAAGATAATGTTGAAATTAGAAAGTTCTCATTTAAAAATTTCGGAGAAGAGAAAGAATTATTAGAAGTAAATAGCATATTAGAACCAATACTTTCAACTGCTCACCAAGATTATGCTCATCCTGCATTCAATAGTATGTCGATAGAGTTTGAGAAGGTAAGAGATAATATAATAATTAAAAGAAGAATGAAAACAATAGAAGAAGAAAACATATTTTTAGCAGTAACTTTGTATAGTGGAAATACTAATGATATAGAATACGAAATAGATAAAAAGAAAATAATGGGAAGAAATAAAAACAAAATGTTAGAATTAGATGAGTTAGAAAAAGAAAAGAACTTAAAAACGGTTAATCCAATGTTACTATTAAGAAAAAAAATAGAAGTAGAAATTAAAGATAAAACTGATTTAACATTTATAATGGTAATAGCTGAAAGTAAAGAAAAGGCATTAAGTTTAATAGAAAAATATAAAAATACTGAAAAAATAAGAGAAACATTTGAATTACAAAGGGCAAAGGTAGAAGCAGAAAATAGATACTTAATGCTAAAAAGTAATAATATATTAAATTATCAAGAAATTTTAAGAGAATTATTATATAAGAATTATTTTAAAAAGAATTACGTATACACATTATCAAATGGTTTTGAAAATAAAATATATTTAAAAGAAGATTTATGGAAATTTGGAATATCAGGTGATTTGCCTTATATTTTAGTTAAAATAAAAAATGAATTAGAATTAGAAACATTAGGAGAAGTTTTAAAAGCATATGATTATTTTAGATTAAAAAATATTAAAATAGATTTAGTAATTATAAATGAGGAAGAGTATTCATATAATGAGAAATTAAGAAATTTAATAGAGTATGAGATACAAAATAATCAAATAGCATATATGATAAATAATGGTATATACGTATTAAGTAATATAGAAAAAGAAGATTTAGAAACATTAGAATTTAGAGCAAATTTAATAATAGATGTTTCAAAAGGAAATTTAGATACGATTATAAAAGAACAGAAACAAGAATATTTTGAACACCAAAAATATTGGAGTTTAAATAACAAAGATATAGTAATAAAAGAGGAAGAAGATAGTAAAAAAGAAATAAGTAAAACAAACTTTTTAGATAACTTAAAATTCTGTAATGAATATGGTGGATTTACACAAGACGGAAAAGAGTACCATATAGCAATAAGCAAAAATCAGAAAACACCTATAGTATGGTCAAATATATTAGGAAATGAAAATTTTGGAACAGTAGTAACAGAAACAGGTGGAGGATATACATGGTGTAAAAATTCAAGATTAAATAGAATAACAGCTTGGAATAATAATCCAATATTAGATATGCCATCAGAAATAATTTATGTAAAAGATGTAGAAACAGAAGACTATTGGACTTTAGGTTATAGCGTAATACCAAAAGATATAGAGTATAACATAATATATGGTTTTGGGTATGTTTTATATAAGCAAATATATGATGAACTTTTACAAGAAAATCAAATATATGTTCCGACTGAAGATAATATAAAGGTAAATTATATAAATATTAGAAATTTATCTAATAAGCCTAAAAAATTAAAAATATTATATTATATAAAACCAGTATTAGGAGAAGATGAAATAGAAACTAATTCGCAAATATATACAGATTTAGATATGAATAATAATATAATTACTTTTAAAAATTTAGGTAATAAATTCGACATAAATGATACTGTAGATAATAGTAATACTAATATAGCATATATATCTTCAAGTGAAAAAATATTATCATACACAGGTTCAAAAAAAGGATTTATAGGAGCGGGTAATATATGTAATCCAGAAGCATTAAATAGAAAAGGACCAATATTATTAGATAATCAAAATTCAATATACGAAGAAGGCGTAGTTGTATTAGAGATAGAAGTTGAATTGAATGAATATGAAAATAAAGAAATAACTTTAATAATAGGAGAGGAAAACTCATATGAAAAAGTAATAGAAGTTAAGAGTAAATATACAGAAATAGAGAAGGTAAAAGAAGAATTAGACAATACCAAAGTTTACTGGAACAGTATAGTAAATAGATTACAAGTAAGAACGCCAGATGAAGCAACCAATATAATATTAAATGGCTGGAATATATATCAGACAATTGTATCAAGATTATATGGAAAAACTGGCTACTACCAATCAGGTGGAGCTATAGGGTATAGAGACCAATTACAAGATACAATGGGAATTAAATATTTAGATAAAAATTTATTGAAAGAACAAATTATAAAATGTGCCAGTCATCAATTTAAAGAAGGGGATGTTTTGCATTGGTGGCATGATGAAACTAAAAGAGGTATTAGGACTAGATTTTCAGATGATTTATTATGGTTACCTTATGCAATATTAGAATATGTAAATTATACAGGAGATTACGAAATATTACAAGAAAAAATTCCTTATTTGGAAGGAGAAGTATTACAAGAGGATTGTGACGAAAGGTATGACATATATTTACCAGGAGACGAAGAAGGAACATTACTAGAGCATATGGAAAGAGCTTTGGAAAAAGGAATAAATATAGGAGAAAATGGATTCATAAAAATGGGCTCAGGCGATTGGAACGATGGATTTAGCACAGTTGGAAACAAAGGTAAAGGTGAAAGTATTTGGTTAACATTTTTCGTATGTTATATTTTAGAATTAATAATTCAAAATTCTAAAATAGAATTAAATATAGATGTGGAAAAAATACTAGCAGAATTAAAAAAGAGTCTAAATAATAAAGCATGGAATGGAGAATGGTTTAAAAGAGCAATTACAGATAGTGGAAAAGTAATAGGAAGTCCTAAAAATGAAGAATGTAAAATAGATAGTATTGCTCAAAGTTGGAGTGTTATTTCAAATGCAGTAAGTAAAGATAAACAGATAGAATCGTTTTCAAGTGTTGAAAAATATCTTATAGATTACGAAAATAAAGTTTTCAAATTATTAACACCAAGTTTCGATAAAAGTAATTTAAATCCTGGATATATTAGAAGATATATAAATGGTGTAAGAGAAAATGGCGGACAATATACACATGGAAGTATCTGGTTAATATGGGCTGCAACAATACTAGGGTATAGTGATAAGGCATTTGACTATTATACAATGTTTAACCCAATAAATCATTCTAATAATAAAGAAGAAGCGGACAAATATATGGTAGAGCCTTATGTAATAGCAGCAGATATATATGGGGAAGATAATCTAGTTGGAAAAGGTGGCTGGACTTGGTATACAGGTGCAAGTACGTGGTTTTATAAAATTGGTATTGAAAATATATTAGGATTAAGAATAAGAGATGGACGAATAAGCGTAAAACCGTGTGTACCTAAAGATTGGAACGAGTATAAAATAAGATATATGTATGGGGAGAGTGTTTATAATATTACCGTAAAAAGAGCTACAGAAGATAAGTTTGTTTTTAATGGGATTGAAATTCCGGAAAAAGAGATAAAATTAGTAGATAACGGAAAAATAAATGATATAGAAGTAACTTTTTGAGTAACAGCTCAGGGAAAATTTGTCTAAAGCTTGGTATATAGCTATTTGTAAGTCAAGACCCCGATTGTGTCACCATAGCTATGTTTTGACTAAAAATAGCTGTATACCAAGCTTTTTTAAGATTAGGACCTGAGTTGTTATTTTTTAGGGGGTAATTCTTAAGTTAGAAAGTTGACAAAAAAATTAATTATGATATAATTTAAACAGAATCTTTTATCAAAGATAAATAAAAAGAAATGCAGTGGTGATTTTTGTAAATCCTTTAAGTTACAAATAGGAGAGTTGAAATGTTAATGGGAAAAAAAGAAGTTCCTATTTTTGCTAAGGAGCTTTCAGAAGTTTTCAGGGCAAATAAAAATGCAATTGTAGTTTTTCAAGAAAGCGAGTTTTCACAAGAATTTTATAAGAATTTGGAGAAATATTTAAAAATTGGAAAGCAGAATGAACAAGAGATAAAAATTACCATAGGGTATGAAGGAGAAAAAAAGGTCATAATTTTTAAGCTGTAGCTTTTTAGCCTTTCCTTTATTAGCAAATGCTTTTAAAGGGAAGGCTTTTTCTTAAGGAGTTATCCATTTTCCAAAAATCTTTTATTTTAAATCTCAAAAAGTTTTATTTTTGAAAATGGGTAAACTCCTTTTTTCTTTACTTGATATTTTCTAAAATATGTAGTAAAATATAAAAAGAATTTTAAGGGGGAGAACAATTTGGAAAATAGAGCAATTGAAATATTAAAATCAAATAATCAAGAACATATAATAAAAATATTAGAAAAGTTAGATGTAGAAAATCGTAATAAGTTAGTAAACCAAATTTCAAAAATTAATTTTAAAGAAGTTAATAATTTATATAATGAATTAAAAAATGGGTATAACGAGACTATAAATACAATAGAACCTTTAAGGTATGTTGAGAAAAATAAATTGAGTGATGAAGAAATAAACAAGTATAATACTATAGGTTCTGAAATTATAGAAAATAACAAACTGGCAGTAATAACTATGGCAGGTGGCCAAGGTACACGTTTAGGTCATAAAGGGCCTAAAGGTACATATATGCTTAATTTAAAAGATGTATTTGGAAAAAATGTATCAATATTTGAAGTTTTAGCACAAAACTTCTTAAAAGCTAAAAATGAATATAATGTTGATATTAATTGGTATATAATGACTAGTAATGAAAATAAAGAAGAAACTATAGAATTTTTTAAAGAGAATGATTATTTTAATTTAAATAAAAATAGTATAAAATTTTTTGTGCAAAACGATATACCAGTCATAGATGAAAATGGAAAAGTTATAATAGGAAAGAATTATTTAATTAAAACTGCTAGTAACGGTAATGGTGGAATTTACGAAGTATTAAAAGAACAAAATATATTAGAAGATATGAAAACAAATGGAATAGAGTGGGTATTTGTATCTGGTGTAGATAATATATTAGTAAACCCTATAGATTCTATCTTTATTGGATTAACTGTAATTGATGGAAATATGATAGCTGCTAAAACAGTTAAAAAGATAGATGCTAATGAAAAGACAGGTGTTTATTGCAAAAAAAATGGTAAAATCGGTGTAATTGAATATAATGAAATATCAGATGAATTAAGAAATGCGAGAGATGAGAATGGAGACTTATTATATTCTCAGTCTAATATAATTAGTCATCTATATAATATAAAAGCTTTAGATTTATTAACAAATGTTAATTTAAGATATCATAGAGCTCATAAAAAGGTATCTTATATAGACGAAAATTTACATGAAATAATTCCTACTGAACCTAATATATATAAATTTGAAAAGTTTATATTTGACGCTTTTGAGAATTTTGATAATATAAGTATTTTATCAGTAAAAAAAGAAGATGAATTTGCACCTATAAAAAATGCTGAGGGGAATGATAGTCCAGAAACAGCAATAAAATTATATAAAAACAATAGATTAAAAATACAATAAAAAGGTTGAAAAATAATTACAATTTTGACGTTGTCAAACTTCGTTTGAAATTTAATCAACGTACAAATTATGAAAGGGAGTATTTAGATAATGAACGATGATGTTATAGCTATAGTACTTGCTGCAGGTGATGACCCAAGGATGAATTCTAACAAATGTAAAATGGTACATAAAGTTTTTGGAAAGGAAATAATAAGAAGAGTTGTAGAATCTGTTGTAAAAGCAGATATTAAAGAAATTTGTGTAGTAGTTAATGATAAGAATGGAAATGATATAAAGGAAGTTTTAAAAGATTCTGTAACATATGTAAAACAGAATGAATTGAAAGGAACGGCAGAGGCTGTAAAATCAGCAGTTCAATTTTTAAAAGAAAGAAAAAATTACGCTAAAGTAGTAGTAATTAATGGCGATATTCCGTTAATTAGAACAGAGACAATAAATAAGTTAGTAAATCAATCAATTATAAATAGTGAAAATGCTACAATCTTAACTGCTATTTATGATACACCTATATCTTATGGTAGAGTTATAAGAAATATAGATGGAAAAGTATTAGAAGTGGTAGAAGATATTAATTTAGACATGGAAGATAAAAAAATTCAAGAAATAAATGCTGGTATATATTGTTTCGATATAGATAAATTATTAGATAATTTAGATGAAATAAAAGAAAACACTTTAACAAATACTTTAGATTTACCATCTATAATAAAAATAATGGTAAATAAAAATTTAAAAGTAGGAGCTATAATTGTAGAAGATGTTTCAGAAGCATTAGGCGTAAATGATAGAATTCAATTAGAAATAATAAATAAAATTTTAAGAATACGTATTAATACTGAACATATGAAAAATGGTGTTACAATAGAAGATATGGATACAACATATATTTATGACGATGTAGTTATTGGAAAAGATACAGTGATACATCCAAATACTACTATAAAATCTAATGTTGTAATAGGTGAAATGTGTGAAATCGGACCTAATTCATATATTAGGGAAAACTGTGTATTAGCAGATAAAGTAAAAATCGGAAGTTTTGTTGAAATTAAAAAGACAATAGTAGGAAAAGGTAGCAAAATACCACATTTATCTTATGTTGGAGATGCTGAAATTGGTGAAAAATGTAATATAGGATGCGGTACTATTACTTGTAATTATGATGGATTTAATAAGAGTAAAACTATAATAGGTGATAGAGTATTTGTAGGTTCGAATACAAATTTAATAGCACCAGTAAAAGTAGAAGATGATTCATTTATAGCAGCAGGTTCAACAATTACAGATGATGTCCCTAGAGGCAGTTTAGCAATAGCAAGAGAAAGACAAATTAATAAAGAAGGCTGGAATTTAAAAAATAAAGAGGAATAATAATTTGTGTTTAAAAAAATGTAAGTATTGAAAAAGGAATGGTATTATGAAAATATACGCTTTTGTAGGTCCCTCAGGGACTGGAAAAAGTTATAGAGCACAATATGTAGCAAACGAAAGAGGAATAAATTATATTATAGATGATGGATTATTAATAAAAGGTAATGCAATAATTGCAGGAAGTTCGGCAAAGAAAGCAGCTACTAAAGTAGAAACAGTAAAATTAGCTTTATTCTCAAAAGAAGAGCAAAAAAAGGAAATAGCTGAGGTTATAGAGCGATATAAACCAGAAAGTATTATGATTTTGGGAACTTCTGATGGTATGGTTGATAAGATTGCAGAAAACTTAAGTTTTCCTAAAATTTCCGAAAGAATTTATATAGACCAAGTCGCAACTAAAGAAGAAATGGAAACAGCTAGAAGAATTAGAGTGACAGAAGGAAAACACGTAATACCAGTACCAACTTTCGAAATAAAAAAAGATTTTGCAGGTTATCTTTTAGACCCATTACAAATTTTTAAATCAAAAGGCAGAAATGAGAAACCATATATCACAGAAAAATCTATAATAAGACCAACATTTAGCTATTTAGGTAACTTTCAAATTTCGGATACTGCTGTTAAACAAATAGTAGAATATGTAGGACAAAAAGTTGATGGAATAGAAAAAGTAAGTAAAGTTAGAGTAACAGAAACAGATAATGGAATGACTGTTTATGTAGAAGTTTCAATTATATATGGATGTTGCTTAATAGAAGTTTTAAAAAATTTACGTGATAGAGTAAAGCGTGAATTAGAAAATTTAACAGCAATGTATATAGAAGCTGTTGAAGTGGTGGCTAAAACAGTAATAATGCCAGAAAGTACGGAAAATAGCAGTAATTAAAATGACACTTATTATAAATATAGAAAGGAACAAAAAAATATGAGTTTTATAATCGCAATAGATGGACCAGCGGGAAGTGGAAAAGGTACAATTACAAAGCGAGTAGCAAATAAAATTGACTTTCTTAGATTAGATACAGGAGCCTTATATAGATGTTTAACTTTAGAAGTTATAAGAAATAAAATAGAAATAAATGACATACCAAAAATGACAGACATTGTTCGAAATATGAAAATTGAGTTCGTTCCTAATGAAGATATGAATGAGTTAGATTATGTATTTTTAAATAAAGAAAATGTTACAAAAGAAATAAGAAGTAATGAAGTTAATAATATCATATCTGTAATATCTTCAATAAAAGAAGTACGAAACGAAATGTTACAAATCCAAAGAAATATAGCTAAAGAAAAGAATACAATAATGGAAGGTAGGGATATAGGAACAGTAGTATTTCCAAATGCTGATTTAAAAATATATTTAAATGCAGATATTGAGGAAAGAGCGAGAAGAAGATATAAAGAAAATATGGAAAAAGGTATTAGTACTACTTATGAAGAAGTATTGCAAATATTAAAAAATAGAGATAAAATAGATATGGAAAGAGAAGTAGCACCTTTGAAAAAAGCAGAAGATGCTATAGAAATTGATAGCACTAATATGAGTATTGAAGAAGTTGTTGATAAAGTTGTAGAATTATATTATAATAAATTTAAGAAGCTAAAATGATTAAAATAACTTGTATTATGAAAATGTTTGTATAAATGTAAGAGAAGTAGAAAGGATACATCATAACATGAATAAGAGAAAAATTTTCAAACCATTTTTTAATATAGTAGCTAAAATATTATATAGAGTAAAAATTATAGGAGAAGAAAACATACCCGAAACAGGAAGTTATATATTATGTGGTAACCATGTTCATGCATTAGATGCACCTGTAATTATTGTAACTGCAAAAAGAAAAATAAGATTTATGGCAAAAGAAGAGTTGCAAAGAAACAAAATAATTTCTTTTTTTGCGAAAGTGTTTGAAGTTATACCAGTAAAGAGGGGAACTGCAGATTTAGATGCTATAAAATTATCAATGAAGGTAATTAAAGATGGAGATATTTTAGGAATATTTCCAGAGGGAACAAGAAATGGTATGGCAAAACATTCATCAATAAAAGCAGGAGCAGCATTTATGGCTTTAAAAACAAATACTCCAGTAATACCAGTAGGAATACAAGGAACATTTAAACCTTTTACAAAAGTAGTGATAAATTATGGAAAACCTATAGATTTTTCAGAATATGCAGTAAATAAAGGAAAACCAGATAAGGAGCATTTAGAAATAGTTAGTGAAAAAATTATGGAAGAAATAGTAAAGTTAAGAGATAATAAAGAAATTAAAAAAATTGGCAAATTATAAAATGTGTAATTTTTATAATAAAAATGTTTAAAATTTGAAATATTTATATTATTAATTTATATTTAATATATAAATTAATAAATATGCAGGTATAATTTAGTGGTAGAATGTCATGCTTCCGACCTGATAGCGCGGGTTCGATTCCCGCTACCTGCTCCATTGAAAGAACTGTAGTTCAAGAATTTCTTGTGCTACAGTTTTTTTTAGGCGAAAATCGGTTAGTATGGCGTATATCGTATAAAGTAATATCTTTTTTATGTATCTAATTTTTCTTGATTTTTTTCTGCTAGTTTTAAATTATTTTTCTACTATAATGTAATATTATTTATTTTAAATATTTAACATCAGTATCATTCAAAATTTGCATTTGAGATATAGCAATCTTATTTAATTTTTCAAGTCTTTCAGATTGTTTTAAACCTTCTTTTATAAAAACAGAATTTATATTTTCTAAATTCGCTAAACATATCAGTTCATTCATAGTAGCATAATCTCTTATATTTCCATCTAAATTAGGATTATTTGTACGCCATTCTTTTGCAGTCATACCGAATAATGCCATATTTAAAACATCAGCTTCTTCAGCATAAACAAAATTTATTTGATTTTTACTTAATTCTTTAGGAATTAAATTGTTTTTTATTGCATCAGTATGTATTCTATAATTTATTTTTGAAAGTTCTCGTTTTGCATTCCATCCTATTTGTTTTTGTTCTTCTGCTTTTAATCTTTCGAATTCTTTTATCAATAACAATTTGAATTTTGGACTAATCCACATTCCAAATTCAAAAGCAATATCCTTATGAGCATAAGTTCCACCATATCTTCCAGCTTTTGAAATTATTCCAATTGCATTTGTTTTTTTAGTCCATTCTTTTACACTAATTTTGTAACTATTTAAACCTGCTTGACTTTTAATTATGGCGAATTCGCCATAATTAAAATTAGGATTATGAATTTCTTCCCAAATCCCTAAAAATTCAATAGTATTTCTATTTCTTAACCAATCTGAAACAAAAAAATCACCATCTTTAGACTTTAACATATCAGTAATAGATATATAATCTTCATTTTCAATATATCAAACATTAGTTCTTTAATCAATATTTATTAAAATATTTGTAAAATAAAAATTACTATACAATATACAGTACTTAAAATATTGAAGATATTAGTTTTATATGATACAATTATTAAAAATTATTAGCGAAAAGAGAAGAATTATGTTTTATTATAGTAATATTGTTTATATTGGAGGAAAAAAATATACATATTCATTAGATGATGATAACAATAAATTGATATTAGTACCTTTGTCAAAGCCCAAGAATGAATTCATAATATCAAATGAACTAATGGGAAAATGGCTGTATTTAAAAGGAGATGAACTTTCTAATTTTAGCGTTTTACTTGGTATAGGACATGTTAATAGAGGTAATATTGTTTTTGATATAAAATGTTTAGTAAAATATATCCCCGAATTTAATAAGAAAACAAATAGACCAAGAACATTTAAGTCAATATGTTTTTCATCATTGGCTATAGATTATTTTATTGGACATAAAAATGGGCTATTAGATAAATCTATTGAAATATTATCAGATTTAAAAAATGACTCCGATAATAATAATAACGATAAAAAACTCAAACAAACACGAAAACATAAATTTATTTATAAAGGAACCGAATATAAAATTTATTTTATGACTATAGGAAGATTTGAATTTGAAAAAAGATTTCCTTTTAATATATTTTCAACTTTAAATATTGAGACTTCCAAAAATATAAATCTTAATGATTTATACGATTTAATCAATATAGTGAAACTTTTCTTGCAATTTATATCAAATAGAAGATTCATAGATATTGATGAAATATTTTTAATGAAAGAAAATGGGAAATTTTCTTTTTCTAATTCTTTTATACTCTTGTTTGGAGTAGGTAAGTTTTCAGGCATAGTACCGCCAATTCTTTTAATTGTTTGTCGTACAGCCTGACCAACGTCATGGTGTGTCATGCAAGCATCTTCTTCATTGTTTATATTTTTGTTCTTTAATACTTCGTCCGTTTGTGTTATTCTAAATAAATTAGCAGCTAATTGTCTTGTATATAGTCTTTTCTTATCTTCTGATAGTTGTTTATATTGTTCTTCTGTTAATTCTTGTTGTCTCGTTTTAACAGCAAAATAAGTTTGTGCTAGTGCAATTTGTTTTTTTCTTGAACTACCATTCTGTGCAATTAAATAACAAGCATATCTATTTAAAATATAATCATAATCCACAGAATATTTTTCGCCACCGTTAGGCATTTTCAATGTTTTTCCCAATTGGGAAAAACATAAATCAATATCTATATAATAACAACAACATTTACTGAATTCTTCTATTTATTTATAATTTTAATCTATTCATAAAAACATCCTGTACTTATTATATAATAATTTATTTAACTTGTAAAGTTTAAAAAAATCTTTCTGTATTTAATTTATGATAAAATCATCTTAAAAGTTTGTAAGCAAATATTTCACCTTAAATGTATAAAAATGGAAAATATAGGCAAAATAGAAAGGTGGAATATTTAATGTTAAAACAAAAAGAGTTAAAAAGAGTTACTTTAATTGTAACAAAATTATTGCAAAAAAAAATAAAATATGCTATATTATATGTAATTTGAAAAGAGAATATATATAAATAAAAAAATTACAGTTATTTTGAATTAAGCAAGGGAGGAATAGTAGAGGTATGGCAAAAAAGAAAGATGAGATAGATGAGTTATCTGAATTATTAAATTCAATTCAAATAAATAAAGATAATATAGATGTAGTAAACGAAGCTAAGAAATATATACAAAAAGAAGAATATAGAGTAGCCTTAAGAATCTTAAGAGAAGGTATAGACGAAAAAGATTTAATAAAAAGAGAAGAACCTGTAAAAGAAAATGAAGAGGACGAGGAAGAAGTAGACGAAGATGGTGATGAAGAGGAAGAAGCAAGAAGATATCAAAATATATATCCAAAAGAATTAAGAAGTACTACAATAGAACGCCAATATATAGGTATGCTTTTAAATGATTTACCAAGTATCTCTAAATATTATATTTTATATGACGATTGTTATTTTGCTGATTTAAGATTATTAGAAATATACAAAATGATATTATTTACAGATGCTGATAAGTATACACCAGTAATTGCTAAAGGAAAGTTTAATTTTGCTAATGTAACTGAAGAAATAAATTCATTAAAAATTGAAGTAAAACAAGATTGTTTAGGCAGAAGATATAATATGGAGAAGATTTATGTAGAATTACGTAAATTGTTTATATTAAGGAAAAACTATCTTGGAATGCCTATTAAAGATGTACAAAATAAAATTGTAGATATTATAAATTATGAATTATATGATAAAATGTCTATAGAAGAAGTTGAAAGTGCTATTGTACAAGTAACTGTTACTAAAAGATTTAAACAATCTATATTAAATGATAATGTAACAGATTTCTTAATTAAAGGTGAAAATAACTTAACAACTGGATTACCACTACCTTTTCCAATTTTAACAGATGTTTTTAAAGGTGTAAGAAAAGGGGAAACAATGGCTTTTGCAATGCCTTCAAACGCAGGTAAAAGTAGATTCACAATGAATTTTGCTGCTTCTATAGCTTTTGTAGAAAAAAAGAAAGTTCTTTTAATTTCAAACGAAATGTCTGAAGATAAAATGAAATTATGTTTAATAACTACAATTCTAAATAATGAAAGATTCGCAAAACTGCACGGAGTGAAAATAAGAAAATCTGAAGGAGAATTATTAGAATTTAAATTTAGACCTGATAAAGATAAAAAAGTAGAAGTTGATGAAGATGGTTTTGTATTAAAAAAAGAAAATGAATCTCAAGCTGATTTTGCCAAAAGATTATCAAAAATTTCTACAGAATTTAATAATACAATAAAGGTTACAGATTGGGTAGATAGAGAAATAAAAAATTCTTTATATTTCGTTAATATAACAGACCATACAAATGACGAATTACAAAAAATAATAATGAATTATTACTATAAAGAACATATAGAATATATTTTCTATGATACTTTAAAAAATGATACGGCTAATATTGGAAACGCAGAAGAAGTAAAGAAAACAGCAACAATACTTTCAAATTTAGCACAAAATTTTGGAATATTTATATGTTCAACACTACAATTAGTGGAAAGTGCAACATTACCGATTAATTTAACAATAAACGATTTATCTGCAAGTAGAACTGTAAAAGAAGTTTTAGATACACTTTGCTTATGTAAGCAAATTCATAATGAGTATTTAAAAGATTATGAGTATTCTTTAAATGAAGTTGATACAGAATTTTTCGATTTAGAAAAATTTGAAGATCCAGATGTTAGATATTATGCTTGTGTAGTAGATAAAAACAGAGCTGGAGCAAAGCCTAAAGTTCTATTTAGATTAAACTTAGCATATAATTTTTGGGAGGAATTAGGCTATTTGAGAATGAAATAGTTCAGAAAGGATTGTTTATGGATATTTTGGAAAAATTGCAAGATGAATCTCAAGTAATTGTAGTTAATGCAGATAAAAATATGGTAGAAGTCAAAATGTATGAAAAAGTTAATAATAAGTGGATTCCTATTATGCAAACTCATGGATATATTGGAAAAAATGGATTAGGAAAAGAAAGAGAAGGAGATTGGAAAACTCCTGTTGGTTTATACGAAATAGGAATAGCATTTGGAACAAAAAATGATGTGCAAAGTAATTTAGATTATTATAAGTTAAATGAAGATATGTACTGGATATGTGATGAAAACTCTATGTATTATAATAAATTTATAGATAAAACAAAAGTTGAAAACGATTGGGATGAAAGTAAAAATGAGCATTTAATAGATGAAAAAATAGCCTATGAATATGCAATAGAGATAAAGTATAATAAAGAATGTGAAAGAGGAAAAGGAAGTGCAATTTTCTTACATTGTATTAAAAATGGATCAACAGCAGGTTGTGTAGCTATACCAAGTAATGATATGAAATTTGTTTTAGAAAATATTAAAAAAACTTGTAAAATATATATATATTAATATAATAATAGGAGAGATAATTATGTATAAAAGAAATGAAACAAGGCAAATTGATGTTAATGGAGTAAAAATTGGTGGGCAAAATAAAGTTGTTATCCAGTCAATGACAAATACTAAAACTAAAGATATAGAAGCAACTGTAAAACAAACTTTAGAGCTAGAAAAAGCTGGTTGTGAAATTATTAGAGTAGCTTGTTTAGATATTGAAGATGCAAAGGCGATAAAAGATATAAAAGAAAAAATACATATACCGATAGTAGCAGATATTCATTTTGACTACAAAATTGCCTTAGAGGCAATAAAAAGTGGAGTCGATAAAATAAGGATTAATCCTGGAAATATAGGTAGTGAAGATAAAACAAAAGCAGTTGTAGATGCTTGTAAGGCAAATAAAATTCCTATAAGAATAGGTGTAAATTCAGGCTCTATAGAAAAAGAAATATTGAAAAAATATGATGGAAAACCTACAGCAGAAGGTATGGTAGAAAGTGCATTACGACATATTAGAATCTTAGAAAATTTAGGTTTTTATGATACTTGTATATCTTTAAAAGCTTCAAATTTAGATTTATGTATAGAGGCTTATGAAAAAGCAAGTGAAAAGTTTGATTATCCTTTACATATTGGAATTACAGAAGCAGGAACGGCTTTTAGCGGTACTATAAAATCAAGTATAGGTCTAGGAATTTTATTAAGAGAAGGAATTGGAGATACTTTAAGAGTTTCACTTTCAGATAATCCTGTAGAAGAGATTAAAGTAGCAAAAGAAATATTAAAGAATTGTGGTTTATACAAAAAATCACCAACATTAATAGCTTGTCCAACTTGTGGAAGGACACAAATAGATTTAATACCAATGGCAAAAGAAGTAGAAGAGTTTTTACAAGGTATAGAAGCAGATATTACAGTAGCTGTTATGGGATGTGCAGTAAATGGACCAGGAGAAGCAAGATGTGCAGATATAGGAATAGCAGGTGGCGTACAAGAAGGATTATTATTTAAAAAAGGCGAGATTATAAGAAAAATAAAACAAGAAGATATTGTAGGGGAATTAAAGAAGGAAATTTTACTAATGCTTAATAAAAAATAAAAGGAGGTAATTATGGAAATAATAGTTGGAAAAACAGCTGGCTTTTGTTATGGCGTAAAAAATGCAACAGATAAAACAATGCAAATATTAGAAGAAAATAGAGAAAATAAAGTTTATTGTTTAGGAGAATTAGTGCATAATAAACAAGTAGTAGAAAAGCTAGAAAGAATGGGATTATTTGTTGTTGAAAATGTAGATTTATTACCTAAATCTGAAAATAAGAATAATAAAGTAATAATAAGGGCACATGGCGTTGGAAAAGATGTGTATAAAAAAATAGAAGAATTAAATTACCAATATGTAGACTTAACTTGTCCAAACGTATTAAATATACATAAGATAGTACAAAATTATATAAAAAATGGATATTATATATTTTTAGTAGGTCAAAAAAATCATCCAGAAGTTTTAGGTACATACGGATGGTGTGAAGGTAAATGTACAATAATAGAAAAAGAAGATGATATAGAAGAAGTTTCTAAAAATATTCAAGCTGATAAAATATTAGTAGTAGCACAAACTACATTTAGTTTAGAAAAATTTAATAAATTTGTAGATATAATAAAAGATAAAATAAATAAAGAAATAGAAATAAAAAATACAATATGTAATGCAACAAAATTAAGACAAGAAGAGACAGAAAACTTCTCAAAAGAAGTAGAAAAAATGATAATAATAGGTGGAAAAAATAGTTCAAATACTAAAAAATTATATGATATAGCAAGTAAAATAACTAGTACAGTTTTAATAGAAACAGTAGCAGAAATTGATTTAGAAGAATTTAAAAAATATAAAAGGATAGGTATAATGGCTGGAGCCTCAACCCCTCAGGAAAGTATAGATGGATGTGTGGCAGCTCTGAAAATGCTTTCATAGCTCAGTAGGTAGAGCACTTCCATGGTAAGGAAGGGGTCGGGAGTTCGATTCTCCCTGGAAGCTCCAATAAAATTTGACAAATGATAAAAATTGTAGTATAATACTTTTGCGAAGATTGAGATAACTTAAAGAGTGGGGAAAACCCCACTCTTTAAAGTTAAATATTAGTATAAGGGGGCTATTAGAATGACTAATTTGGAGAAAAAAATAGAAGAATTAATAGAGCCAGAAATTGAAAAGTTAGGTTTAGAACTTTATGATGTAGAGTACGTAAAAGAAGGAAAAGAATATTACTTAAGAATTTATATAGATAGTGAAAAAGGAGTTTCAATAGAAGATTGTGAGAATGTTACAAATGTTTTAAATGATATTTTAGATAAAGCAGATTATATAAAGGAACAATACTTTTTGGAAGTATCTTCAGCAGGTATTGAAAAAGTTTTAAAATACGATAAACATTTTGAAAAAAATTTAGGTAAAAAAATAGAAATAAATTTATATACTAAATTTGAAAATAAAAAACAATATGTAGGAACTCTAGAGAGATATAATGATAATGAAATAGTTATATTAACTGATGATGAAGAAATAAGTTTTGATAAAAAAAATATAGCAAATATAAAATTAATATATGATTGGAATAATATGTAAAGATAGGAGAGGTTTAAAAAAATGAAAACAGTTGATTACAAAGAATTAATAACAGCTATGGAGGATTTAGAAAAAGAAAAAGGATTAAAAAAGGAATATTTAATAGAATCATTAGAAACAGCAATTTTGATGGCTTATAAGAAAAATTTTGATTCAAGAGAAAATGCAAAAGTTACGATTAATCCAGAAACTGGAGAAATGCACTTATATACAGTAAAAAAGATTGTTGAAGAAGTGGAAAATCCAGATTTAGAGGTTACTTTAGAAGAAGCAAATAAGATAGATAAAAAATTATCTTTAGGTGATGATCTTTATATAGAAATTATACCAAAAGACTTTGGTAGAATTGCTGCACAAACAGGTAAACAAGTTATGGTGCAAAAAATAAGAGAAGCTGAAAGAAATTTAACATACACTGAATATTCAGATAAAAAAGGTCAAATAGTTTCAGGAATAGTACAAAAAGTTGAGAATGGATTAGTTATTATAGATTTAGAAAAATTAGAAGGATTTATGCCAGAAAAAGAGCAAATACCTACTGAAAAATACTATGTAAATCAAACTTTAAAAGGATATGTTATGAACGTAGAGAAAGGACCTAAAGGTACACCACAAGTAACATTTTCAAGAAGTCATCCAGAATTTGTAAAAAGGTTATTTGAATTTGAAATACCAGAAATATATGAAAAATTAATTGAAGTAAAGAGCGTTTCAAGAGACCCAGGATATAGAAGCAAAGTAGCTGTATACTCTTCTAATCCTAATATAGATCCAGTTGGTTCTTGTGTAGGACAGAAAGGCGTAAGAATACAAAATATTATAAATGAGTTGAATGGTGAAAAAATAGATGTAATAGAATGGAATGAAGATCCATCTATATATATTGCTTCTGCACTATTACCTGCAAAAGTATTAGCAGTAGATATAAAGGAAGATAAATTTGCACAAGTAATAGTTCCGGATGATCAATTATCTCTTGCAATAGGAAAGTCAGGACAAAATGCAAGACTAGCAGCGAGATTAACAAATTGGAAAATAGATATAAAAAGTGAAACTCAATTCAGAGAATTGTTGGAAGCACAAAAAGACGAAATAAGCGAAGAAAATGAAGAAGTTGCTGAAAATAATATTGATGAAAGTGTTGAAGAGAATAAAGAGTAATAATAAGGAGTGAAAAATATGGCTCATATACCAATAAGAACTTGCATAGCTTGTAATTCTAAAAAAGATAAAGATAAGTTAATTAAAATAAATAACGAAAAAGTGGGACGTGGAGCGTATATTTGTCATAGTATAGATTGTTTGGAGAAAGCATATAGATTAAAGAAAATAGATGATAATGTTTATGAAAGGTTAAAAGGTAATATAGTTGATAGATAATAAGATTAAAGGGTTATTGGGGTTAGCAACAAAAGCCGGAAAAATAATTGCAGGTTTTGATGCAGTTGGTGAATGTATTGTGAAAAAAAAGGCTAAACTAGTAATAGTTTCAGTGGAAGCTTCAGAAAAAACTAAAAATAATATAAATTATTTGTGTGGAAGAAACGAGATAATGTGTATTGAGTATGGTGAAATTAACTTTTTGAGTGAAGCTATTGGAAAAAAGAATAAAGCAGTAATATGTGTGAAGGATATAAATTTTGCTACAGCTATAAAAAATATTTTGATGGAGGGGATATAATTGAGTAAGGTTAAAGTGCATGAATTAGCAAAAGAGTTAGGATTATCAAGTAATGAACTAATTAAGAAAGCGAATGATTTGGGAATAAATGTAACAAGTCATATGAATGTAATAAGTAATGAGCAAATAGAAGTGCTAAAAAAACATATGTTAGATACACAAAATAATAAAGGAGAAGGTAAAAAAAATAAAATGCAAAAAAAAGCCAAAAATGAAGCAAAGAAAGAAGAAAAACCTGTAATTATAAGAAGAGAAGTTATTATTTCTGAAGAGGTAGATCATAAAAAAGAAGAAAATAATAACAAATCTAATTTAAATTTCGAAGAGTCAAGAAAGAAAGACTATAACATAGTTTACAGAGAAAAACCCCAAAAACCTATGACTGTTGATGAGTTATTTGGATTAAAAAAAGAAAGTAAAAAAGAAGTTAAAAATGAGAAAAAAATTGAAAACAAAAATGAAACTCAAAATGATAAGAAAGAAGATATTGTAAAAGAGAATGTTATAAAAATTGAAGAAAAGAAATCTATAGGTACTCCAAATAATGCTGATAACGTAGTAAATCAAGATTCTTCAAAAAAAGAGATAAACGTAGGAAAAAGTAGTAATGTTCAAAATAAAAATTTCAACAAAAAGAGTAATGTAGATATTAAAAATAATAAAAATAGATTTAATGATAGAAACGATAAAAGAAATAATGATTATAAATTTAATAACCAAAATAATAAACGTAATAATTTTGGTGAGAAAAAGAATAATAATTTTAGGGATACAAATAATAGGAATAATAAATATTCTGATAATAGAGAAAATAAATTTAATAATAAGAATAATAATTTTAAAAAGAAACCACTTGATAATTATGGTATAGAAAAGAATATTAAAAATATTATGGCAGTTGATACTATAGAAAAAGAAAGCGTAAGAGAGTATCAAAATAAGGCTATAGATAAACAAAAATTAAATAAAAAATATGAAGAGGGTAAAAATAAAAAAGTTTCAAAATCAAAAAAAGATTTTAATAATGAATTTGATGATGTTAAATTAAAAGATTTAAAACAATCTAATAAATTATCACATATGTTTACAGAAGGAGATATGTTAGATTATTATGACCTTTCTAATAATAGAAATAGAAAGAATAAAAAGAAAGCTAATAAAGAACAAAAAACAGAAAGTAAGCAAAAAATATTCAAATTAACAGAAATAACAATACCAGAAAATATTAGTGTTAAAAATTTAGCTGCCGAATTGAAAAAGACAACAGGTGAAGTAATTAAAAAATTATTTGATTATGGTATTATGGCCACAATTAATAATGAATTAGATTTTGATACTGCATATTTAGTTGCACAAGAATTTGGCGTAAATGCAATTAAGAAAGAAGAAGTAAGAGAAGAAGATATATTATTTGATGAAACAGAGGATAGAGAAGAAGATTTAAAACCAAGACCACCAGTAGTAGTAGTAATGGGGCACGTAGATCATGGTAAGACTTCACTTTTAGATGCTATAAGAAATACTAATGTTATAGAAGGTGAAGCAGGAGGTATTACTCAACACATTGGTGCATATAAAGTCAATGTGAATAATAGAGAAATTACATTTTTAGATACACCAGGTCATGAAGCTTTTACGAGTATGAGAGCTAGAGGTGCACAAATTACAGATATTGCAATTTTAGTAGTTGCGGCAAATGATGGTGTAATGCCACAAACAATAGAGGCAATAAACCATGCTAAAGCAGCTAATATTCCTATTATAGTTGCTGTAAATAAAATCGACTTAGAAGGTGCGGATGTAGAAAAAGTTAAACAAGCATTAACAGAGTATGAATTAGTACCAGAAGAATGGGGCGGAGATGTAATATATGTACCTATTTCAGCTAAATATAATAAGAATATAGATACACTTTTAGAAATGGTATTATTAGTAGCTGATATGAAGGAATTGAAAGCAAATCCTAATAAACAATCAAAAGGTGTAGTAATAGAAGCAAGACTTGATAAATCTAGGGGACCAATAGCTTCAGTTTTAGTACAGAGAGGAACTTTAGATGTAGGAGATACAATAATAGTAGGTTCTTCAATAGGTAGAATAAGACAAATGACTAATTATAAAGGTCAAAAAGTAAAGAAAGCAGGCCCTTCTACACCTGTAGAAATAATAGGCCTATCAACAGTACCAGAAGCTGGAGAAACATTCTATGAAGTAAAAGATGAAAAAACAGCTAGACATTTAGTAGAAAAAAGGAAACGTATAGAAAGAGATGAACATTTGAAATCTAATTCAGTGGTAACTATAGATAATTTATTTAGTAAAATGGATGAAGCAAATTTAAAACAATTATCTATAATTGTAAAAGCAGATGTCCAAGGGTCTGTAGAAGCTGTAAAACAAGCATTAGAAAAATTATCTAATGATGAAATAAAAGTAAAAGTAATACATGCAGCAGTAGGTGCAGTAAATGAATCTGATGTTAATTTAGCAAAAGTATCAAATGCAATATTAATAGCATTTAATGTAAATGTAATGTCAAATGCAAAAGAAATTGCAGAAAAAGGTAATGTAAATTTACAAAGTTATTCTATAATATATCAAGCAATAGAAGCTGTAGAATATGCTATGAAAGGTTTAGAAGCACCAGTATATGAAAAAGTTTTATCAGGACACGCAGAAGTAAGACAAATATTTAAAATTTCAAATGCTGGTACAATAGCAGGATCTTTTGTATTAGATGGTAAAATTGTAAGAGGTGCAATAGTTAAAGTTAAGAGAGAAGAAAAAGAAATATTTGAAGGTAAAATCTCAACATTAAAGAGATTTAAAGATGATGTAAAAGAAGTATCTCATGGATTTGAATGTGGAATTCAAATAGAAGACTTTAATGATGTAAAAGAAGGCGACATATTAGAAGCCTATACAATGGAAAGAGTAAATTAAAAAAAGTATTACAATTTGAGAGTTACTTAAATTTTGTTTATACCTTCAGAAAGGAATGATATTCATTATGAAAGAAACTAATAGAATGAATCGTATAAATGAGGAATTAAAAAGAGAAATTAGTAATATAATTAATTTTGAATTGAATAATTCTAACATAACAGGAATGATAAGTGTAACTAAAGTAAAAGTTACACCAGATTTAAGGTATGCTAGGGTATATGTAAGTATGATAAATTCAAAAAATAAAAAGAATACCTTAGCAGGTTTAAAACAAGCTTCAGGATATATAAGAAGTTTATTAGCTAAAAAAATAAATTTAAGAAATACACCTGAACTTGTATTTGAATTTGATGAGACTATTGAATATGGAGCTAAGATTGATTCAATTATAGAAGAGATTACTAAAGACTTAAAACCGTTACAGTAGTTGAAAAATAATTATATTTTAGTGCTGGTAAATTTTACTTATATAATATACCTTAAATATAAACTATGAATTTTAATAATTGTGTAAATTATAAGAGTGGGGGAGTATAATTTTGACTTTGGATGATATAAAAGAAGAGATTAGGAAAGCAAATAAAATAGTAATATTAACACATGAGTCACCAGACGGTGACGCTATAGGTAGCAGTATGGCAGTATTTTTAGCATTAAAGAGTAATAATAAAGACGTAGATATTATAATACCAGAAATGCCAAGAACATTTGAATTTTTACCAGGAATTAGTGAAATAAAAAAAGAATCTGATATTGAAAAATATGATTTAGCAATTGCGTTAGACTGTGCTGATTTAAAGAGACTAAATGGAGTGGCTACATATTTTGAAAACGCTAAAAAAACTATAGTAATAGATCACCATAGTGTAAATACAATGTTTGGCCATTATAACTATGTTAATCCAGTTTCTCCAGCATGTGCACAAATATTATTTGGAATTTTTGAGTATTTTGGAATAGAAATAACAAAAGAAATAGGTACTTGCTTAATAACAGGAATAATAACAGATACAGGTGGATTTAAATATAGTAATGTAACAGCAGAGACTTTTGAATTTGCTGCAAGTATGTTAGAAAAAGGTGTTAACATATCAAATATATATGAAAAAGTGATGCAAACAGTAACACTTTCCAGATTTAATCTTACTAAAATTGCTATAGATAGATTAGAACTTTTAGAAAATGGAAGGATTGCATTTACATACATAACAATGGAAGATGAGAAAAAAGTTAATGCAGAGTTTGGAGACCATGAAGGAATTGTAGAGCAAGGAAGAAGTATAGAAGGTGTTATGGTATCTGTATTTTTTAGAGAAACTGAAAATGGTTATAAAGTATCTTTAAGAGCAAATAGTAATTCTAATGTAAATGTTGCAGATATATGTATTATATATGGTGGAGGTGGCCATATAAAAGCTGCCGGATGCTTAATGCAATATCCTCTAGAAATAGCAAAAGAAAGAATAATAGAAGAAATAAGAAGGAGTATAAATTGAAAGAACTTTCTTTCATAACTATTAAAGTTACAGTTCAGTAACTATTTTACAAAATCGTGATATATAGCTATTTTTAGTCAAAACATAGCTAGGGTCACACAATCCGGGTCTTGACTTGCAAATAGCTATATATCACGATTTTGCAAAAGTTATATGTTTATTATCTGAACTGTAACCTATTAAAAGCTTTTTAGTAAAGTAAGAAAGGAATGAAACTTAAAATGAATGGAGTAATTATTGTAAATAAACCAACAGGAATAACATCACAAGATGTTGTAACAGAAATAAGAAAATCTATGAAAATAAAAAGTGTGGGACATACTGGAACATTAGATCCTTTAGCATCAGGAGTATTACCAATTTTAATATCAAAAGGAACTAGAATATCAAAATACTTAATAGATCATGATAAAGAATATATTGCAACTTTAAAACTTGGTATAAAAACTAGTACAGGTGATATTACTGGTGATGTGATAGAAACAAAGAAAGTTCCAGAATCAGCATTAGAGATAGAAAATCTAAAGGATGTATTAGAATGCTTTAAAGGAAAACAACAACAAATTCCACCCATGTATTCAGCAATAAAAGTAGATGGAAGAAAGTTATATGAATATGCCAGATTAGGACAAAAAGTAGAGGTAAAGCCTAGAGAAATAACAATATATGATATAGAATTACTAGATATAAATATGGAAAGTGAAGAAATAAAATTTAGAGTAGCTTGCTCAAAAGGAACATACATAAGAACACTTTGTGAAGATATGGCGAAAGAACTTGGAACAGTAGGAACTATGTCTGCATTAGTAAGAACAAAGGTAGGAACATTTACATTAGAACAAGCAATAGATTTAGAAAACTTAAAAACGTTATTAAATGAAGAAATAGAGAGTAAATATTTTATAGATATAGAAACAGCATTTAAAACGTATGGTGCAATTAATCTAAAAACAGATAATGAATTAAAATTATTCATAAATGGAATGATGCTTGTTAAGAAAAGAGAAGATGATGTTTATAGAATTTATGATAAGGATAATAAATTTATAGGTTTAGGAGTTGTACAAAATAATATATTAAAACGTGATATAGTTTTGTAATATAATCACAGCCTTTAATATAAAATATATTAATTTATAATATGTTTTTTAGGTTTACAAAATAAAAAACTAGATAAATTTGTATTTATCTAGTTTTTTTCTCGATTTTAAGATAACAAATGCGTTTTTTTATATTATATATTATTTTTTTTAATTAGTCAATACCTAATTTTTCTTTTAAAGCTTCTTGTAAAACTTGGGAGAAATTAATGTTATTCTTTTCAGATAAGTAGTTTAACCATACTGGTATGGTTAAAGTTTTTTTTACAGATTTGTTATTAAACTTTTTTCTATACTCCTCCATGTCAATACTGACAAATGAAACAAATTGTTTTTCGCCTAAAGCAATATTTGATAGATCTAAAGTTGGTTTTGGAAAGTTAGGTAAAGTATCTAAATATAATCCCATAGCTTCTTGAGCCATTAAAAAAGCATTTTGTATACTATCTCCAAAAGTTGAACAACCTTTTAAGTCTATAAAATCAACGTTATAATATTTACCGTCAAAAGTAAAGATTGCAGGAAAAACAGTTAATTTTGTTTTCATTATTATACCTCCATTTATATTGTAAAGAGGAAGATAAATGCATAATAAAGAAATCCCTTAATAATTATAAAAATAAAGTTCCCTCCTATATTAAACAGAATTTTTATAAGTTAGTAGGGAGGGCTAATCATTTTAGCCCTGTTCTTTTTAAAATTGCTTCAGCTGTCCCTATTGGAATATCTCCGTTATGTACAGGAATAATTTCAATTTGATTTCCGTTTTCTCATTTTTAAATGAGAACCTTTTTGTGAAATCTTTTGCCAACCATTTTGCTGAAGCAATCTGATTAGCATTTTGCTACGCATTTATTATCCTCCTCTCTGTCCATAATTATACCACGTGTTAATACGTGTGTCAATACTTTTGAAAAAATTTTATAAAATATCTTAATTGCAAAAGTAAATTCTAGTCTTAAACATAATCTAGAATTTACTTTTGCAATTATCTATAGTAAAAAAGTCGTATTTTTCAACGAAAAAATAGTTTTGAAAAATATTCAAAACTATTTAAAAAACTATAAAGTTGGCAGGGGTAGAAGGATTCGAACCCTCACAGGCGGTTTTGGAGACCGATGTGCTACCATTAACACTATACCCCTATAACTTGCTACTAAAATATTATACATTATAAAAATAAAAAAATCAATAGTTTGACAAGAAAAAAATAAAATCGTATAATAAATTTGAGCCAATGGGAGAGATAATAGGTGAAAAATTACTAGATATGTCTAATAAAAATATAGCACAATATAATTCTGCTAAAGTATATTGTTCTGAAAATGTTTTATTAGAACTACAAAAAGTATTTATAGAAGACATAAATGAAAGATTAAAAAATGAAGCAATAGAAGTATTAATTATAAAATGTAATATTTTTGTAACACAAATGTAATATAAATGTAATAATTTTTAAAGTGCCTACAAGAGTAACAATTTGTAAATTTTTGTCAAAAAAGAGACTTTGACATAAAAAGTTAAATATGATAACATACTACTCGGATATAATAAGCGGTAAATATAATTATTTCCAAATTATTATAAAGTAGGTGATTAAATGATTTACAAAGAAGAAATTGTACAATTAGCCAATTTAAAAAAGGGAATGGCGGATTTAGTAGGAAGAAAAGTTTTATTAAAAAGAACTTTAGGTAAATCAAAAATTTTAGAAAAAACAGCAATTGTTGAAGAAACATATCCATGGACATTTTGTGTTAAAGTTGGAAATGAACTAAAAGAAAGTTATACATATGCAGATGTACTTTCAAAAAATGTGGAAGTATTAATATATGATGGAGAAAATTTAAATCCTTTTACAGCACCTTTTGAATTAAAATAATTATAGTTAAAAAAGTAGATAAATTATATACTTATTATTTAAAATAAATTACTAAATAATATTTTTATTTACAAATCTATTGAAAGTATTATGGATAAGTTAAAAATAAATGTAAAGTAAAAAAAATTCCTATTTTTAGGAATTTTTTTTTCGTTCTTAAATATATATATATTAGTAAAAATAAAGTTACAATGTATATAACAATATTGTAACATTTTAGGAGGTAAATTATGTTATTAAATTTAAAAAAGGAAAAGGTATGTGTAAACAAAATAGTTGGACAAAAATTAGAAAATATAGTTGTAGAAGGAGATATAATTGTGCCAGATATAAAGCCAGATATATTAAATACAATAAGTTCATCTGGAACAGTATGTATTTATAAAAAAGAGGCAATGGAACGGTAAAATTAAAATAGATGGAGGAGTTAATGTTTATATAGTTTATCTTCCAGATAGTGAAGAAGGAGGAGTTAGAAGTTTAAATACAGTATTAGATTTCAGTAAGGTTTTAGATTTTGATGATTGTAAGCCAGGTATGCAAATAATGGACAATATAAATATTAAAAATATAGAATGTAAGATATTAAATGGAAGAAAAGTTAATATAAAAATAATTCTAGATGAAAATATAAAATTATATTCAAATGAAGATATTGAAATTGTAAATGAAATAGATGATATAAAAAATTTAGAAAAATTAGAAGAGGAGTTATCTATAAATTCATTATTAGGTTTTGGAGAAACTGTAAGTTATGCCAAAGAAACTATGACTATAGATAATGTCGATAATTTAGCGGAAATTTTAAAGGTTGATATTAGTATTATAAATAAAGAAAACAAGATTAGTTATAATAAAGTTTTGTGCAAGGCAGAGGCTTTAGTAAAAATAATGTATTTAACTGACGATGCTAGAATTAAAGTAATAGAAAATAGAATTCCTGTTATGGGTTTTATAGATATGCCAAATGTAAATGATACTAATATTTGTAATACGAAATATAAAATAAAAAATTTAATAATAAAGCCAAACCAAGTTGAAGAACATTCAATATATGTAGAAATTGAAATTGAATTAAGTACATATGTGTATGAGAAAAAAGAAATTAAAGTAATGCAAGACTTATATACTCCAGAAGCTAAGTTAGAATTTACTAGTAAGGAAATAGATACACGTTCATTTGTAAATACTGTGACAAATACATTAAATTTTAATGAAAAAATTCAGTTAGAAAGATTAATGGAAAATGAAGTTTATGATGTGGATATAGCTCCAATCATAAATGAAAGTAAATTAGGAAGTTCTAAAATAATATATGAAGGTGAATTAAAATTAACATATACATATAAGTCAGATGGAATTAATAATATGGAATCTAAAGAAATTACAATACCATTTGAACATATTGTAGACGTAGAGGGATTAAGCAATATGTCTTTTATAGAAACAAATTTAGAAGTAAGAGATAATGTTATAGTAGTAATGCCAGATGGTAGTATAGAAACTAAATTAACATTAGTATTTGAAATAGAATTATATAAGAGTGAAAGAATTAATTTAATAGACAAAATAGAAATGGATGCTACTCCAGTGTCTAATTCATATAGTATGGTAATATATTTTACTAAGGAAAATGATACTTTATGGAGCATAGGAAAAGTATTTAATAGCAGAATGGAGGATATTGCTAAATTAAATAATTTGGAAATGAATTCTAAAATAACACCAGGAACACAATTATTTATACCAAAATATTGTAGGAAATAGTAACTTTTAAGTAAAGAAGGGAAGATTTTTTATATGGATAAAATTTATTCAAGAAAAAGAATAAAGTTACCTAATTCTAAAAATTTTATTCATAATAAAAAATTAAAAAAGTTATACTATTTTTTAACAATATGGTTAGTGGCAGGATTTACAGTTGCGTATATAGTAAATTGTTTATCAGGGCCTTTTCAGAAGTTATGCATAGAAGAAACCAATAAAATAGGAACTATGATTTTAAATGATGTATCCACTAAAGTATTACAAAATGTGGAGTACGAGGACTTGATTATGATTTCTAAAGATGCAAATGATAAGATAACAATGGTAAAATCTAATGTAATTTTGATAAATATACTAGCATCAGATATAGCATATAAGATACAAGAAGAGCTAAATGCACTAGAAAAAAGAGATATACCTATAGCAATGGGAGTGCTAAGTGGAATTAAATTATTATCAGCAAGAGGCCCAAGTATAAACATAAAAGTAAAACCAGTAGGTAATGTGGTAACGAATTTTAAATCAAGTTTTGAAGCTGCACGGTATAAATCAAACAATACATAGATTATATTTAGATGTAGAATGTGAGGTAAGTATATTAACAGCATATGGTGATATAGATACAAAGATATTAAATCAAGTACTTTTTGCAGAAAATATAATAATAGGAGAAATTCCAGATAGCTATTATAATTTAGAAGGTTTAGGGTCAGGTGATGTAATGGAAGTTATAAATTAACAAATTAAGTTACAGTTTTTTAAAATTTAATATATTAAATTTTTGGTATGAAAAGTATTCAAAATTTTGAATACTTTTCTATTTTTTGGAAATAATTAATTATATAATAGTAACAAATCAGGCCATAATCTTTAAAAAGCTTGGTATATAGCTATTTTTAGTCAAAACATAGCTAGGGTCACACAATCCTGGTCTTGACTTACAAATAGCTATATACCAAGCTTTAGAGAAATATCCTCTGAGTTGTTACATAAAATAAATATAGGAGATAAAGATAATATGAATAATTTAAAAAATATGTTAATATTAAAAGATTTACCTTCTAATTTGATAGAAGAAGCTTATATAGTTTTAAATCCGAATTTAAAGCTAAAAATAAAAGAAACGAAAGAAGCGGAAGATAATACTAAAGATAATAAAGTGTTATCTAAAGATTATATTTTAGAAGAGGCTAAATATGTTTTATTAAATTATATTTCTAAATTTGAAACTAAAACAGAAAAAGTGAATATAAGATTATTAGAAAAAAAGTATAAAAAATTAAAAAGAATAACTATAATTACATTAATTAGTTTTTTAATTTATGTAATTATTACAAGTATTATATAAGTAAAACTATAATTTGTTATATTAAATTTTATTTATGCATAAAATCTCCTTCCTTTGAATATGTTTAAATAACATAGAAAAAAAGGACAGGGGGTTTTCTTTTTGGAAAGAGTTTTAAGTGACGAAGAAAAATTTAGAAAAGCAGAAGAAATATATCAAAGAAGGCGAAATATTAATGTAACAGTACCTTCAAGAGATCTTAATAGAAATATACAAAAGAAAGATAAAAAAAGATTTAAAAAAATGTTAATTCAAATAGGAGTATCTATTTTTATTTATTTTATTATATATGTTATACAAAATTCTAATTTGTTTTTTTCAAATGATTTTATAAAAAAGGTTGAGATGGTACTTGCATATGATGTAAATTTTAATGAAAAAATTACAGAATTCAATGAGTATATAAAAAATAATAATTTCTTAAAACGGTTTATTTCCACCAGTTGTGCCTGAAGATGAAGAGAGCACATTGATAAATGAATTAAATACTATGGATAATAATAGCTTAACTAATACTTTAGAAAATACTGTTACAGATAACACCATAAACGAAAATACAAATTTAGAAAAGAATGCTGTAGTAGATAATACTGTAGAAAATTCAAGCATAGAGGAAAATACAGAAAACAATGTAAGTGGAATTGATAATGCTCCAACAGAAAATACTCAAGATAATGCAGTGGCATTAGGTACAGGTGGAGGAGAAGTTAAAAATATTAATAGTGATGATGAGCAAATGAAAGAAGACGCAGAAAGTATTAAAAATAATTATGAAATAACATTACCTTTGAGAGGAACAATAACATCAAGATTTGGAGATAGAGATATTCAACCCAAATTTCATACAGGCATAGATATAGCCAGAAATACTGGTTCAGAAATAATATCAGCAACTAATGGAACTGTAATATTAGCAGAAGAACAAGCTAGTTATGGTAAAGTACTTAAAATTCAAAATAACGATTTAGTTGTATTATATGCACATTGTGATGAATTACTAGTCAATGTAGGAGATAAAATAACAATGATGCAAACAATTGCAAAAGTTGGTTCTACAGGAAATTCAACGGGACCTCATTTACATTTTGAAATAATATATTGTGGAAGATATGTTAATCCAGAATATGTGTTAGAGTTTAAAGAGTAATTTACTTTTAGGAGGAAGTATGAGAATAAAATTAAATTTACAAATATTTGTATTTATATTACTATTTTATTTAACGAATCAATTAGAATTGTACATATTACTAATAATATTTGCTTTAATACACGAATTTGCACATATCATTACAGGGATATTCTATGGGTTAAAACCTAAAACATTAAAAATAACACCATTTGGAATAAGTATTTATTTTGAAAAATATAAAAAGAACGGAAAAAAGGTATTAGAAAAACAAAAGCTGGTAATAGTACTTGCAGGTCCAATTACAAATATTTTAATGGCATTTATTATAATGCTATTACCAAGTAATTTATTTTTGTACATATCACAGGAAACTTTTATATATGTGAATTTATTATTAGCAATTTTTAATTTAATTCCTATTTATCCATTAGATGGTGGAAGATTGTTAAAAAGTATATTAACATTAAAAAATGTAGAGAAAAGAAAAAGTATAATATTAACAGAAAGAGTAAGTTACATTACTTTAATTACTTTAACAGTACTATCTAGTATAATAATATTAATTATAAAAAATATTTCTATATTCTTTATAATTATATATTTATGGTACTTAGTTTTGGAACAAGTAAGGTATAATAATATAAGGTTAAAAGTGTATGAAATGATAAAGAAAAAGTAACTCAATTGGTATTGCATAAAATAAAAAAATGTGATAATATTTGGATAATAAAAAAGGAATAAGAGGAGAAAAATAAAATGATAGAACACTTAAAATTAAAAGAAGAAAATAAAATGAAAAAAATAATAAAAATCGCTGAAACCCTTGTGGCTGTATATATATATATATATATATCGTATATTGTCATTTAGAAAATAAAAAGACTTTAATATATAGATTTTTGAAATTGAATAATAGAATTAGAGATAGAACTATACTAAAAATAGGTATAAATGTTAGAGCTAGTCCCTAACATAAAAGGTATAGGTCTATCTTTTTGTGCTTTTTACAAAACAGCATATAATGAAATATATATATTTATAGTAAGTTTTAATAAAAAATTAAATTTATTTAAAATATTTGGGTATACTTAGAATTAAGATAATCAATAAAATTTTTTTATAAAAATGTGAGAAAAAATAAAATCAAAAAAAATTTTTGATATAAAACTAAGTTCAAAAGTTAGGAATTTCAAAGAATATAAGAAAATTTATAAATAAAAAAACTCGCATATGCGTTTGTTCTCAAATTGAAAAATAAGAATTATAATATATGTGAAGTTTAAAAGTAAAAAATAGGAGGAAAGAAATAAAATGGAAAAAATAGTTAGAAAAGAAAAAGGAATAACATTAATTGTATTAGTAATAACAGTAATAATAATGTTAATATTAGCAAGTGTAGTAATAACAGCAGTAATAAATGGAGATGGATTATTTAGTAAGGTAAAAGAAGCAAAAGAGACATATGAAAATGCAGTACAAAGTGAAAATGATAAAATACAAAATTTAATAGAACAAATGGAAGCTAATATGAATGGTTCAATATCTGGAGGAGAGAGTGGTAATGGAGATGGTGGAGAAATACCAGGAGAAGTTTCAGAAATAAGTGTAAAATTAACAGAAGGCATGGTACCAGTGACATATAATGAAAGTGATAGTAGTTGGTATGTAGCAACAGAAGAAGAAATTACAAATAATACCTGGTTTGATTATGTAGATACAAGTTTAGTAGGACAAGAAAATAAAAGTAAATGGGCAAATGTAATGTTAAGAGATAATTTAAAAATAGAAGGAGTAACAAATGCAAGTACAGCAAATTTAGAAGAACTATATGGAAAAAAAGTAACAAGTGAAGGAAGTATGTATGTATGGATACCAAGATATGCATATAAAATAGCAAGTGGTTATCATACAGATCAAGCAGGAGAAATATTAATAAAATTTTTAAATACAGATAATACTTATAAAAATGGTGGAAGTGTAAATATAGACATAACGAATCCATTATCAGTTCCATTAACATCAGCAAATTCATTTGTAGTACACCCAGCCTTTAGTTGGGAAAAAGAAGATGGAACACCAATAGAATTAGAAGGAATATGGATAGGAAAATTTGAAGCAAGCTCAGCAAATGCAAGTTTTAGTGCAACACAAGCAGGAAATGTACGAACATCAAATAGTGTAATATTAAGAACAGTAGGAAATGTAGGTAGTTGGAGAGATATAAATAGAAATAATACATTTTTAAATTGTTACAATATGAATAATGAAAGTAATGCAAGTATATATGGAATATCAACAAATAAAGATGCAATAGACCCACACTTAATAAAAAATACAGAATGGGGCGCTGCAGCATACTTGGCACATAGTGTTTATGGAAGAAATGGAACAGAAGTAATGGCAAATACAACAAGATATATAACTGGAAGCGGAAATTATAAAGAAAATGCAATAACTAGCACAACTGGGAATGTATATGGTATATACGATATGGCGGGAGGAGCTTGGGAACAAGTAGCAGCGTATGTAGATAGTACAAAAGGTGGAACGATAGCTAACACATACTTAACAAGTGAAAGTTATGGAAAAGCTTTATATGAGGCTGTAGATAAGTATAAAGATGTATACGAAGCAGGAAACCCAGATGATTATTTAAGAAATTATGGATTATCAGTTCAAAAATATGGAGATGGCATCTTTGAAACATCATTAGCAACGGGATATTACGACGGTTCTCAATATATAGGAAATTGTCAATATGCTTGGTTTGGAGATCATACTGATTTTGCAAATGCTAGTTTTCCTTTCTTTTATCGTGGAGGAGATTATAGTGGTAATAGTAGCAATGAATTTGGAATCTTTGCATTTGCTTCTAATAAGTCAGCTGCTTTTGTTAATGATGGTTTCCGTACTGCCATTACTTCGTTTTAATCTGTTATATATAGTATAATTATAGTTTTTCCATCATAAAAAATAGTAAGTTTTCTTGCTATTTTTTCTATTTTATAGTACAATATGAAAAGAAAAGAGGGAGGTTATTTATATGGAAATCAAAACAGCTCATATAGTAGCAAACGAAGGGGATTTTGCTAAAACAGTATTAATGCCAGGAGATCCATTAAGGGCAAAATTTATAGCAGAAAATTTTCTAGAAGACGCAAAGTTAATAAGTAGTATTAGAAACATATATGCATATACAGGAATATATAAAGGAGAAAAAATATCAGTAATGGCAAGTGGTATGGGAATGCCATCTATGGGAATATATAGTTATGAATTATTTGATAAATTTGGAGTAGAAAGAATTATAAGAATAGGAACTGCAGGTGCTATAAATAAAGATTTAGAATTAAAAGATATAGTAGTTGCAATGGGAGCATGTACAAATTCTAATTATGTATCTCAATTTAATTTAGATGGAAACTTTGCACCTATATGTAATTATGAACTTTTACAATTAACAGCTAAAAAAGCAAAAGAATTAAATTTAAAAATAAAAGTTGGAAATATTATTTCATCAGATATTTTTTATAATCCTACAAATGATGTGTATAAAAAGTGGAGAGATTTAGGAGTATTAGCAGTGGAAATGGAAGCTGCAGCTTTATATATAAATGCCGCAAAATTTGGAAAACAAGCACTTGCTATTTGTACAATATCAGATAAAATTTTCGAAGAAGAATATTGTACAGCTGAAGAAAGAGAAAAATCATTTACAGATATGATGGAATTAGCACTAAATGTGGGAATAACTTACTAATATAATTAATATTCCCTAAAGATAAAATTTTGTAGAATAAAACTATTCATAAGATTACTAATTATAAGAGAAAGGAAAACGATTTTAATGAAGAATAAAAGAATATTTTTAATTGTATTAGATAGTTTTGGAGTAGGAGAAGCTCCAGATTCAAAAGATTTTGCAGATGGAGGAAGTGATACTTTAAGAGCTATTTCTATATCTAAAGAATTTGATATAAATATTTTAAAGAAAATGGGAATTTTCAATATAGATGGTATTATGTATGAAAATGGTGTAGAAAATCCAATAGCCTCATATGGTAAAGCGAGAGAAGTTTCAAAAGGTAAAGATACTACAATAGGACATTGGGAGATAGCAGGTCTTATATCAGAAAATCCTTTTCCAACATATCCAGATGGATTTCCAGAGGATGTTATAAAAAAATTTTCTAAAGAAACAGGTAGAGGTGTGTTATGTAATAAACCATACTCAGGTACAGAAGTTATAAAAGTATATGGTGAAGAACATATAAAAACAGGAGCTTTAATTGTATATACTTCAGCAGATAGCGTATTTCAAATAGCCGCACATGAGGAGGTAGTACCAGTAGAGGAATTATATAAATATTGTGAAATTGCAAGAAAAATTTTGACAGGAAAAAATTCAGTAGCAAGAGTAATTGCAAGACCATTTATAGGAGAATATCCAAATTTTATAAGAACAAGTAATAGGCATGATTTTTCGTTAGCACCACCTAAAGATACAATGTTAAACTATTTGCAAAGAGAAAAATTTGATGTAATATCTGTAGGGAAAATAAATGACATTTTTGCAGGTTCAGGTATTACAGAAAGTATGAGAACAACTGGCAATTCTAATGGTATGGAAGTAACAATGAAAATGTTAGAAAAAGAATTTACTGGATTATGTTTTGTAAATTTAGTAGATTTTGATATGTTATACGGCCATCGTAATGATATAGATGGATATGCAAGAGCAATAACAGAATTTGATAAGTGGCTAGAAGGCTTTATAGGAATGTTAAAAGAAGAAGATTTATTAATAATAACAGCAGACCATGGTTGTGATCCATCAACACCAAGTACAGATCATTCAAGAGAATATATACCTATATTAATGTATGGTAAAAATGTAGAACCTAGAAATTTAGGAATAAGAAAAACATATGCTGATATTGCAAAAACAGTATTAGATAATTTCCAAATAGAAAATAATTTACCAGGAGAAAGTTTTTTAGATTAAAAATAATATATAAATAATAGGAGTAGTATTGTGATAGATAATAAAGATTTGATTCTAAAAGCCATAGAAGTGGCAAAAAATTCATATAGTCCGTATTCAAAGTTTAAAGTAGGAGCGGCACTTTTAACAAAAGATGATGAAATATATTTGGGGTGCAACATAGAAAATTCATCATATTCGCTAACAAATTGTGCAGAACGAACAGCTATATTTAAAGCAATAAGTGAAGGTAAAAGAAATTTTAAAGCAATTGCAATAGTAGGCTCTGCAACAGAGAAATTTGACGAATATTGCACACCTTGTGGAGCATGTAGACAAGTATTAGCAGAATTTTGTAACCCAGATTTTAAAATCATTTTAGGACGAGTTAATGAAGAGAATAAAACGGAAATAAAAGAATATACTTTAGAAGAATTATTACCAGAAAGTTTTAGTTTAGATTAAAAAATATTTAAATTTTATAAGTATTAGTATTAGGAGAACAAAATTATGGGTATGTTAGATATAATTAGAAGTAAAAAGAAAAAAATACCACTTTCAAAAAAAGAAATAGAATATGTTGTGCAAGGATATATAAATGGAAGTATCCCAGATTATCAAATGTCAGCATTATTAATGGCTATATGTTTTAATGGAATGAACTATAAAGAACTTTTAAACTTAACAATAGCTATGATAAATTCAGGAGATGTAATGGATTTATCTAAAATAAATGCAGTTACTGTTGATAAGCATAGTACAGGAGGTGTTGGTGATAAAACTACATTAATAATAGCTCCTATTGTAGCTACTCTAGGCGGTCACGTAGCTAAAATGAGTGGAAAAGGCCTGGGGCATACTGGTGGTACTATAGATAAATTAGAATCTATAGAAGGTTTTAGAACCAATTTATCTGAACGAGAGTTCTTTAACCAAGTTAAGAAAATAGGAGTAGCAGTTATTAGTCAAACTGGAAATTTAACTCCGGCTGATAAGAAAATATATGCTTTAAGAGATGTTACTGCAACAGTAGACAGTATTCCGTTAATTGCTTCAAGTGTTATGAGTAAAAAAATAGCAGCAGGTTCAGATTGTATACTTTTAGATGTAAAAGTTGGTAGTGGAGCGTTTATGAAAGATTTAAAAGAAGCAATAGAATTAGCAGATAAAATGATTCAAATAGGAAAAGGGGCAGGTCGTAAAGTTGTTGCACTAATCACAAATATGGAAGAACCGTTAGGAAAGAATATTGGAAATGCTTTAGAAGTAAAAGAGGCAATAGAAATTTTGAATGGAAAAGGACCAGAAGATTTACGAGAAGTTTGTATAGAAATAGCTTCACATATGCTTATGATGTGTACAGAAAAAAATTTAGATGTGATAAGAAAAGAAGTAATAGAGTGTATAGATAGTGGAAAAGCATTGGAAAGATTTAAGGAAATGGTATATATGCAAGGTGGAAATGTAGAATATATATCTAATCCAGATTTATTTCCGGAAGCTAAATTTGAAGATAATGTATTTTCAGAATTTTCAGGATATATCTCTAAAATGGATGCAGAACAAATAGGAATAGTGAGTGTAAAATTAGGTGCAGGTAGAGAGAAAAAAGATGATGAAATAGATTATACAGCTGGTATAGTTTTAAATAAAAAAATAGGTGATTTTGTAGAAAAAGGAGACATTTTGGCAACATTATATTCATCTAAAGTTGAGGATATGGAAGAATTAAAAGAAAAATTTAAGGAAACTATAGAAATACAAAAAGAAAAATTAGATAATAAAAATAATTCTAAAGTATTAAAAGTTTTAAAATAATATAATATAATTATGTTATAATATTAATGATTTTAAAACTAAAATTATAATATTTTGATATTTAAGGAGGTTTTATGAATTATCCAGAATTTTTAAAAGTAGGTGACACTATAGGGATAACAGCAATATCTAAAGGTATTTATGAAGAACATAAACAAAAAAGATTAGATAATGCTATAAAGTATTTAGAGGAAAAAGGCTTTAAAGTAATAGAAACACCTAATGTCAGAAAATGGCAAAATGGAAGAAGTTCATTAGGAAGTGAACGTGCAAAAGAATTTATGGATTTATGGAAAGATGAAAATGTAAAAGCTATAATAATGGCAGCAGGTGGAGATTATGCTATAGAAATGTTAGATTACTTAGAATTTGATGAAATAGAAAAATATAAACCTAAATGGATACAAGGATTTTCAGATGTCACAACTATAGGATACCTTTTACCTACTTGTTTAGAAATACCTACAATATATGCGGACAATGTAGTAAATTATGGAATGCGACCTATCCATATATCTTTAGAAAAAGCATTAGAAGTAATGATGGGAAAAACAACAATACAATATAGTTATGATAAATATCAAAGTGAATATTTAGAATACGGATTAGAAGATTATTTTAAACCATATCAATTAACAGCAGAAGTATGTTGGAAAAATTTGAAAGGTGAAGAAGAAATAAAAATTTCAGGTAGGGCTATAGGTGGCTGTTTAGATATAGTAACAAATTTTGTAGGAACTAAGTATGACAAAGTGAAAGAATATAGAGAAAAATATAAAAAAGATGGAATTATTTGGTTTTTAGAAGTATTCGACTTTACAAGTCCACAAGTATTTTGGCATCTATGGAAATTAAAAAATGCTGGATATTTTGAAAATTGTAACGGAATAGTATTCGGAAGAACAGCAACTTGTAGAGAAGAGTATGGAGTAACTTTTAAAGATTCTTTAAAAGATGCCTTATTAGATTTAAATATACCAGTAATATACGATATGGACTTTGGACATAGACCGCCACAAATAGCTATGGTAAATGGTGGATATTTGGAAATAGAGTCTAAAAATGGAAAAGGATACGTAAAACATTATTTTAAATAAATTCCAAAAATTGCTTTACATTTTACATAAAATATGGTAAAATAATTAAGTTAGAAAAAATAGTAAATAAATAGCTATTTTCCTTACTCATACGAAAGTATGGGTTAGAAATCCAAAAGGAGGTGGAATGTATGAATAATTATGAAAGTACAATAATTATAGATCCAAGTTTAGATGAAAAAGAGGTAAAAGATTTAATTAAGAAATTTGAAGATTTAATTAATAGTCTTGGAAAATTAGAAGATGTATCAGTAATTGGTAAAAAAAGATTAGCTTATGAAATAAATAAGCAAAAAGAAGGTACTTATGTACTATATACATTTGATGCTGAACCTAATGCAATAGCTGAACTTGAAAGAAATTACAGAATAGCTGATAACATAATGAAATTTATAACAGTTAAGAAAAATAATAAATAATTGTATGTTCAGAAAGGTTTGGTGTAAAATATGAATAAAGTAATTTTAATGGGAAGATTAACTAGAGATCCAGAAGTACGTTATACACAAACATCAAATGCAATGGTAACATCATTTACATTAGCTGTAAATAGAAGATTTGTTACACAAGGTCAAGAAAGACAAGCAGACTTCTTGCCAATTGTTGTTTGGGGGAAAACAGCAGAATTCTGCAGTAAGTATTTCAAAAAGGGTCAACAAGTTGGAATAATAGGTCGTATACAAACTCGTACATACGACGATGCTCAAGGACAAAAAAGATATATAACAGAAGTAATTGCCGAGGAAGCATATTTTGCCGATAGTAAAAGAGAAGATGGAAATGGAGTAGGAATGAATTTTGAAGATACATTTGGAACATCAGCAATGCCTGAAAATCCAAGTGTAGATTTTACAAGTTCAGCTGATGATGATTTACCATTTTAATTTTTAGATATTATAAGAATGGGGGGATTTTAATAATGGCAGATAAGAAAAATAATTATAAAAAGACTAGAAATAATGGAAATTCTGATGAAGAATTTAATCCACGTTTCAGAAAACAAAGAAAAAAAGTATGTGCATTATGTGCAGACAAAAACTTTGTTTTAGATTATAAAAATGCTGATCAATTAAGAAAATTTATAAATGATAAAGGTAAAATATTACCTAGAAGAGCAACTGGTGCTTGTGCAAAACATCAAAGAGACATTACTTTAGCTGTAAAAAGAGCTAGACATATAGCTATATTACCATATGCTCAAGATTAATTTTATAGAAAACCTCTAAATTTTATTTATAAAGCAATAGAATTTAGAGGTTTTTTACTAATAAAGAATATTATAAAAGTGATTAATAATTTTCGCGTAACAACTCAGGTCAAAACATATCTGGGGTTAACAATCGGGGTCTTGACTTGCAAATAGCTATATACCAAGCTTTATTCAAATACTTGCTGAATTGTAACAATTTTCACATAAAATTCACAAAAAAAGCATATATTAAATTAATAAAATATGATATAATATAAAAAAATTTAAAGGAGGCTATTTATATGGCAGTTTTAAAAGTTAGTAGTGAAAATTTTGAAAAGGAAGTTTTACAAGCAAATCAAACAGTATTGGTAGATTTCTTCGCAAATTGGTGTGGACCTTGTAAGATGTTATCACCAATAGTAGATGAAGTAGCAGATGAAGTAAACAATGTAAAAGTATGTAAAGTAAATATTGATGAAGCAAGAGACTTAGCTAGTAAATATGAAATAATGAGTATACCAACATTATTAGTATTTAAAAATGGGAGTGTGGTAAATACTTCATTAGGTCTCGTATCAAAACAGAAAATCCTCGATTTAATTAAATAAATTTTAAAATGTAATAAAATATTTTATTACGAATGGTTTATAGGTTATCCATTAGAAATGTATTTCTAGAAAACCTAAATCTTTTTATAAGGGACTGTAAAAAAATGCAAAATGGTGAAATAAATCCAATATTAGAATGTGAGTATGTAGTAAGATTTGATGATATGGATAATGAAAGAAAATTATCAAATATAGCTTTATTAAAGTATTTAGAAGAACCAGGAGGAGTTCAAACTAAGCAAATTTTTGGAAGTATGATAACTCCAAAAGGAGTATGGATATTGTTAGGTTGGCGTGTTAAAAAATTAAAAGAAATAACTTGGAATGAAAAGTTTAGAATTAAAACTTGGCCAGCTAAAAATAATGGGCTATATTCTATAAGAAATTTTGAGTTGTATAATGAAAATAATGAATTGGCTACAATAGCTTCAACAAAGTGGGTTTTGGTAGATCAGATTACTAAAAAAGTAGTGAGAGATACAAGTGATATACTTTCTAAATATCCTGAGTATAATAAAATGTTGTTTGAAGACGATTTTCCAAAATTAAAAGAACCCCAAAATATAGAATATACATATAAGCATACAGTACAAAGACGTGATATAGATGTAAATGGACATGTAAATAATGTGACTTATTTAGAAATAGCATACGAGGCGATTCCAAAAGATGTTTATGATAATTATAATTTTAAAAATATAGAAATAGTGTACAAGCATAGTGCTTTTTTAGGTGAAAATTTAGATGTAGGTTATGTAAGAGAAAGTATTGATGGTAAGGAACAATTTACTATAGCTATAAAAACAGGAGATAAAATAAATGCAATAATAAGATTAAAATAAGAGTTATAATTTAGTATAAGGAAAGGTAGTAATATATGAATCAAGGTCCTACAATATTAGTTGTTGATGATGAATCAAGAATGAGAAAATTGATAAAAGACTTTTTAATACAAAAGAATTTTAATGTTTTAGAAGCTGAAGACGGTGAAAAAGCATTAGAAGTATTTGAATTAGAAAAAGAAAAAATTAAATTAATATTATTAGATGTAATGATGCCTAAATTAGACGGATGGTCTGTTTTAAGACAAATACGTCAAGAGTCTAAAGTACCTATAGTAATGTTAACAGCAAGAGGGGAGGAACAAGATGAATTATTTGGGTTTGAATTAGGCGTTGATGAATATATTTCAAAACCATTTAGTCCTAAAATATTAGTTGCTAGAGTAGAAGCACTTTTAAAAAGAAGTGGTGGAGATGAAAAAGAAGTAAAGGATTTTGGAGGAATTATTATTGATACAGAGGGGAGAACTGTAAAAGTAGATGGTAAGGAAATAGAATTGTCTTTAAGAGAGTATGAACTTTTGAAATATTTATTGGAAAACGAAAATATTGCATTATCAAGGGAAAAAATCTTAAATACCGTATGGAATTACGACTTTTACGGTGATTCTAGAACTATAGATAGTCATATTAAAAAAGTAAGACATAAATTAGGGAAAAAAGGAAAATATATTCAAACAATAAGAGGTGTTGGATATAAATTCGAAATCAAAAAGAATAAATAGTATAATTTACGGATATTAATAAATTTTGATATAGAATATATTTGGAGTATAGTATGAAACAAAAAGAAAGATCTTTACAAAGTAAATTATTTTGGGTATTAAGTTTAAGTATAGTAATAATTATAATGTTTTTTATATTAGTAAATAATTTTATATATAAACCATTTTACTTATATTCAAAACAAGTTGGACTAAAAAATGTGTTTGAAGAAATAAATCAATTAGATTTCAAAAATAATATAGAAATTTCAATGTTAGAATTAGAAAAAATAGCAGCTAAAAATGGTATAGAAATAGTTTTAAAAGACCAATTCGACCAATTAATATATTCATCAAATAAAGATTTTTTAAGTAATATAGAAGCGTATGATGATAGTCAAGGTATTTATATATATTTTCCTAATAAAGAAAAAAATCTAGAAATTCAAGAAGTTAAAGATATAAAAACATCAATAAGATATTTAAGTTTAAATACAACATTGGATAATGGTTATGAGTTATCTTTAAGATTAGCAATTTCGCCTATAGAAGAAAGCGTAAGAATTTCAAATACATTTTTATCAATTATAGGAATTTTAATAATTATAATATCTGGCTTAATAATATTAATAGTTTCTAAAAAATTTATGGAACCTATAGAAGAGCTAGAAATAATAGCTAGAAAAATGGCTAATTTAGATTTTAGTGCTAAGTATAAAGTAACAGATCGAAATGATGAGATAAATAAATTAGGAAAAAGTATGAATTTGATGTCTATGCAATTAGAAAAGACAATAAAAAAATTGCAAGCAACTAATATAGAATTGGAAAAAGATATAGAACAAAAATCAAAAATAGATGAAATGAGAAAACAATTCATTTCAGATGTATCACATGAATTAAAAACACCAATAGCTTTAATACAAGGATATGCAGAAGGCTTACAAGAAAATATAAATTCAGATGAAGAATCAAGAAGATTTTATACTGAGGTTATAATTGATGAAGCTAATAAAATGGATAATTTGGTAAAAAATTTATTAGAATTAATGAAATTAGAATATTGTAAACGTGAATTTCATAATGCAGAATTTAATATTGTAGAATTGATAAATGAAGTAATCAGAAAATCTAAATTGTTATTAGATGAAGCAAATGTAAAAGTAGAATTTGATGATTCAAAAAAATATGTAGTAAATGCAGATGCATTTTATATAGAACAAGTTATAACAAATTATTTAACAAATGCTATTAAAAATGTAAGAGAAGTAAATGGTGAAAAATATATTAAGATAATTTTGCAAACAAATAAAGAAAGTAATAAGACAAGAATATCTGTATTTAATACAGGAAAAAATATTCCATTAGAAGATTTAAATAGGATATGGAATAGGTTTTATAAGAGAGATACTTCGCGTAATAGAGAACAAGGTGGAACTGGTATAGGCCTTGCATTCGTAAAAGCTATTATGAATAATTATGATAATAGGTATGGTGTAGAAAATAAAGAAAATGGAGTGGAATTTTATATAGAATTGTAAGTATATAAGTATAGTTTAGTAATTATTTTATAAAATCGTGATATATAGCTGTTTTCAGTCAAAACATAGCTAGTATAATGAATTATTAAATTTCTTTATATAAATTATTTTAAATTTACTAAAGTAACAAATTATTTTCACATAATGGACATAAATCTATTATAAAATAAAGACAAGTTAAGAGGGAAACCTCAAAACAAAAAAATGTAGAATGTAAGAAAGGATGTGCTTGCCTATAAGTTGTTTTTATAATTAACCCCATAGAAATTTTGTACAGAAAAATTACCCTTATTATATAGAAAAAAGAAGAGCTAGAGATGCTCTTCTTTTTGATTGAGGAAATTTTTCTAAACTACTTGATAATTTGAAAAAAAAGTGATATAGTATATGAAGTAATTTTAAAACAAAAAGGAGAATAACAAATGGGAATAATAGGAAAAGTATTTGGCACATATAGTGAAAGAGAAGTAAAGAGAGTGATGCCAATAGTTAAGAAAATAAATGCTATGGAACCTGAAATGGAGAAATTAAAAGATGAAGATTTTCCAAAAAAGACTCAAGAATTTAAAGAACAAATTAAAAACGGGAAATCATTAGACGATATATTACCTGAAGCATTTGCTTTAGTTAGAGAAGCTTCAAAAAGAGTATTAGGAATAAGACATTTTGATGTTCAATTAATTGGTGGTATTATTTTACATCAAGGAAGAATCGCAGAAATGAAAACTGGTGAAGGTAAAACTTTTGTCGCAGCATTACCTTTATATTTAAATGCTTTAGAAGGAAAGGGCGTTCATTTAATTACAGTAAATGATTACTTAGCTAAATACCAAGGTGAAATGATGGGAAAATTGTATAGATTTCTTGGTTTAACAATAGGAATTGTGTTAAGTGGAATGAAACCAATGCATAAACAAGAAGCATATAATGCAGATATAACATATGGAACTAATAATGAGTTCGGTTTTGATTATTTAAGAGATAATATGGTTATTTATAAAACTGAAATGGTTCAAAGAGGATTACATTATGCAGTTGTCGATGAGATCGATAGTATTTTAATTGATGAAGCTCGTACACCACTTATTATTTCAGGAATGGCCGATAAATCTTCAAACCTATATAAATTAGCAGATAATTTTGTAAAAAAATTAACACCTAAAATTATAGTTGAAGAAGATGTAAAAGATGAAGCGCAAGCTGAAGATAATGAAAAATATGATTATATAGTAGATTTAAAAGCTAAAACAGCTTCATTAACTCAAAAAGGTATTAAAAAAGCTGAACAAGAATTTAAGTTAGATAATTTTAATGACTTAGAAAACTCTGAAATAGTTCATCACGTAACACAAGCCTTACGTGCTAATGGTGTTATGAGAAAAGAAACAGATTACATTGTTAAAGATGGAGAAGTTTTAATAGTAGATGAATTTACAGGAAGAATAATGTATGGAAGAAGATATAATAATGGTTTACATCAAGCTATAGAGGCAAAAGAAGGTGTAAAAATTGCAAATGAATCTAAAACATTAGCAACAATAACTTTCCAAAACTTCTTTAGAATGTATGATAAATTATCAGGTATGACAGGTACTGCTATGACAGAAGAAGATGAATTTAGAGAAATATACAATTTAGATGTTATTGCTATACCTACAAATAAACCATTGATAAGAGTAGATCATAATGATATTATAATGAAAAATGAAAATGCAAAATATAGAGCAATAGTAGAGGAAATTAAGAAGAGCCATGAAAAGGGACAACCAGTTTTAGTTGGTACAGTTTCTATTGATAAGTCTGAAAAATTAAGTAATATTTTGAAAAAAGAAGGAATTCCTCACGTTGTTTTGAATGCTAAATATCATGAAAAAGAAGCTGAAATAGTAGCACAAGCAGGTAAATTGGGTGCAGTTACAATAGCAACTAATATGGCTGGTCGTGGTACAGATATTATGCTTGGTGGTAATAGTGAATTCTTAGCTAAAGAGGAAATGAGAAAAAGAAAATATTCAGAAGAATTAATTTCTTTAGCAGATGCGTATAATGAAACTGATGATAAAGATATTTTAAGAGCAAGAGAAGAATTTAGAAAATTGAATGCTGAATTTGCAGAAAAAATAAAAGAAGAAAAAGAAAAAGTTGTAGCAGCAGGTGGATTAAAAATAATTGGTACTGAAAGACATGAATCAAGAAGAATTGATAATCAGTTAAGAGGACGTAGTGGACGTCAAGGCGATGTAGGAGAATCACGTTTCTATATTGGTTTAGATGATGATTTAATGAAACTTTTTGGTGGTCAAATGGTATCAAAAGTTTACGATACATTAAATGCTGATGAAAATATTCCAATTGAATTAAGAATGGTTTCAAAAGCTGTAGAAAATGCTCAAAAGAAAGTTGAAGGTAGAAACTTTAGTATAAGAAAACATGTTTTAAGTTATGACGATGTTATGAATAAACAAAGAGAAATAATTTATAAACAAAGAAGACAAGTTCTTGATGGTGAAAACTTAAAAGATACAATAAAATCTATGATAAGAGCAGTAGCAGAAGAAGTTTTTGAAAGTTATTTAGCTCATGAAGAATTTACAGCTAAAGTAAATAAAGAAGCTTTATTAAATGAATTAAATAATATTTTTGAAATAACAGAATTGGATTCATTAAATGAAAAATTAGTAGATAGAGAAAAAATAGTAGACGAAATTGTTAATAAAGCGGAAGAAAAATATGAAGCTAAAGAAGAAGAAATTGGTTCAGAAAATATGCGTGAACTTGAAAGAGTAGTTATGCTTAAAGTAGTTGACCAAAAATGGATGGATAATATAGATGCAATGGATGAGCTTAAAAATGGTATAGGCTTAAGAGCGTATGGACAGAAAGACCCAGTTGTTCAATACAGAATAGAAGGTTCACAAATGTTTGAACAAATGATTATAGATATAAAATTAGAAGTTGTAAAACTTATGATGCATATCCGTAAAAGCCCAAATGCTAAAAGAGTTCATACAGCAACAATTACAGCAGAAGGTAAAGAAGATCCTGAAAAAATAGCAAGAGAAAATGCTAGAAAGCAATTAGAAGATTCAGAAAATGCAGATAAACATACACCAGTTGTGAATGAAGGTCCAAAAGTAAATAGAAATGACCCTTGTCCATGTGGAAGTGGAAAGAAATATAAGAATTGTTGTGGAAAAAACGCATAGAATAATAAATAAAATCTAATTGTGTAAAAAGTATTGGTATAATTAAACTAAAAGAGCCCCACATAATGTGTGAGGCTCTTTTATTGTCAATACTTTGATAATTAGCTGTTTATTAATGTAACTTTTATTAGGAATTTAACTTATTAAGTATTGCTTTTTTTTATAAATATGTATATAATTATGCAACAATATATAATAGGAAAATTATTTCAATGATTTAAATGAAAGCGAGAATAGTATATGAAAAAGCATATAATAGTTATAATGATTTGCATAATTGTAGCAGGAATATTTACCAGAGTATATTTAGGATTTCAAAAAGAATATTTTCATATGGATGAAGCATATTCTTATGGCCTTATGAATTATAATAAATTAAATATTGCAGATAATGAAGATTTTCTAAATACTTGGCATAATAAAGAATATTATTTAGATTATTTAGAAGTAAATAAAGACGAAATATTTAATTTAAAACCAGTATGGGAAAATCAAGTAAATGACGTACATCCACCACTGTATTATTTCTTACTTAGAATAGTAGCAACATTTACAGTAGATAATTTTACAAAATGGAGTGGAATTATTTTAAATATTATATTTTATATAATTTCAACAATTTTTGTATATTTAATAGGAAAAATGGTATTTAAAAGTCCATATTATGCATTATTACTTTGTTTTGTAAATACATTTGCAGGTATTGGTTTAAATAGTGTATTATATATTAGAATGTACGAATTATCTAATTTAAATATTTTGATAATTACATACTTGCATATAAAATTATATCAGAATAAAAATAATAGAATAAGAGATTACTTAAAATTAGTACCTTGTCTATTGCTTGGTGGTATGACACATTATTATTACTTTGTGTATGTAATAGGTACTTATGTTGTATTCTCTTGGTTCTGTATAAGGAATAAAAGATATAAAGAGTTGAAAATTTATAATGTTATATGCATATTATCAGCTATAATATATTTAGTAATTTGGCCATACTCTTTAAATCATATATTAAATGGAGAAAGAGGAATTGAGCAAAATGTAAGTTTGCATCAACTTTATAGTAATTTAACAGAATTTTTATGGATTGCAAATAAGGAATTTTTCTATTACTTATTACCATTTTTAATATTACTTATAGTAATAATATCACGATGGAAAGTTAAGAAAAGAAAAAATGTTAAGAGCAATGATTCAATAAAGTTTTTAATATTTCCATTAATACTATATTTTGTGTTAATAAGTAAGAATACACCTTATCTAGAAATTAGATATTTGATACCAATATATTCAGTAACAATAATAGTTACAATATATTATATAAAATTGTATTTAAAGAAATTTTGGAGTAATAAAGATACATTATTTATAGAATGTTTTCTGTTCTTAATAATGTGCTATATACCATTTCTTATAGACAAAAATTTCGAATATTGTTATAGCAAATATAATAATATAGCAGAAAGAGTAGAAGAAAAAGATTTACCTATAGTATATGTGTTTAATATAAACGAAAATAGATTTCTAGATGATATATATTTATTTACATTATCAGAAAAATCTGTTATTATTAATTATGATGGTTTAAATATAGAAAAATTTAAAAATTTAATTGAAGGTGAAAAACATTTTTTACTTATATGTAATGCAGGCGTTGAGAAAGAAAAGTTTAATGAAATTTTCGAAGAACAAGAATTTATGCAAAAATTAAATGCAGCAGAAATATACGAGGTACAATTGAAAGAAAATTAATATTTAAAAATTTTATAAAAATAATATTATTATAAAGGGAGTGGATATTTTGTTAGAATTAGAAGAAAATAGTTTAAAACTTAATGAAATTAAGAACAAGTTAAAAGAATTAGGTGGTTCACTTTGACATTTTAAATTTAAGTAGAACTTTGAAAGATTTAGAAACAAAAACATTTGAACAAGATTTTTGGCAAGATACGAAAGCGTCTCAAAAAGTCTTAAAAGAAATTAAATCCATAAAACCTAAAGTTACTTTATATGAAAAAATTAAAAATGAATTTAATAATTTAGAAGAATTAAATTCGCTTCTGAAGGAAGAAGAAAAAGTAGGTAATAAAGATGAGAATATAGATTTAGTAAAAGAACTTTTAAATAATACAAGCGAATTAGAAAAAGAATTAGAAAAATTAGAGATAGAAACTTTATTCAAAGAAAAATATGACATGAATAATGCAATTATAACTTTACACGCGGGAGCAGGTGGAACTGAAGCTCAAGATTGGGTGGAGATGTTATATCGTATGTATACAAAATGGGCAATAGCTAATAATTTTAGTATAGAAGAAATAGATTCACTTATAGGAGATGGAGCTGGTTTTAAAAGTATTACTGCTATTGTAAAAGGCGAGTTCGCTTATGGATATTTGAAATCTGAAATAGGAGTACATAGGCTAGTAAGAATATCTCCTTTTGATGCAGGTGGAAGACGTCATACATCTTTTGCATCTGTGGAAGTGTTACCAGAAATAACAGATGATATAGAGGTAGATGTGAAACAAGAAGATTTAAGAATAGATATTTATAGAGCTTCAGGTGCGGGTGGACAACATGTTAATAAGACTTCTTCAGCTATAAGAATAACGCATATTCCTACAAATATAGTGGTAACCTGTCAAACTGAACGTTCACAATTGCAAAATAGAGAAACTGCTATGAAAATGTTAAAATCTAAATTATATGTTATAAAAGAACGAGAACATAAAGAACATATTTCAGAATTAAAAGGAGAAGAAAAAGAAATAGCATGGGGGAGCCAAATTCGCTCTTATGTTTTTTGTCCATATACTCTAGTAAAAGATCATAGAACAAATTATGAAGTAGGAAATGTCCAAAGTGTTATGGATGGAGATATAACAGATTTTATGAAAAGTTATTTAAGCTTAAAGTAATAACTCATGTAATAAATATAAAAAAATTTGGTATATAGCTATTTTTAATTAAAACATAGTTAGGGTTAGCAATCAGGGGCTTGTAAATAAATATTATTAGTACTTATATATTAATATTTTTTATCAAAAACATATCTGGTGCTAACAATCCGGGTCTTTGATTGCAAAATATTAATATATAAGTACTTTAATATGTTTTATAATAAAATCTGTGAATTGTAACTATTTCTTAAAGTTTAAATTAAAAAATTACTTTTTTCTATTGTAATTATTTTTAAGTATGTTATAATATTTTTAGAATAAATTTAGGAGGAATGATTATGAGAATTTTAAAAAACATATCTGATGAGTTATGGCTAGGAGTAGTATGTTTAATAGTGGCTGTATGGATGTTCGCTTTAAACGTTAATTATCTTATTATCTCAGGAATATTTGCGTTTGTTGGAATTATATTATTAATAGTAGATAATTTAAAAAAATCTAATAATATAAAAGTGAAAAAAGAAGATAAATAAAATTAGGAGTATTATTTGTGCAGGTTCATATAAAGATTTATATGAACTTTTTTTATATAATAGGAAAGTAACACTTTCCTATTATATAAAAGTCGCTTTGCTCATAGAGTTGCACACAATTTTACTTACGTAAAATTGGCACAGAACAAATTTACGGAAAGCCAAAGAGATATTTAAAAAATTAGAAAAATAAAAAGGCTTTCCGATTTGTTTATATAATATTAATTTAGTAATGTATAGATTTGTTAAATTAATGTATAATAAATATATTGGAGAAAATTAGGTTTAATAAGAGGTTTTTTAGAAATTTTTGAAAGGAAATTAAATAATATGAAAGATATCTTTATAACGGATGATATATTAAATGTAGGATCAAGTGATAATAAACAAAATTTATTTGAAGGACAATATGTATTAAAAAATGGAATGGGTTATAACTCATATCTTATAAAAGACGATAATAATGTGTTAATAGATACAGTAGATGAGCTAGTGACTGACAAGTGGTTAAATAATATAGAAAAATCATTAAAAGATGAAAAAATAGATTATTTGATTGTTTCTCATATGGAACCAGACCATGCGTACAATATTGGAAAACTTGTTAATATGTATCCTGAAATGAAAATTGTAGGAAATCAAACTACATTTAATATTTTATTAAAATTTTTTGAAATTGATAATTTAGATGAAAGAAAAGTTATAGTAAGAGAGGGAGACGTTTTAGATATAGGAAAACATAAGTTACAATTTTTTATGGCACCTATGGTACATTGGCCAGAAGTAATGGTAACATATGAGCAGACTGAAAAAGTTCTTTTTGCGGCAGATGCTTTTGGAAAGTTTGGTTCATTAGGAAATGAAGATAATTGGATAGATGAAGCAAGAAGATACTATATTGGTATAGTTGGAAAATATGGCATACAAGTACAAGCACTTTTAAATAAAGTCAAAAAATTAGATATTAAAACTATATGTTCACTCCACGGTCCAATATTAAATGAAAATTTAAGTTATTATATAGATAAGTATAATACTTGGAGTAGTTATAAACCAGAGGAAGAAGGTGTGTATATACCTTGTGCTTCAATCCATGGAAATAGTTTAGAAGCGGCAAATAAAATGAAGGAAATATTATTGGAAAAAGAAGTAAAAAATGTACAAGTTGAAGATTTAGATAGATGTGATTGGGCAGAAGCAGTGGCAAATTGTTTTAAATATTCATATGTAATATTTGTAGCTTCAAGTTATAATACAGGAGTATTTCCTCCAATGTTACATTTATTATTACATTTAAAAGATAGAAATTATCAAAATAGAAATGTAGGTGTTATAGAAAATGGTTCATGGGCACCTTCAGCTGGAAAGGTTATGAAAAGTATTTTACAGGAAATGAAAAATATTAATATTGTGGATCCAATGATTACAATTAATTCTAGGTTAAAAGATAATAATATTGAAGAAATGAAAAAATTAGCTGATAAATTAATGTTGTAAACTTTCGTTCTAAGACAAACCTCATATGAATACAATTAAAAAAGAGTATTCATATGGAGGTTTTCTTATTATGAAAGGAATATCAATAGAAGAGCGTGCTGTAAATTTAGCACATTATATTATAGATTCAAAAGATACTGTGAGAGGTGCAGCTAAAAAATTTGGGATAAGTAAATCTACAGTACATAAAGACGTAAGTTCAAGATTACTAAGAATAAATAGGGTTTTAGCAGTACAAGTAAGAGAAATTTTAAATGAAAATAAAGCTGAGAGACATATAAGAGGAGGAATGGCTACTAAACATAAGTATGAAGAGGAAAACAGAAGAAAAAACAAAAATTTAGAAGATACATAAAAATATATTTTTAGTTACTATTTATTATATTTAAGAAAAAATTGATATATAGCTATTTGCAAGTCAGCACCTTAATTGTTAACGCTAGAATAACTATATATCAAGATTTTAAATAAATTAAACTATATCTTGGAAAATAGAATTTTTATTATTTTTTGATGTATCAGGAGCAGGTAGTCCTAATACATCTTTTTTATTTTTACCTACTAAAATAAAGAATTTATTTTTAATCATTTTTAAAAAAGTATATTTTTTATAAAACTTTTTATAAGAATGCTTGCATTTTTCTAATCCTTGTTCTTCTGTAAAATGTGTTTTACAAAATTCTTTATCATTTTGTAAAATGAAATTGTTCTCTATACTATTAGAATAATTAAAAACAATATCTAAATTAAACCAATATTTATCTAAATTTACTTGTAAATAATAAGTATTAGTATTGCTTTCAAGTAATTTCCCTAAAACCAAATTTGCATTTATATTTAAATTTTTTAAAGTTTGGCATAATATAAAATGATAACCTATAAAAGATAAATCATTATATAAATTTTTAAAATTTTCAAAGTCATTAATAATATCATCTAAAACTTTCCTATATATAATATTAAATTTAAGAGTAGTTTCTATATTTACGTTAATACTATTAGTATAGTTGTTAACCCTTTCAAAAACTATACATAATAAATCATTATTAAAATTTAATATAATATTAGGAGAAATTTCAAAAATAATTTTTCTATTTTTGAAAAAGTCAAAAATTTCTTTAGGTATATTATTTGTATTTTGAAATATTATAGTATCGTTTTCTTTTTTAGAAAAGTTTTTTAAGAATAATAAATTCTCGTTACTTAATAATAAATCCGTATCGCTGTTTTTATTAATAGCATTGGTTAAAAAGTAATTTTTAAAACTGCAACCTTTTATTTTATTATCATCTGTATATTTTAAAACACTATTTATATTTGCAATAATTTCTAGTTTTTGGCAAGCAAATTTACTTAAATTAAAATTTGAATTAATAATGATGTTTATGCTTTTGTAATTTCCATCTTGTTCTATATATAAAAAGTGTTCAATATCTTTATCTGAATAAACTTTTACATTAAGATGAATATTTTTCTTTTCTTCAGATGAAATCGAACTTAAGATAGGTGAATTTTCAATTTCAGAAGCATCACATATTATTGTATTATCACTATTTATATTAAAATTACTTAAATTATTTTTTAATATATCTATCATAAGTAAATCTCCTTAAAATCTCTTTATTTTTAATAATTATATATCATACATTAGTTGAAAAATCAACAAGAAATATGTGATTTTTTAAATTAATTGTAACTATTCGTTAAAATTCACAGCTAAATAAATATTAGTAGTACTTATATATTAATATTTTTTATCAAAAACATAGCTGGGGCTAACAATCCGGGTCTTTGATTGCAAAATATTAATATATAAGTACTTTAATATGTTTTATAATAAAAGCCGTGAATTGTAACAATTAATTTTAAAACCAAAAATTTCCTGATTATTTTTTTCAAAATTACACATTATATAATTAAGAAAAAGCAAATAAGTTTTTTCAATAATAAAAAGTTCACTAGGAGGTGAAATGACAATGGCACAGAATAATTACAAAAAAGCAGTTCCAGAGGCTAAAGATGCTTTAAATAAATTCAAATATGAAGTTGCTCAAGAAGTTGGTGTAACTTTAAAAGATGGATATAATGGAAACTTATCATCAAGAGACGCTGGTAGAATAGGTGGAAATATGGTAAGAAAATTAATTCAACAAGCTGAAAATTCTATGATAGGTAAGTAGTTTAGTTTAAATAAAATCGGTTTTCTACATTTTGTTTATGTAGGGAATCGATTTTTTATTTGACAATATACATAAAAAGTTGTATAATATATTACTGTATTTAGAGAGTTTAAAGTATTTGATATATACCTATTTTTAATTGAAAATTTTAATATCACTTGATTAAGATAAACTAGATATATATCAAATGTTTTAAAAAATATTTTATAAAAAGAGGGTAATAGAATGATAAATGAAAAAATAAGAAATGTAGCAATTATAGCACACGTTGATCATGGTAAAACAACATTAGTAGATGCATTATTAAAACAAAGTGGAACTTTTAGAGATAATGAACAAGTAGCTGAAAGAGTAATGGATTCTAATGATTTAGAAAAAGAGAGAGGTATTACAATATTAGCTAAAAATACATCAGTTCAATATGGAGATATAAAAATAAATATAGTAGATACACCAGGACATGCTGATTTTGGTGGAGAAGTTGAACGTGTTTTAAAAATGGTTGATGGTGTTGTATTATTAGTAGATGCTTTTGAAGGTGCAATGCCACAAACTAGAGAAGTTTTAAAAAAATCTTTATCTTTAAATTTAAAACCAATAGTAGTTATAAATAAAATAGATAGACCAGGTTCAAGACCTTATAAAGTAGTAGATGATACATTAGAATTATTTATCGAATTAGGTGCTAATGATGAACAATTAGAATTTCCAGTTATATATGCATCTGCTAAACAAGGTGTAGCTACATTAGATTTAGAAAAACCAGGTAAAGATTTAAAATGTTTATTTGAAACAATAGTGAATACAATAACACCACCTCAATGTGATGAAGAAGGAACATTCCAAATGCTTGTATCTAATATAGGATATGATGATTATGTAGGAAAAATAGCAGTAGGTAGAATTGAAAGAGGTATAGCTAGAAAAGGTGATTCTGTAGTTTTATGCAAAGATAATGATAGAACAGAAAATGCTAAAATTACAAAGGTATATACATATATTGGTTTGAAAAAAGTTGAAGTTGAAGAAGCAAAGGCAGGAGATATAGTAGAAATTGCTGGAATACCAACTGTAAATATTGGAGATACAGTATGTGATATAAATCATCCAGAAAAAATAGATTTCGTAAATATAGATGAACCTACAGTGTCTATGACATTTAGTGTAAACAACGGACCTTTCGCAGGGAAAGAAGGAAAACTTATAACTTCAAGACATATAAGAGATAGATTATATAAAGAATTAGAAAGAAATGTAAGTTTAAGAGTAAAAGATACAGATTCAGCAGATTCTTTTGAAGTATCAGGACGTGGAGAATTACATTTAACAGTTTTGATTGAAACAATGAGAAGAGAAGGATTTGAACTTTGTGTATCAAGACCAAAAGTTATATATAAAGAAATAGATGGAGTAAAATGTGAACCTATTGAAACTTTAGTAGTAAATGTACCTGATGATTGTATAGGAAATGTTATAGAAAAATTAGGTAAGAGAAAAGCAGAAATGGAAGATATGACTCAAGATGAGGGCGAAAGAACTATAATTCAATTTAATATACCATCTCGTGGATTAATTGGATATAGAAGTGAATTTTTAACAGATACAAGAGGTTCTGGAACATTAAATCATATGTTTAAAGGTTATGAACCATATAGAGGGGATATTCCTGCAAGAACTAGAGGAACTTTAATAGCTTTTGAAAAAGGAACAGCAACTACATACGGACTATATAATGCTCAAGAAAGAGGAGAATTATTTATACCTGCGGGAACAGAAGTATATGAAGGAATGATAATTGGATTAAATTCTAGAGGAGAAGATATTGCTATAAATGCTTGTAAAGAAAAACATTTAACAAATACTCGTGCTTCTGGTTCAGATGATGCATTAAAATTAGTACCACCAATTCAATTCTCATTAGAAAAAGCAATAGAATTTATAGGAGAAGATGAACTTGTGGAAGTAACACCTTTAAATATAAGATTAAGAAAGAAAATTTTAGATAGTAAACAAAGAGAAAGAGAAGCTAGAAAATAATGAATATAGAAAGTATAAAAAAATTAGCTTTAGAAAATCATGTACCAATTATAATGGACGATACCTTGAATAAAATAGAAGAATTATTGAAAGAAAGTAAACCAAAAAGATTATTAGAAATAGGTACAGCAGTTGGATATTCTGCTATATGTTTTGAAAAGTATGTAGAATTAAAAATAGATACTATAGAACAAGATGAAGATAGGATTTTAGAAGCAGAAAAAAATATAAAAGAGTTAAATTTAAATAATAAAATAAATTTGATAAAAGGAAATGCAGTTGAAATTTTGCAAAATATGGTAATAGAGAAAGAAGAAGATAAATACGATTTTGTATTTATAGATGCCTCTAAATCAAAATATCCAATATTTCTAGAAGAATCATTAAGATTAACAACAAAAAATGCAATTATAGTAGCGGATAATGTATTATATAAAGGTTATGTTTTAGGTGATTATAATAAGCATAAACAAAGAACTGCCGTGAGACACTTAAGAGAGTTTTTGCAAATGATAAAAGAAAATGAAAAGCTAAAAAGTGAGATTTTAGAAGTTGGAGATGGTTTGGCGGTAATTAGAAAAGAAAAATAAAATGTGTCGACAAATCTCGATGTATTATGGTGCGGCAGAACAACAGAGGTATTGAAAAATGACCTAGCAGAAATGCTAGGTCTCCCTTTGTTTAGTAGTTACAATTCAGGTGGTACTTTATAAAATCGTGATATATAGCTATTTTAGTCAAAACATAGCTAGGGCGACACAATTCGGGTCTTGACTTGCAGATAGCTATATATCACGATTTTTAAAAGTTATATGTTTCTCACTTTAACTGTAACTTTTTATTACGAATTGCAAATAATTTATGTAAATCTATTGAAAATATATGAAAATTATGATATAGTAGTATAAATTTTAAATATTTGGGGGACAGAAATGACTAATGTATTAGGTATTGTTGCAGAATATAATCCATTTCATAATGGACATTTATATCATTTACAAAAGTCAAAAGAACTTACAAATTCAGAGTTTTCTATTTGTATAATCGGAGGGAATTTTTCACAAAGAGGAGATACTTCTATTGTAGATAAGTGGACAAAAACAGAAATGGCACTAAATAATGGAATAGATTTGGTTATAGAATTACCAACTATTTATAATATTTCAAGTGCAGAAAACTTTGCAGATGGTGCTATAAAAATATTAGATAGTTTAAAAATAGTAGATTTTGTATCATTTGGAAGTGAAGTTGGAAATATAAACACTTTAGATAATATTGCTAAAGTACTAGTAGATGAACCAAAAGAATATATAACTATGCTTAATCATGAACTTAATGCAGGAAATTCTTTCCCAAAAGCACGAGAAAAAGCTTTAATGTTATATTTAAACGATATCAGGAGATATACAAATGTGTTATCTGAATCTAATAATATATTAGGAATAGAATATTTAAAAGCTTTGAGAAAACAACATAGTTTAATACGTGGCGTTACTATAACTCGTGAAAAAGTAGGACATAATGATACAAAATATAAAAATAATTTTGCTAGTGCAACGGCTATAAGAGATTATATTTTTAATAAAAAATTTAATGAAATATCTCATACTATGCCTGCTAATGTTGCAACTATGTTAAGAATGAAAATTGATAGGGGCGAAATCATATCTTCATTAAAAACGTATGAAAGAGAAATTGTATATATTCTAAGAAAAATGTCTGTACAAGAAATTGCAGAACTTCCAGATGTTTCAGAAGGATTAGAAAATACAATAAAAACTGCAGCTAATACATACAATAATTTAGAAGACATAATTTCATTAGTAAAATCAAAAAGATATACATATACTCGTATTTGTAGAATTTTATTATATGCATTATTAAATATCACAAAAAAAGATATGAAAATCTCTATGAAAGAACAACCGTATATAAGAGTATTAGGATTTAATAAAAATGGAGAATTTCTATTGTCAGAAATAGCAAATCAAAATCCTAAATTACCTATAATAACTTCTGTAAAAAAATTTATAGATACAAATAATAATAAAAATTTACAACGTTTATTAGACATTGATATATTTGCAACTAATGTTTATACATTAGGATATGAATATAACTCTTTATGTAACTTAGATTATACTAAAAGTATAGTAAAAAAATAGCAAGTAACACTTGTTATTTTTTTTCTTCTATAGTAGAATATATAGAAATTAGTTAGGAGGCAAAGTAATGATAAAAGTAACAATATATACAGATGGAGCGTGTTCAGGAAATCCAGGACCAGGTGGCTGGGGAGCTGTATTGATGTGTAATGGTAATATAAAAGAAATATCTGGGTATAATAAAAATACGACAAATAATATAATGGAAATAACAGCAGTAGTAGAAGCTTTAAAATTATTAAAATATGAATGTGAAGTGGAGATTTATAGCGATAGTGCATACGTTGTAAATGCATTTAATCAGAAATGGATAGAAAACTGGAAAAAAAATAATTGGAAGAATTCAAATAAGGAAGAGGTAAAGAATAAAGAATTATGGGAAGAATTAGACAAATTAGTAAGTAAACATAAAGTGAAATTTATGAAAGTAAAAGGTCATGCAGATAATAAATGGAATAACAGGTGCGATGAATTGGCAACTGGTGAAATTAAGAAAAACAATTAATTATTACAGCAATATTACAAGAATATTACAAATATATTACATTTTGTAAAAGTTGTTGAAATTATTGTAAATATAGAATATAATATAAAAAAATGAGAGAAAATTATATTAGTATATCTACTATATATAAAGAGGTTAAAATTGCAGTTTAAATTTTAACTGGAAAGGAATGATAATATGGAAAAATTTGCAGACTACATTTTATCGGAAGAAAACTGTACAAAAAAAATGGAGATTGTATACTATTTGCAAAAGAGAACAGGTATTTTTTTTGATAATTCTGTAATTTTAAAAACACAAATAGCGAAATATTTTATAGAAATTATGAATCTTGATGTAGATAAAAATTTAGTATTAACAGCTTGCCTATTGTATGACTGTAAGAAAAACGATTCACCGCAAAATTTAGATAAAGTAAAACAATATCCTAAGATGAGTGCGGAGTTTTTAAAAACATTAGGATTCTCAGATAGATTTTGCAAGATTTGTGAACAACATAGTAGATATTCAGAAGATTTGGGAGAAAGAGAAAAAGAAAGTGATGTTTTAGAATTAGTAGATCAATTTGGTGGTATGTTATTGCATAGGCCAGAAAGAATGGCTTTTAGTGTAGAAGATGCTATATGTTTATTAGAATACAGAAATTTAAAAGGAAAGTATAACCGCTATTTAGAGCAGTTTAAAGAATTTGTGAGAAAAATGGAGGGAATTTTAATATGAGTATAAGGAAAGAACGTGGTGCACTTACTTGGTTAAGTCAAGAAACTAATGGAATATCAAGAGGAGATACAGTAGCAGGAATGCGCAAAATGGAAGAGATGGATTCAAGAATTCAAGCAAGATTAACAAACAGAGAAGTTGATGAGGATTTAGAAAGATAGTGAGTATTATTAGTAATGTATGAAGTTTTTGGAGGATTTATACGTACATTATAATTAAGTATTTCAATATATTAATTACTAGATACTGTTGAAAAATATTTTACTATTTTAACCATAGTATATAGAAAATGGTAAAATTTGTTTATAGGAAAAAGTTCTAAATGTACTTTTATTTCATATAGATTATGTAAGATAAAATAATAATCTGTATGGAGGAAAAATGTTTAGTAAAGGGAAAAATACTATATTTGTAAATATAAAAAACTTGATAGTTGAAAACATAATTAAGTACTTTAAAGAATATTTTTTAGTTACTATAATTTTTGTAATAGGAATAATTATAGGAGTAATTTTTATAAATAACTTATCAGAAAATCAATCAAATGAAATAAGTACATATATTAATAGTTTTTTAGAAAATATAAAAAATAATAATAATTTTAATTATGCAGAGCTTTTTAAGGACTCTGTAATTCAAAATTTAGTATTAGTAGTAACTTTGTGGTTTGTAGGAGCTACATTAATAGGAATACCTTTAGTATTTGCGATAGTTCTATTTAGAGGATTTTGTTTAGGATATACTATTTCAGCAGTAATGCACGTGCTTGGAATTCCAAATGGAATTGTATTTGTGTTAACATCTATGTTTTTACAAAATATAATTTTTATACCAGCAGTGATTGCTTTAGCAGTTAGTGGTATACGTTTATACCATACAGTGGTAAAAGATAGGAGTTCAGAAGGTATAAAATATGCAATAATAAGACATAGTGTATTTTCAATCGTAATACTAGTGTTGTTAATCATATCATCTGTAATAGAAGTTTTTTGTTCTACTAATCTTTTTGTATTATGTAGAAACTTTATTGCTATTTAACATGTTTTAGATATAAAATTTAAAAAAACTCTTTACAAATTATGAAATATTTGATATAACATAATAAGCGTTAAAGTTAATTTATGTAAAATATAATTGGGGGGATTAATAAAGTGGAAAAACAAGTTACGCTTTTTTTAGAATTCATAAAGGATGAGAAAAAATTATCAGAAAATACATTACAATCTTATCAAAGAGATATAGTACAATATATGCAATATCTTGATAGCAATAGATTAAATTTTTATAAAGTAAAAGATGAACAAGTAAAAGATTATTTAAAACATTTAGCAGAACTTAATAAAAAAGCAACAACAATTTCAAGAAGTTTAGCTTCAATAAGAGCGTTCTATCAATTTTTAAAAAGAAATAAAAAAGTGAAAAAAGATCCAACAGAAAATATACAAGCACCTAAAATAGAGAAAAAAGTACCAAATATATTAACTTCAAAAGAAGTAGAATTGTTATTAGAACAACCAAAAAACGTAGATTTAAAAGGAATAAGAGATAAAGCAATGCTAGAATTTGCCTATGCTACGGGCATGAGAGTTACGGAAATTATATCATTAAATATAGATAATGTAAATTTAGAAGATGGGTATGTAAATTGTAAGTCTTCTGATAAGGAAAGAAGTATTCCATTAGGTTCTATGGCATTAAAGGCGTTACGAGAGTACATAGAAAAAGCAAGAGAAATAATGATAAAAGATGAAGATAATAAAGCATTATTTGTTAATGTAAATGGAAAAAGATTAACAAGACAAGGATTCTGGAAAATAGTAAAATACTATAAAGAACAAGCACACATTGCTAAAGATATAACACCACACGTTTTAAGACATTCTTTTGCAACACATTTGCTTCAAAATGGGGCAGAATTAAAAGCAATACAAACGATGTTAGGGCATTCTGACATATCATCTACACAAGTATATATGCAATTTCAAGATGAGAGTTTGAGAGGTATTTATAAAAAAGCTCACCCAAGAGCATAATAATTATGTATAAATTCATTCCTTTTGGAAAAAATATCTAAGAGGAGTGTTTTTATTTTGTTAAAGATTTTAAATAGAAATATAGAAAAATTAATAGAAATGTTACAAAAGTCTAATATAGAAGATATATCTATGTTTTTAGGAAGCAAAAAAAGAATGTTCTTTTCAAACTTTTTTGCAGGCATATTCAGAGGTATTGGTTTTAGTATAGGATTTACTATAGTTACAGCTATAGTAATTATAGTTTTGCAAAAAATAGTTTTATTAAACATTCCTGTAATAGGTGAATATTTAAGTGATATTGTTCAAATATTAGAGATGAGCAAAAAATAGCAAAATTGATATATGAACTGGGTAAAATAAGTAAAATAAATATTTAATTTTAGGTCCTTGCTTTCCATTATATAATAAACATGGAATTAAGCTTAATGCACAGAAACAATATAACAAAATAAATTGTGTCGTTTCTAAAAAATTATATTTAATAATATAATATATAGCAGAAATAATTAGAAAACTTATAGACATAATAATTTTATTATTTCTAAAAATGTAGAAAAGTAAGATAATACTAATCCCATAGTAACTATAATCACAGTTAAAAAAATTACTTAAAAACATAATTAGTAAAATAATAGTAATGGTTAAGAACTTACTTTTTTTTATAAAACGTTCGTAAGTGTTAATACATATTAATCCTAAAATCAACGTAAATAAAACATTTAAGGTATTATTATGAAAATAGAAATAATATGGGATTTGTGAGATTATGGCTATAATAAAAATCCTTAATATATATTTTTTTAAATTTCTTGTATGTAAATATCCTTGTACAATTTGGAAAGAAAAAATTGGAAAAGCTAGTCTTCCAATATATGCCATAGCAAAAGGTTGTGTAGGTATTATATATCTCAAATGATCAATAAACATTGAGCAAATTGCTATAAATTTTAATATAAAACTATTCATAAAGTTCTCCTTGGTAATTATAAAATTAAATTTAAACTACAAAAAATATAACACATAATATATTAAAAATCAAGGTGATTATTAGAATGATATAAAAAACAAAGAAAATCATAATAAACTTATATTGCTATTTTTATAAATATATAGTACAATAAATGAGATACTAGGAGGTAGTGATATGTTTGATGAAGAAAATTATATAATTGAAAACGAAATAAATGATGCAAAAAAGAAACAAGATTATTGGGATACTGGTATTGGATTAAATAAAGTGGATTATTTAGAGCCTTCTAAATATTTAATAGAATTATCTCAAAAAAATATTAATGGAGAATTAAAATATAATGAAGTAGAAAATTTATTAAAGACATATTATGAGACACAAAATCAGAATAATATAAAGATTCAAAAAGAGAAAGAATGTGATTTAGTATCTCTAAGAATTGCACAACTATTAGAAGATAAGAGCTTTGGTTTTAGCCCTATTACTTTAAAGAATATTCATAAATTCCTATTTAAAGATATTTATGATTTTGCAGGTAACTATAGAAATTATAATATTACAAAAAAAGAGGATATATTAAACGGAGATACTGTTAAATATGTAAATTATCAAGATATAGAAAGCTATTTAGATTACGACTTTAAAGAAGAAAAAGATTTTGATTATTCTAAATTAAATAAAGACGAATTAATAAAACATATTGTAAAATTTACTTCGAGTATTTGGCAAGTGCATCCTTTTGGAGAAGGCAACACAAGAACAACAGCAGTGTTTATTGAAAAATATCTTAACAATATGGGTTTCAGCATTAATAATTATATGTTTAAAAACAAAAGTTTATATTTTAGAAATGCGTTAGTTAGAAGTAATTATGGAAATATTCCACTTGGAATTTATCCTACGTATAATTATTTAATTATGTTTTTTGAGAATTTATTGCAAGGAAAAAATGATAAATTAGAGAATAAAGATTTATATATTAAAGAATTATTTGAAAATAATAAGTAAGTACTAAACGTAACAATTCAGGTCATAATCTTTAAAGAGCTTGGTATATAGCTACTTTTAGTCAAAACATAGCTGGGGTGACACAATCAGGGTCTTGACTTGTAAATAGCTATACACCAAGCTTTATTCAAATACCTGCTTAGTTGTTACTACTAAACAAGAATTTTTCTTCAAAACTACTTGAAAAATATATAGAAATATTATATAATACACTTGTTCAAAAAAATAAGTATAGAGAGGGAGATTAATATGGAAATTAAAATCACAGGAAAGGATTTAAAAGCTACTGAGGCAATAAAAGATTATGTTGAAAAAAAATTAACAAGATTAGAAAAATATTTTGATGGTGACATAAATGTTGTTGTAACTATTAGGACAGAGGGGAAAGAACAAATAGCTGAAATGGCAGTTAAAGTAAAAGGAGATAATTATAGAACAGAAGTTGCAAGCAATGATTTATATGCATCAATAGATAAAAATATTGATATATTAGAAGCTCAAATAAGAAAATTTAAGACAAAAAGAGAAAGAATATCTAATGAATCTATAAGAACAGCAGAATTCGAACAACCAGTAGTAATAGAAAATGAAATAATAAAAACAATTTATTATGAAATAAAACCAATGACAGCGGAAGATGCTAAATTAAGACTACAAGAAAAACCAGTAAATCAATTTTATACATTTATTAATTTAGATACTAATAAAGTTAATGTAATTTATAGATTAAAAGATGGTAAAAATTATGGAATAGTAGAGCCAGAAGCTTAGAAAATATTTTAAGAAGTACGTAATATTTTGGATGGTAATTAGTAGAACAATGGGAACAATTTGGAGGAAATTATATGATAAATCATATAAAAAGTGAAAGAGGTATTACACTAATATCACTTACAATAACAGTTGTGGTGTTAGTAATATTAGCTGGAGTTTCGATGACACTTTTAGATGAAGATCAAGGTTCACAGCAAGAATTACAAGAACAAGGAAATGTCTTGAATGAATTTTATAATACCGCTAATATTATACAAAATGATATAGAAACTGAATTGAATAATGATTATAATCAATTAATATCTAGTGGACAGACAAACGGACAAACTAATTTGCTTGGTGACGTTTCTATAGATGATTGGAACGGTTATGTGAATAAACCTAAATTACTGTCTGGTATGACGGCTATCTATTTTGAAAATGGAACAGAAAAAATATTAACATCATCTAGTTCAGAAGGAGATTGGGCTAAATGGTATGATTATTCTAATAAGAAATGGGCAAATGCCAAAACATCGGATGGAAGTTATTGGGTATGGATACCTAGGTATGCATATAAAATAACTAATGAAATAAATAATGGTGCTTCATCTAATATAAGTATTATATTTGTGAATAATAAAAACCAAAATGCTTCAAAAACATATAGTGTAAAATATCCAGAATTAGTAGATGGAAAAATGTCGGATTATGTTGTACATCCAGCTTTTTGTACAAATTTAGATAATGGAGGTACAAATGAAAATATATCAGGATTTTGGATCGCAAAATATGAAATGAGTATGGAAAGTAGTCCAAATGGTGGTACAACTTGGCAATACCAAGAAGGGGTAGATACATTAACTAAAAATGCTGGAAATACCAGTAGTATAAGAGCAGTTTCAAAACCAAATGTATCGAGTTGGAGAAATATAACAATATCTAATGCATATTTGAATTCATATCATTATAACAGAAATGCCAAAAGTCATATGTTAAAAAATAGTGAATGGGGTGCTGTAGCTTATTTAACACAAAGTGCATATGGTAGAGATGGAGTAGAAGTTACTAAAAACGATAGCTCAACATTTGTAACTGGAACAGGTGGAGTATTAGCAAGTTCAACAGGAAATGAATTTGGAGTGTATGACTTAAATGGAGGGGCTCTTGAATACGTTGCAGCGTATATATTAAATACAGAGGGGCAAATTTATAGGGATGAATATGGTTCTTCTTTTGCAACAGAAAGTAAAAGTACAGAATATGTAACAATATATCCACACGATTCAACTTCAGACTCTAGTGTAAACAATTGGAAAATATATAATAATGATAGAGCAACAAGATTTGGAGATGCAATATTAGAAACTTCAACTTCTGGGACTGGAAGTAATGCATGGAATAGTGATTCGTGTATATATCCTTATTTAGAGTCATCTTTTTTTGTTAGAGGTGGTCGAAACAATTATACAGATGAAAATTCGGGAATTTTTATGTTTGGTAGAGCAAAAGGGACTGCAACTGAGGATTATTATACTTTTAGAGTAGTATTAATGTAAAGAAAATATTAAATTTAAAATAAAATTATCAAGAAAAAGATTAAAATTTTCTTGGTATTTTTTTATTTTAGGAATAAAACATAAAATAATATAATATAAATTAGTAAAGTCAATTGTACAAACATTTAAGTACAAAAAATTAGGAGGTTAAAAGGCGATATGGAAAATTTAGAGATATATCAAAATATAGCATCTAGGACTGATGGTGATATATATGTTGGAGTAGTAGGTCCAGTAAGGACAGGAAAATCAACGTTTATTAAAAAATTTATGGAGTTATTAGTATTACCAAATATTGAAAATGCGTATAAAAAAGAAAGAGCAATAGATGAATTGCCACAAAGTGCTAGTGGAAGAACTATAATGACAACAGAACCGAAATTTATTCCAAATGAAGCAGTTGAGATAATAATAGGAGAGAACTTAAAATTAAAAGCAAGATTAGTAGATTGTGTAGGATATTTAGTAAATAATGCTTTAGGCTACCTAGAAAATGATGTTCCAAGAATGGTAAAAACACCATGGTCTAATGAGGAAATGCCTTTTGAATTAGCAGCTGAAATAGGAACTAAAAAAGTAATAGAAGAACATTCAACTATAGGAGTTTTAGTAACTACAGATGGCACAATCACAGATATAGCTAGAGCAGATTATATAGAGGCTGAAGAAAGAGTAGTGAGAGAACTGAAAGCTATAAATAAACCATTTTTGATAATATTAAATAGTAGTGAACCATATTCAGATTATACAATAGAATTATCTAAAAAATTGGAAGAAAAATATGGGGTATCTGTTTTACCAACAGATTGTGCAAATATGACATTAGAAGATATGAATAGCATATTTTCAAGAATATTGTACGAATTTCCTGTTGATAGAATTAATATAAATTTCCCTAGATGGGTAGAAGGATTAAATGAGGAGCATTGGTTAAAGAAACAATTATATTCAGAAATAAAAGAAAATTTAGGTTCTATAAGAAAAATAAAAGAATTTAGACGAGGAATAGGAGGAATGAGTAATTCAGATATAGTAATAGGAGTAGATCTAAAAGAAATTCAATTAGGAAATGGTTCTATAACATTAAATATAAATTTAAAAGAAGAATTATTTTATAAAGTATTAACAGAAATATTAGGAGAAGAGGTTAAAAATGAAGGAGATATGTTTAAAATAATTTCAGAATTAGCAGGAGTGAAAAAAGAGTATGATAAAATGGCGTATGCAATACATGAAGTGAAAGAAAAAGGCTATGGAATAGTTACACCAACAATGGATGAATTAGAATTAGAAGAACCAGAAATGTTAAAACAAGGAAGCCGATTTGGAATAAAATTAAAGGCAAAAGCACCTTCAATACACATGATAAGAGCGGACATCGAAACAGAGGTTGCTCCAATAGTAGGAAGCGAAAAACAATCTGAAGAATTAGTAAATTATTTATTATCTGAATTCGAAAGCGATCCTAAAAAGATATGGGAATCTAATATATTTGGAAAAAGTTTACACGAACTTGTAAATGAAGGTTTGCAAAATAAATTAACAAGAATGCCAGAAGATGCTCAAGGAAAAATACAAGAAACATTGGAAAGAATTATAAATGAGGGCAGTGGAGGACTTATTTGTATAATTTTATAGTAAAAAAAAAAGAAGGTTTAATATAAATTAAACTTTCTTCTATTTTTTACGCCATAGCGTTAAATTTTTTAGCTAAATTTGATTTCTTTCTAGAAATAGTATTTAATTTTAAAACACCTTTTGAATAAGCTTGATCTATTTTTTTAGTAGCCTCTACTAAAAATTTTTGAGCTTCTTCTTTATTTCCAGATTCTACAGCAGTTTCAAATTTTCTTACAGCAGTTTTGTAAGCTGTTTTTACCATATTATTTTGTAATGTTTTCTTTTCTATTACATTAACTCTTTTCTTAGCTGATTTAATATTTGGCATTATTGCACCTCCTTGTAGGATTTTAAAAATTACTCAGTATATTGTACCATAAATTGGTAATATTTGCAAGTATATTTTTAGGCTTTTTTAGTCTTTTTCTATTTTTTCTAATTCACTAGTACAATTTGGACATCTTGTAGCATTAATATTAATCTCACTATAACAGAAAGGGCAAGTCTTAGTAGTAGGTTTTCCCTCTTCAATATGTTTTCTCTTTCTAATTAATTTCCTATTCTTTCGATCTATTTCAAAAGTTGGAATTTCATCTAAAGTTTTATGCAACTTATTAATATATTTAACTAATAGAAAAACAGTAAAGGCAATAATTACAAAATTAATTGTATTAGTAATAAAAGTACCATAATTTATACTAATTGCACCTAGTGTTAATTTTAAATTACTAAAATCTACTTTACCTGTTAATAAGGAAATTGCTGGTGTAATGATATCATTAACTAATGAATTTACTATTTTTTGGAAAGCTCCACCTATTATAATACCAATAGCAAGATCCATAACATTTCCACGCATTGCAAATTCTTTAAATTCCTTAAGCATAAAAAAACCTCCTTTAGTATATAATAAATTAAAAAAGGTAACTTGTCAAATTTTCTTGTTTTTTAAATAATAATATGTTAAAATAGATATATAAGTGAATGGAGGTAATATTATGATAGCAATAGCAAGTGACCATAGAGGTTTTAAAATGAAAGCTGAAATTATGAGATATTTAGATGAGCATAAAATAGAATATAGAGATTATGGAACATTTTCAGAAGAAAGAATGGATTATCCTGAAAAAGCAAAAGAAGTAGCATTAGCTATACAAAAAGGAAAAGCTGAAAAAGGAATTTTAATATGTGGTACAGGGTTAGGAATGTCTATAGCGGCTAATAAATTTAGAGGAATAAGATGTACAGTATGTTATAGTGAGGATGTTGCAAGATACGCTAGAAAACATAATAATAGTAATATCTTAGCATTAGGAGCAGAAGTAAATACAGTGCCAGAAGCAATAGGGATTGTAAGAATTTGGTTAGCGACAGAATTTGAAGGAGAAAGACATAAATTAAGATTAGAGATGATTGAAGAAATAGAAAATGAAAATTTCAAATAAAAGAAAAGCACAGTTATTAACTAGAATTAAACTGTGCTTTAAATGTGGATTAAATGCATGGTATTATCCTTGCTGGAGCGGGAAACGAGGCTCAAACTCGCGACCTTCGCCTTGGCAAGGCGACGCTCTATCAACTGAGCTATTCCCGCATATTTTTTACTCTTTTTAAGAACATATTTATAATACCAAAAAAAAATTAGGTTGTCAAGTAGTTTTAAAAAATTTTTTTAAAAAATTTTTGTTATTAAAAGGAGGGTAGCAGTCGCTACCCTCCCTTTAAGCTATATGTTAAGAAATTCTGTTACTTCTGAAAATGAAACACATGAAAACGACCACTATTGCCACTAGTACGAAAAAGAACTTAATTCCAAAAGCTACGATTATCATCTGCCCAAGAAGCCAGATGACAAGCATCGTAACAAGGATTAAGAAAATACTTTGTCCTCTTGTACCAACTAAAAGAATGAGAAAAATGACTAACCATGTCCAATCATTGTAGAAGATGTTTTCCAAAAAACCTTCATTTGGATCATAGAAAGAACCCCAAAATCTGCAAGTATCGTTCCAAAACTGGTTTGGAAAATCTAGTAGATTGCGGAGAGCAATGTCTCCAACATTTTCAATAAACCACCAAGTAAACCGTAAGAATGTTAAGAGTAAGAAGGTTCGTAAAATATATTTCCACTTTCCGGTTTTGACTCGAACTACTACCAGAATAGTGAAAAAAGTGAGAATCCAAAGCCAGTAGTTGTTATATACTGCCTCAAACATATAGCCTCCAATTAATGTTAGTATAATATTATTATAGCATTTTAATTATGTAAAATCAAATGTTGGTATCTTTTTTAATCTACTACTTGTTTTTTTAGAAAAAAAGTTATATAATAATGCATATTAAAAAGCGAGAAAGGAAAGGTATAAGGTATGGAAGTTAGTAGGGAAGAAATTTTGCATATAGCAAAATTAGCAAATTTAAATATAGATGAAAATGAGATAGATAAATATATTCTTAATTTGCAAGATATTTTAAATTTTGCGAATATAGTAAATAATGCTCCAATAGATGGGTTATCTGAAACAATAGGTGCAACAGAGAATTATAATGTATTCAGAAAAGATGAAGTAAAAGAGTATAAAGATATAGATGGATTATTACAAAATGCACCAGAGCAGGATGAGAATATGTTTAAAATTCCTAAAGTTATAAATTAAAATTATTGGAGGTAAATTATGAGCATTGTAGATTTAACTGTACATGAATTAGTAGAAAAATTAGAAAAAAAAGAGTTAACTATAACAGAAATAAATAGAGCTTATGCAGAAAGAATAAAAGAAAAAGAATCTGAAGTAGGAGCTTTTATTTCTGATTTAAGCGAAAATGCTTTAGAAGAAGCTAAAAAGATAGAAGGAAAAGTAAATAGTGGGGAAATTAAAAATGAAAATCACTTAGCAGGTATTCCTATTGCAATTAAAGATAATATGTGTGTAAAAGGAACTAGGACAACTTGTGCTTCTAAAATGTTGGAAAATTTTGTTGCACCTTATGACGCAACAGTTATTGAAAAATTAAAAGCAGAAAATTTAACATTTTTAGGCAAAGTAAATATGGACGAGTTCGCAATGGGAGCGTCAACAGAATATTCTGCTTTACAAAAAACTAGAAATCCTTGGAATTTAGATTACGTACCTGGTGGTTCTAGTGGTGGTAGTGCAGCTGTAGTTGCTAGCAAAATGGCACCTTGGGCATTAGGGAGCGATACAGGAGGGTCTATTCGTCAACCTGCTTCATTTTGTGGAATTGTTGGTTTAAAACCTACTTATGGATTAGTTTCAAGATATGGACTAGTTGCATTTGCATCTTCATTAGACCAAATAGGTCCAATGACTAAAGATGTTACAGATAATGCTATGTTATTAAATTTAATAGCAGGTCACGACGAACACGATTCAACATCTATTAAAACAGAGAAGAAAGACTATACAAAGGCATTAATAAATGATGTAAAAGGATTAAAAATAGGAATTCCAAAGGAATATTTTGGAGAAGGTATAAACGAAGAAGTAAAAGATTCAATCAATAAAGTTATTGAAAAATATAAAGAACTAGGTGCAGAAGTAGAAGAATGTTCTTTAGATATTGCAGAATATGCATTAGCGACGTATTATATTATAGCTTGTGCAGAAGCAAGTTCTAATTTGGGAAGATTTGATGGAATAAGATATGGTTATAGAACTAAGAATTTTAAGACTTTAAAGGATATATATAGAAATTCAAGGACAGAAGGTTTTGGCGAAGAAGTTAAAAGAAGAATTATATTAGGAACATACGTATTAAGTTCTGGATATTATGACGCATATTATAAAAAGGCACAACAAGTACGTACGTTAGTTAAACAAGAATTTAATAAAGTTTTTGAAAAATATGATTTATTATTAACCCCAACATCTCCAACAACAGCCTTTGAAGTAGGAACAAAATCAAATAATCCTTTAGAAATGTATTTAGCAGATATTTGTACAGTATCTGTAAATATTGCAGGAGTTCCAGCGATTTCTGTACCTTGTGGTACAAGCAGCAAAGGTCTTCCTATAGGTTTTCAATTAATAGGAAAACATTTTGATGAAGAGACAATTTACAGAGCAGCATATACTTATGAACAAAATACAGATTTTAAAGGATTGGAGGGGTAGTATATGGCAAGAGAAGATTATGAAGTAGTAATAGGTTTAGAAGTTCATGCAGAACTTTCAACAAAATCAAAAATATTCTGTTCATGTTCAACAGAATTTGGTGGAGATCCAAATACACATTGTTGCCCTATTTGTATGGCAATGCCAGGAACATTACCAGTTTTAAATGAAAAAGTGGTTGAATATGCAGTAAAAGCAGGTTTAGCAACAAATTGTGAAATATCAAGAAATAGTAAAAATGATAGAAAAAATTACTTCTATCCAGATTTACCAAAAGCATACCAAATATCTCAATACGATATGCCATTATGTGAAAACGGATATGTTGAAATAGAAACAGAAAATGGCCCTAAAAAAATAAGATTATTAAGAATTCATATAGAAGAAGATGCAGGTAAATTAAATCACGACCCTTACAGAGGAGGAAGTTTAGTTGATTTAAATAGAGCAGGTGTACCTTTAATAGAAACAGTATCTATGCCAGATATTAGTTCATCAGCAGAAGCAGAAGCATATTTAAGAAAATTAAAATCTATATTTGAATATATTGAAGTATCTGATTGTAAGATGCAAGAAGGTTCGTTAAGAGCAGACGTAAATGTTTCAATTAGAAGAAAAGGTGAAACTAAATTAGGAACAAGAACTGAAATGAAAAATATGAATTCATTTAGATCCATAGTAAGAGGAATTGAATATGAAATAAATAGACAAGTTGAAGTTTTAGATAATGGAGGAGTAATAGAGCAAGAGACATTAAGATGGGATGATGCTTTAGGAAAGACATTTTCTATGAGAGATAAGGAAGATGCTCAAGATTATAGATACTTCCCAGACCCAGATTTAGTAGCTATTAGATTAAGTGATGAATATATAGAAGAAATAAGAAGAAACTTACCAGAATTACCTGAAAGTAGAAGAAAAAGATATATAGAAGAATTTAAATTACCAGAATATGATGCTAGAATGATAACTGCTTCTAAACATTTGTCTAACATGTTTGAAAAAGCGGTAGAAATTTGTAATAATCCAAAAAGTGTTGGAAATTGGATTATGTCTGATATAGCTAGAATATTAAATGAAAAAGAATTAGAACCATCAGAAATACCATTCACAGCAGAAGAATTAGGAGAATTAGTAGTATTAATAGATAAAGGAACAATAAGTTCAGCAATAGCTAAAAAAGTATTAGATGAATTATTTGTAAATCCAAAATCACCACAAAAAATCGTAGAAGAAAAAGGATGGGTTCAAATTTCTGATGAAGGAGCTATAAAAGAAGTAGTATTAAAAGTATTAGAAAATAATCAACAATCAGTAGCAGATTTTAAAGCTGGAAAAGATAAAGCATTAGGTTTCTTAGTAGGACAAGCTATGAAAGAAACTAAAGGAAAAGCAAATCCACAAATGCTTAATAAGATGTTCTTGGATGAGTTGAAAAAGTAAAAGTAGCAAGTTTTCCTTGCTATTTTCTTATTTTTATAGTACAATGTATTAGAAAAATGAAACAGTTAGGAGAATTATAGTGCAACATTTTTTTATAAATAAAAATCAAAAAGAAAATAATATAATAAAAATAGTAGGAAATGATGTAAATCATATAAAAAATGTATTAAGATGTAAAATTAATGAAAAATTAGAAATTTCAGTAATTGAAACAGAAGAAAGATATTTAGTAGAGATATTAGAATTAAATAAAGAGAATATAATTTGTAAGGTAGTAGAAAAAATAGAGGATGATTTTGAATCCAATGTTAATTTAAATATTATACAAGCATTGCCAAAAGCTGATAAAATGGAATTAATAATACAAAAATGTACAGAATTAGGTGTAAAAGAAATAACGCCACTAGAATTAGAAAGATGTATTGTTAAAATAAGTGGAAAAGATGTGGAGAAAAAACTAGAAAGATGGCAAACTATCGCTGAAACAGCAGCAAAACAATGCAGAAGAAGCATAATTCCCAAAATAAATAATTTATATAATCTTAAGAATATAGAAGAAATTATAAAAGAGAATGACTTAGTAATTTTGGCGTATGAAAATGAAACTGAAAATAGCTTGAAAGACATTATAAATGAGTTGAAATTTAGAAACTTGCAACAAGAAATATCTATTGCAGCTTTAAATAATTTTGGAAATATAAAAAAAGAAACAAAAAAAGAGGATAATATAAGTATTGGAATTATAATAGGACCAGAAGGTGGATTAGAAGAAAAAGAAGTAGAATATTTAAAGAATCTAGGTGTGAAATCAGTATCACTTGGTAAAAGAATTTTAAGAACAGAAACAGTTGCTATAGTTTTAGCTAGTATAATAATGTATGAGTTAGGAAATTTAGGTGAAATTTGTGACTACTCAGGTCCTAATCTTTAAAAAGCTTGGTATATAGCTATTTTTAGTCAAAACATAGATAGGGTGACACAATCCGGGTCTTGACTTACAAATAGCTATATACCAAGCTTTAGACAAATACCCTCTGAGTTGTTACGGAAATTTAAAAAAATCCCCTAAAATCACTTGACATAAAAAGAAAAATATGGTAAAGTATTATAGTATGTAAAAAATGTGTCACATCGTTAAAATAATATATATAAATAATAGTATTACGGCTATTGTTTTACAAAAATAAACGGAGGTGTAGTAAATGGCGGCAAAAGGTGCAAGAGAAGCAATTACATTAGAATGTACAGAATGTAAAAGAAGAAATTATATGACAGAAAAGAACAAGAAAAACAATACAGAAAGACTAGAAATAGTAAAATATTGTAAATTCTGTGGAAAAAGAACTGCTCATAAAGAAACAAAGTAATTTTGTAGGAGGGTAAAAATGGCTGATAATACAAAAAATAAAGAAAATAAAAATAGTAAACAAAAAAAATCGTTTTTTAAAGATGTTAAAGCAGAATTAAAAAAAGTAACTTGGCCAACTACAAAACAAGTTGTAAATAATACTGTAGGTGTAATTGTAATTGTTATTATAACAGCTATTATAGTATTTATACTAGATTTTACATTTAACAATTTTAATGAATATGTAGTAAATGGTATAAGAACAAAAATAAGTGAATCACAAAATACAACAACAGATGGAAATTCTGTAAATCAAAATGTAGTAAATGAAGATGGCGATACAACACTTGAAAATGAAGTTTCAGAAGGTGAAAATACTACAACAGATAATACAGAAAATAATGAAGCTGTAGAAAATACTGCAAATTCAGAAACTGCAGAATAATTAATTATTAAATAAGGAGGCCTATACATGTCTCAAAATGAAGAAGTAAAACCAAGATGGTATGTAGTACATACATACTCTGGGTATGAAAACAAAGTAAAAACAGATTTAGAAAAAACTATAAAAAATAGGGAATTAGAAGATTTTTTTGAAGATATAGTTGTTCCAATGGAAGAACAAGTAGAAATAAAAGATGGTAAAAGAAAGACTAATTTAAGAAAAGTTTTTCCTGGATATGTTCTAATAAAAATGATTGTAACAGAAGAATCTTGGTATGTTGTAAGAAATACTAGAGGGGTTACAGGATTTGTAGGAGCAGGAACAGAACCAACTCCATTAACTGATGAAGAAATCAGAAATATGGGATTTGAAGAAGTGCCAGTTAATATAGATTATACAATAGATGATAATGTAAAGATATTAAATGGTGCTTTAGAAGGATTTGAAGGGGTTGTTAAGAACATTGATAAAGAAAAAAATAAAGTAACAGTACTAGTATCAATGTTTGGTAGAGAAACAGCTGTTGAATTTGATTTAACACAAATTCAAAAAATATAATTAAAGAAAGGTGAAAATTATGGCAAAAGAAGTTAAAAATATAATTAAATTACAAATAGAAGCTGGAAAGGCTACACCAGCACCACCAGTAGGACCAGCTTTAGGTTCAAGTGGTGTAAATATTATGCAATTCGTAAAAGAATTTAATGATAGAACAGCGAGTCAAGCTGGATTTATTATACCAGTTGTTATAACTGTATATCAAGATAAATCATTTGAATTTATTACAAAAGTGCCACCAATGGCAGTATTAATAAAAAAAGCTGCAAAAATTGAAAAAGGTTCAGGAAAACCTAATAGAGATAAAGTAGCTACATTAACTATGGAACAAGTAAAAGCGATAGCAGAACAAAAGATGCCAGATTTAAATGCAGCATCATTAGAAACAGCTATGAACATGGTTAAAGGAACAGCACGTTCAATGGGCGTTGTAATAGCTGAATAGTATAAAGGTAATAATTAAAAATTATTATAAATAAAAAATTTTGGGAGAATTTCAAAAGAATTCGTAAATACCAAGGGAGGTAAAAAAATGAAAAGAGGTAAATTATACCAAGAGGCATTAAAATTAGTAGATACTGCTAAGGAATATGAAGTAAAAGAAGCTTTAGAATTAATAGAAAAAATGCCAAAAAGAAAATTTGATGAATCAGTAGAATTACATGTAAAATTAGGTGTAGATTCAAAACAAGCTGATCAACAAGTAAGGGGTACAGTAGTACTTCCAAATGGAACAGGTAAAACTGTTAAAGTATTAGTATTTGCAAAAGGCGATAAAGCTAAAGAAGCTGAAGCAGCTGGAGCAGATTTCGTAGGAGCTGAAGAATTAGTTCCAAAGATAGAAAAAGAAAATTGGTTTGATTACGATGTAATCGTTGCAACACCAGATATGATGGGAGTTGTAGGTAGATTAGGAAAAGCATTAGGACCAAAAGGATTAATGCCAAATCCAAAATCAGGAACAGTTACAATGGATGTAACAAAAGCTGTAAAAGATATAAAAGCTGGTAAAGTAGAATATAGATTAGATAAAACTAATATAATTCACTTATCATTTGGTAAAGTATCATTTGGTACAGAAAAATTATTAGAAAACTACAATACAATAATGGAAGCTATTATAAAAGCAAAACCAGCAGCAGCAAAAGGTCAATATATAAAATCAGCATATGTAACAACAACAATGGGACCTGGAATATTATTAAATCAAAAATAATGCCATAGAAAGTAGGCAAAAAAATAAGTCCTACCGAGGTATAGAGTAAATAGAACTGTTTTTCTATACTTATGTGGTATAGTAACAACAGTTTTTTCTACTTTTACAATGGGTTATTATAAATAAAAAATTGTGGAGGTGAAAAAAATGGCAAACGCAAAAATTATAGCACAAAAAGAAGAAGCCGTAAAAGAATTGGCAGAAAAAATCAAATCTGCAAAAGTTGTAGTATTAACAGATTACAGAGGAATTACAGTTGAGGATGTTACAAAATTAAGAGCAGATTTAAGAGCTACTAATTCAGAATATATTGTTATAAAGAATAATATAACAAGAAGAGCTTTAAAAGAAGCTGGAGTAGAAGGAATAGAAGAATCAGTATTAGAAGGACCAACAGCATTAATTATTGGTAATGAAGATTATTTACCAACATTAAAAGCGTTATATGCTTATGTAAAAGGACATGATTTTTATAAAATAAAATCAGGTATAGTTGAAGGAAATGTATCAAGTGCAGAAGAAATTATAACACTTGCAAAATTACCTTCAAGAGAAGAATTACTTGCAAAACTTGCTGGTGCTTTACTTGGAAATATTACAAAACTTGCTATTGCAGTTAACCAAGTTAAAGAACAAAAAGAAAATGCATAATAAGTTAATTTAAAATTAGATATAGTGAAGTATCTTAAAATAAATTCACAAAAATATTAAAATAAAGAAAGGAATTTTTTAAAATGGAGAAAATTGAAAAATTATTAGAAGAAATTGATAGCTTAACAGTTGCTGAATTAGCAGAATTAGTTAAGGGAATAGAAGAAAAATATGGAGTATCTGCTGCAGCAGTAGCTGCACCAGCAGCAGGCGCAGCAGGAGCAGGAGCTGCAGCTGAAGAAAAAACAGAATTTGATATAGTATTAAAAGAAGCTGGAGCAAATAAAATAGCTGTAATAAAAGTAGTTAGAGAAGTAACAGGTTTAGGATTAAAAGAAGCTAAAGAATTAGTTGATGGAGCTCCTAAAACAGTTAAAGAAAAAGTTAAGAAAGAAGAAGCTGAAGAAGCTAAAGCTAAATTTACAGAAGCTGGAGCTGTTGTTGAATTAGCTTAAATTTACTAATTAAAAGTTGTTTAAAGATATTCTTTAAACAACTTTTTTAGTGGATTTTAAATGCAAATTATGATATAATTATTTTTCTTATAATTGAACAAAGAGTAGCTGAAGGAATAATAACAGAGGAACAAGCGGAAATTGTAATGGTCAAAATTAAGGAAATGGAAAAGGTAATGGCTTAAAAATGTGCAAATAAAATATGGTAAAAAAACACTTTTTTAGATGATAATGAACAACACATAATTTTTATATGTGTTGTTTTGTTTTGAAAAAAGAGTAATATCAAAATATTTTAAAAAAATTACAAAAAAAGGCTTGACTTTTTTTATACTTTTGTATAAAATGTATTAAGAGTTGAGATAATAAAATATATAAAATATATATTTAGGAAAAAGGAGGGAAGACTTAAATGTCTTTTTTTAGAAAACACGGAGTAGTAAATGTAAAAATGGTAATTACTGAGGAGAAAATTTTGTCTAACATAGAAAAAGTACAACGACTTATAAATCCTGCAAGTAAGAAACAAATAGTTGAATTAGAAGAAGATTCATACTTTAGGGATTTAATAGATTCTATAAAGACATACTTAATCGAGTATCCAAAAAAGAAAAACTTCCCAGTAGGTGTATACAAATCTTCATATGATTTAGTAGAATTTGCTACGAATTTATTCGAGGTTAATACAAAAAGGATAGAGGAGTTAATTAAACAAAGAGAGCAAAATATTTCTTTAGCAAGCGATTTAAAAGAATTATTTGATTTAGTTACAGAAAAAGATGAAAAGTGGAAAGATTTAGTTGAAGAAGCAAGAGATAAGTTTTCTGAGGATGTAATAGATACTTTATCAATGATTGGTAGAGCAAAAAGTACAGAAACAGATAATTATAATGATGCTGTAAAATTAATAAATGCTAAAATAAATAATTTGGAAAAGAACCTTCATATAGAAATAGAAATGGAAAGAATAGAAGATCGCTCAAAGGCTTTAAGTTATATAGGAATAGAAATAGCAGAAGCATTAAAACAAATTCCAATACCTGTAAATTATGAAGAATATGTAGCTGAACAAAAACTAAAAGAAGCAGAAAAACAGGTAGAGAAAGTTGAAAATATTGAGGAAGTTACAGTAAAAAAAGAAGAAGTTGTTGAAGAGAATGTAAATATTCAGGCTGTTAAAACTGAAGAAAATACTAATAAAGAAAATATTGTAGAAAAAATTACAAATAATATTCAATCAATGAAGAATACATCTAAATCACAATTATTAGAAAATACTTCTATTTCAGAAGTTCAAGAAGAAAATACAGCTATCCAAGAAGAAAATACTTTTGAAGTAAAACCAAGATTATGGGATAGAATTAAAAACAGCAAATTTATGAAAACAATTACTTCAATATTTAGAATTAGAATTGTTATACAAACTAATGCTTTACCAGAAGGAAATAATACAAATAAGTAAGTAATAAAAAAGGTGTAAATTGTTAATTTATACCTTTTTTATGTTTAAAATATAGAAATTTATAAATAAAAGTATTATATTGCACAATTAACCAAATTTTCTTTCAAAATTACTTGATATTTTTTCAATAATATTGTATGATATATAGGTAGAAAAAATAGTAATGAGGGAGAGAAAAAAATGAAGAAAATAGTTGCAGTTACATTAATATTAATTGTATTTTTATGTGCAATTAGTATGTTTGCACCAAACATATATGCTTCTTCAAATGCTTTATCAGTTTCTGGATATAATTCTATTTTTACAGAAAACAATAAATTAGAAGAAGAAACAAATAGTGAATTAATAGAAATGAAATCTAAAACAGAGAACGAATTAAAAGAATATGAAGAAGAGTATGGCTCAAAGACTTATGGGTATACAGCTTATATTTTAAATAAAATAAGACTATTTAGTATTCCATTGTGTTTTGTAGGTATAGCAATGGGATCTATATATAAATATGTAATAGGAATTAGAAAACTTGATGTACAAGATAAAGGATTTGCTCTTATTATTGGATTCGTAACAGTTCTTGTGATATGTCAATTATTGCCACTTATATTTGCAATAGTAGTATTAGGTTGGAGGGGATAACAAATGAAAATATTGTTTGCTGTAAGTAACGAAAATATAGCAGAAGCAGTAAAAAGAGAATATCAAAATAATTTCAAAGCACAATTGATAACAAAAAATGTATACTATTTTAATGCGATAATAAAAGAATTACAAAATAATAAAACTTATGATGTAGTAATAATAAGTGAAGATTTAGAGCCTTTTGCTAATAATAATTATGATATAATAGATAAGTTTTTATGTGACAAATTAAAATTTATAAGAGAAGAGGCTATAAATGAAAAAAATGAAAGAATCCCAATTATATTTATAACAACAGATAGGCATATTTTAGGTGATAGTTTTACTACTAAATTGTATGAAATAGGTATTAATAATGCTTTGGTAGGTAACGATAGAAGTATAGAAAATGTATGTCAATTAATGTTTCATCCACGTAATAAACAAGAAGCTAAAGCATATTATAGAGTTAATAGTGAAATTGATAATACACCAAAAGAGGATGACGTTAAAGAAGAAGAAATTAAAAATATAATAGCACATTATAAAAAATTAGGAAAAGCTGAAGAAAAATATGTAGAAAGTTTTGACAATATTGCTAGTCAATATAGTGATGCACAATTGAAAGTTATAATACGTTTCTTACCTTTAAATGTAAAAGCTGTTTTAGAAGCACAATCACCTAAATATCAAAGTTTAACAACTTTTGCAAATAATTATGAATCTGGGGCAGTAAAAAATGTTCCTCATACTGAAAAAAAAGAAACAATAAAAGAAAAAAATGCAAATGTGGATACTAGTAATGATAGAGTAATAGAACAAATAAGTTCTTTAAAAGATAATTCTAATGTAATAATACCAAATGCAATGAATATTAATAAAGTAAGAAAAGTTGAAGTAGATGATATACAAAGTAAAAGAGTTGGAGAAGATAAAAATTTTGAAGGATTTAATAGTATTGAAAGTATTAATAGTGATGAAACACTTGTAATGCATGATAGAAGAAAAAATGATACATCAGTAACTTTACCAGGTTTTGAAGAGTTGGAAAGCACCTCTGAAAAAAATGTAAAAGAAAGTAATTCTGTTTTACAAGGTTTAGATACCTTAGAGAATGGAGACATAAATACTATAGAAGAAGAGCCAGTTGTAAAGAGGGGAAGAGGAAGACCTAGAAAAACTCCTATTGTTTCTTCAATACCAGATATGCCTAAACGTGGTAGAGGAAGGCCTAAAAAAGTTCAATTAAAAGAAGATAAAGAAGAAATACAAGATACAATTTTACCTGGATTTGAAAAAGATAATGCAACATCAGAGGTATTACCAGGATTTGAGGAAGAAAATCCTTCAACAGTAACAACTTTACCAGGTTTCGAAGAAGAAAATTTTTCAACAGAAACAACATTGCCAGGATTTGAAGAAGAAAGTTCTTCAACAGAAACAACGTTACCAGGATTTGAAGAAGAAAATGCATCAATGTCAACAACATCATCAGAATTTGAACGTAGTGAGCATTATAATAATTTTATAAATCCTCAAGAAATGATCCATAAGACAAATAATATGTCAGAAAAGCAAAATGTTAGATATGAAAATATAGAATATATGATACCTTCAGATAAACGTGTAGTTTCATTTATAGGAACTAGTAAATCTGGTGTATCCTTTATAGTAAATAATTTGGCACATATGTTATCTTCATTTAATATAAATGTAGCAATATTAGATATGACTAAAAACAGAAATTCATTCTATATATATACAAATAATGAAGAATCTTTGAGGAATAAAGCAGAGAGGTCCATATATAGTTTATTAGAAGGAAATGCATATGGTGTTAAGATAAATAAGAATTTAACAGTATATACAGCACTTCCTACAGATACAGAAGAATTTTATGAAGCTGATAAAGTTTTAAAAACTTTAATAGATAATTATTCAGTAGTATTAATAGATTGCGATTATGATACGCCAATAGGTTATTTTGATAATTCTACAGATATATTTTTGATACAGAATATGGATATTTTAACAATGCAACCATTGACAACATTCTTAAAAGAATTAAAATCTAAAGGTGTATTAAAAGATGAAAAAATAAGATTTATTTCAAATATGGAAACAAAAGTAAAAGGGGTTAATTCTCAGATATTATTAAATGCAATTGCTGTATATAAAGATCCAGGAATGGCGTATACAGTAGATTTATTTGATAGGAATTTAGCTAAAGTATTTACAGTCCCATTTGATATAGATGCATATAATAAATATTTAACATCTTTAGTAGAATGTAATATATCATTAACAGGATATTCTAAAAATATATTATCAAGTATAAAAGAGATTGCTACATGTATATATCCATTATTAAATACTAATAAGAACAATAAAAAGAATGGTGGCGGGTATACACCACCTTCATTAGAGAGTTATTCAAATAGTACATTTAATAACAATATAGGAAAAACTCTAAATCAAATGAAAAATCAATATTAAGACTTAGAAAGAGGTGAAGACTTTGCTAATAGCAGTAATTATAGTATTGTTTATTATAGTTATAGGATTAATTGTATATAATTTAAGTATAAATAAAAAAGTAAAAGTGCTATCTAATACAAATCAAAAAATAAATAGTTTAAATGTGTTGCAAGATTTTATGAATATTGTTGGAAGTGATAGTACAGCAGAAGTAAAATTACAAGAAATAAATACAAAATTAAGAGAAAAATTTAATATAAAATATTCAACAATAGTTGTATTTGATGGTGCAGAATATATCATAAAGGCTACAAATGTAGCAGAACGCCATTGGGATACAATGAAGAACTTGCAAAGTCTTGAGATTTTTAAAGAATCTATAATGAGAGGGGCACCTCAGTATATGACAGTTGAAAACGATTCTGAGAGGTTACCTTATCAAACAATAGAAGTAGGTAGAGCAAAATCAGCCATATTCTTTCCATTATATATAGATAATGTATATATAGGATATTGGATTATAGAAAATGCTGAAAAACATGCATTTGATAATATAGATTTAAGTATAATAGATATAGTCAAAGAAAACATAATAACAGTATTAAAGACAATAGCATATCAAACAACTATGGAAGGCTTAGTAAGAAAAGATTTATTTACAGGTTTAAATTCAGCGGAATATTTATATGGTGAAGGAAAATTAAGGTTAGATAAAGCAATATCTTCACAAATATGTATGTTTAAAATTGTAAACTTAGAGGAAGTAAACGAAAAATATAACAGAAAAACAGGAAATAGTTTAGTTGCCGCTGTAAGCAATGTTGTAAGAAATAGGTTGGCACCAGAATACATATTTGTAAGATATATGGGCCCTAAATTTGTTATAGCATTTATAGGAGAACATGAAGATGAAGTCTTAAAATTTATAAAAAGTCTAAAAAGCGATTTAGAAAGTGAAGATGTATTGGTATTTAAAGAAAGAAAAAATGAAAAAGACATATTTGTTAGACCTGTTATAAATTTTGCAATAGCAACATATTATAAAGCTACAGGTTTAGAAAAACTTAATAAAAAATTAGAAGAATATTTAGACAGTGCACAAGGAAAAGAAAATGATATAAATTATATTTAAATATATGTGTACAATTTATAAATTACTTAATAAAATATAAATAGTAAATATAGGCAAAAGTTAGAAAGGGAAGGTGTTTTATGAATAATGATAAAACAATGAGATTTAATGTTGAAAAAGAATCAAATGACAATATTAAAATAATTTTAAAAGAAGTATATGAGGCGTTACAAGAAAAGGGATATAATCCAATAAATCAAATAGTTGGATATATATTGTCAGGTGATCCAACTTATATTACAAGTTATAATGACGCAAGAACTAAAATTAGAACAATTGAACGTGATGAACTATTAGAAAATATGGTAATAAATTATATTGGATTGGAAAAATAATTATGCGAAAGTTAGGTATTGATTATGGTGATAGTAGAGTAGGAATAGCTATAACAGATCCATTAAATATTACAGTACAAGGATTAGAAACTATACATCATAATGGAAATGATAAAATTGTTTTAAGAAGATTAGATGAGATTTTGGCAAATTATGAAATAGATACTTTTGTTATAGGAATGCCTATAAACATGGATGGAACTTTAGGAGAACGTGTAGAAATAACTAATAAATTTATAAACAAATTAAAATGTAAATATAATAAAATAAAAATAGAAACTGTTGACGAAAGATTAACTACTGTGGAAGCTACTAGAATAATGAATTTATTAAATATAAATAGAAGAGAAGCAAGAAAAAATATAGTAGACACCATTGCAGCAGAATGTATTTTGGAAACTTATGTCAAAAGATTGTAATAACTCATCAGATGCTACTTTATAAAATCGTGATATATAGCTATTTTTACTCAAAAGATAGTTGGGGGTGACACAATCTGGGTTTTGACTAGCAAATAACTATATATCACGATTTCGTAAAAGTTATATGTTTCCTACTGAATTGTAACGATTCTTACAAAAAAATGAATTTTATTAAAAAAAACTATTGCAAAATTTCAAATAATAGTATATGATATTTAAAGTTGATAATAATAAGAATATATCAAAAAAAGAATAATTAATTGAAAGGAGATAATTATGGATAATAATGAAGTAAATGGAGAAGAATTAGATAACATTATAGTTTTAAATGATGAAAATGGTGAGGAGGTACAATTTGAATTTTTAGATTTAATAGAATTAGATCAAGAAGAGTATGTAGTTCTATTACCAGTAGTTGAAGAAGGAGAAGAAGACGAAGGCGAAGTAGTCATATTAAAAGTTGAAGATACAGACTCAGAAGATGAAGAAACTTATGTAAGTATTGATGATGAAGATACTTTAAATAAAGTATTTGAAATATTCAAAGAAAAATTCAAAGATGAATTTAACTTTGATGAAGAGTAAGTTTGCGATTAGTACAACATAAAAATCCTTAATGTAAAAAGAAAATTTTGTGATTTTACAAAATTTTCTTTTTTTTGTAAAAAATTCACAAAAAATTCACTTTTTTTTTGTCTAAAACTATTGCAAAATTGAAAAAAAATTGATATGATGTAATTGTGTTAAAATAATTTTTAAAATGAGGGAATTTTTATAATGATTGAGTTTAAAAATGTAAGTAAAGTATATAAAACAGGAACTGTAGGCGTTAAAAACGCAAATTTCGTAATTGAAAAAGGAGATTTTGTATTTTTAGTAGGCGCTTCTGGTTCTGGTAAATCTACTTTAGTAAAATTAATATTAAAAGAAGAAGATGCTACAGAAGGAAAGATATTAATAAATAGAAAAGATATTACACATTTGAAACCAAGTAGGGTACCATATCTAAGAAGAAGTATGGGAGTAGTATTCCAAGACTTTAGGCTATTACCAGATAAAACAGTATATGATAATGTTGCTTTTGCAATGTACATAGTAAATGCTACGCCAAAACATATTAGAAGACAAGTCCCTATGTTATTATCATTAGTAGGTTTAAGTAATAAAGCTAAAGTATATCCTGATGAGTTATCAGGCGGTGAGCAACAAAGAGTTGCGTTGGCAAGAGCTTTAGTAAACAATCCTTCTATGATAATTGCAGATGAGCCTACAGGTAACTTGGATCCAGAGACTGCTTGGGAAATTATGTCTCTTTTAAATGATATAAACTTAAGAGGTACAACTGTAGTAGTAGCAACTCATGCTAAAGATATAGTAGACTATATGAAAAAAAGAGTTATAAAGCTAGAAAGCGGCTTAATAATAAGCGATAAAAAAGGTGGTTACGATAGTGAAATATAATATTTTTAGTTATTTAGTAGGTGAAGGCTTTAAAAACACAATGAAAAATAAAAAGTCAACATTTGCAGCTTTAAGTATAATGATTGCAACAATGATTATATTTGGTGTGTTTTTAGCTATTATTGAAAATATAGATAGTTTTTTAACAGAATTAGAACATTCTCAAGCAATACAAGTATTTATGGATGTAGATACACCTGAAGAACAAATTAATAAAATAGGTGACGAGATAAGAAAATTAGATGGTGTAAACTCAGTACAACTTGTAACAAGTGAAGATGCTGTTTATATAATGAAAGATTACTTTTCCAATAATGAAAAACTATTAGTTGGAGCAGAGGATATATTTCCACCATCATTTGTAGTGAATTTTTCTGATTTGACGAAGAGTCAAGAAGTACAATCTCAAATTAATAATATGGAAGGTGTAAGTAGTATTCAAAATAGAAATGAAACCACTAGTGCTTTATTAGGAGTAGGAAATGCCATACGATTAATTTCTGCAATAATATTAGTATTTTTAATAGTAGTATCATTATTTATAATTTCAAATACAATTAAGCTTACAGTACATGCAAGAAGAAAAGAAATTTCTATTATGAAATATGTAGGAGCCACAAATTCTTTTATACGTTGGCCTTTTATAGTAGAAGGTATAATTATTGGATTAGTTGCTGCAGGAATTTCGTTATTAGCTATAGGTTTATTATACAATTGGATTTCTGTGAAATTAATGGCTTCAGTGTTAATTCAAAAACTTGGTATAATATTGGTTAACTTTACAGATATGTTTTCATTACTTGTAATTGTATATGCTATTTTAGGAATTGGTATGGGTGTAATAGGAAGTATGATTTCAATGAAGAAATACTTGGAAGTTTAATATAAGGCTTTGATAAAAGTATAATGAAAGGTGATGTTAGACATTATGAAAAAGTCAAAAATAACATGTATATTTTTAATATTTATAGCCGTTATTTTTATAATTACATATTCTGTTTTTGGAGAGGATGGAGGAAATGACGAATTAACAAATTCAATAGAAAGTGGAGGATTGAATTCACTTCACGAACAGAAAAATGAATTACAAAATAAAATAAACGAGACAAATGAAGAATTAACAGATGTGCAGAATAGTATAGATGTTGTTAACGAACAATTAGATAGGCTAAATGCTCAAATAGCACAATATCAAGAAGAATTAAATTCTTCAAACGTAAAATTAGCTCAAACGCAAATGAGTGTAGACGCTATAAAAACAGAACTAGAGAAAGCTGAAAAAGAGTATAACAGGCAAAAAAGCTTGTTAGAACAAAGATTAGTTGCTATGTACGAAGGGGGAGAAACAGTATATTTAGATGTGTTATTAGCGTCTACGAGTATACAAGACTTTCTATCAAGATTTTATTATTTATCTAAAATAGCAGCTTATGACCAAGATTTAATGAGAAAAGTTACAATTGCTAAACAAGATATAGAAGGAAAGAAAATTTTGCTAGAAAGAGAAGTAGCTAAATTAACAGAAGAAAAACAGAAAAACGAAATGTTGTTAAATACTTATGAAAATACGAAAGTATTAAGAAAAAATTTCTTAAATGGATTAACAGAACATGAAAAAGGTTTACAAGAAAGAATAGAAATTTATGAGAAAGATCTTGATGAATTAGAAAGTGAAATTTTACGAGTTTCATTAGAAAATATTAGTGAAGAATACATAGGTGGTGAATTAGCTTGGCCAGTACCAGGATATTCTACAATAACTTCTGGCTATGGAATGAGAATGCATCCCGTATTATATATATATAAATTACATACAGGAGTTGATATTGGTGCACCAACAGGAGTACCTGTAATAGCTGTAAATGATGGAATAGTAACATTAGCAACTTATAGTACATCTTATGGAAATTATATAATGGTAGATCATGGTGGTGGAGTAGCTACATTATATGCTCATGGCTCAAAAGTATTAGTAGAAGAAGGACAAGAAGTAAAGAAAGGCGATCCAATAATGTTAGTAGGTTCAACGGGTTGGTCAACAGGTCCACATCTACACTTTGAAGTTAGAATAGATGGACAAACGTATGACCCATTACCATACATAACCTCTAATAAAATGCTAAGCACTAATGAAGAAGACGGTAACGAAAATACTGTTAATGAAAATGAAGTAGTACAAGATGAGATAGAGAATAATATTATTAATTAAATGGAGGAAATATGAAAGTAGTATTAAAATCTTTTTGTATGGTTTTAATTAGTTTAATTGTATGTGGTACAAATGTATTAGCAGTTTCTGATAGTGATTTAACTCAAATAAATAAGACAATAGATGAAACAAAAGATAAACTTGAAGGAGTAGAAAATGAGAGATCACAAACAATGTTAGAAATCAGTAAATTAAATGAACAAATATATAATTTAGAATCTCAAATATCAGATTTACAAGCAGAAATAGATGAATTGGAAGCTTCGATAAGTGAAAAAGAAAAAGAAATTCAACAAAAGCAAGAAGAGTATGATGAAAATTTTGAAAAATATAAAGTAAGATTAGTAGCTTCTTACGAAGCGGGACAAACCACATATTTAGATGTATTATTATCATCTAAGAAAATAACAGATATGTTATCAAATTGGTATTATTTGACAGAATTAGCAAAAGCAGATAAAGCTTTTCAAGAATCACTAATAAAGCAACAAGAGGATATTGAAAATAGCAAAATAGCACTAGAAAATTCAAAGGCTAAGATAGAAGCTAATAAGGAGAGTATAGAGAAAGATTCAAAAGCATTACAGGAAGCACAACAAGTAAAAAAGGAACATGTGGTTAATCTAAGCGATCAAGAAAAGGAATTGCAAAAAGAATTAGATAAATTTGAAGAAGATAAAAAACAAATAGAAAAAGAATTAGCAGAATTAGCAAAAAAAGAGGGGGTAATAGCTTCAAGAGAGCCAAGTAGTTATGGATATATATTCCCAGTTGCTGGATTATCAACAAGTAATATAAATAATAAGTCATATCCATCATATCCAGGACATACTGGAGTCGACGTAAATATAAACGTAATAGGCAAAAGTGTAGTAGCGGCAAAAGGCGGAACTGTAGTTACATCTGAAGCAGCGTATGGTTCAATACCAGCATATGATGCAAATGGAAATTATGTAGCATCATATAGAAGTTATGGAGAATACATAATAATAAATCACCATGACGGAACAATGACATTGTACGGACACTTAAAACCAGGTTCAAGATTGGTATCAGAAGGGCAAACAGTACAACAAGGGCAAGTTATAGCAACAGTCGGAAATACAGGAAATTGTCAACCTAGACCATCATCATCTAACCCTTACAATGGAACTCACTTGCATTTTGAAGTTAGAATAAATGGTAAATGTGTAAATCCAATACCTTATTTACCATAAATATTGTAATAAAGTTTATCTTGATATATATATATGTTATAATCAAAACATAGCTAGATGGTAGCAATTGTGAGCTTGATTTGTAATAGCTATATATCAAGATATATTTAATTTATTATACTTATATATTAATATTTTTCATCAAAAACATATCTAGGGTGTAACAATTCTGGTCTTTGATTTCAAAATATTAATATATAAGTACTAGTATTTTATAAGATATATTTAATTTATTAATATAAATATTCTAAATTTTTTAGAATCACATATAATAAAGTGAAAGGATTTTGTAATGGAAGAGAATAGAAAAGAGAAAATTTATAAAATTATAATGTTAGTATTAGTTGTTGCTTTTATTACATTTACATTAACAACTATACTTGTATATAATTCATTTTCTAAAAATGGAAATATAAAGTTTTTAATGTTACCTAGTGGTGACAATACAGATTTAGATGTGGCTATCCAGAAAGTAAGAAGTGTTATTGATAAGACTTATATTAATGCTGATGAGATAAACGAAGAAGATTTAATAGAATATGCAGTTAAAGGTTATGTGGAAGGTTTAAAAGATCCATATACAGAGTACATGACATCTACTGAATGGGAAGAATATCAACAAGATTCAATAGGAAATTATCAAGGAATTGGTGTATATTTAACAGTTACTACAGATACTAATGAAATTATTGTAGTTGCCCCTATAGAAGAAAGTGTCGCAGAAAAGGCTGGAATTCAATCCGGTGACATAATTAAAAAGATAAATGGCGTAGAGTATACAGGAGAACAATTAGATGAAGCAACAGCAGCATTACATGGAGAAATAGGTGAAAAAATTGCTATTGAGGTAAAAAGAGGAGAAGAAATACTAAATTTTGATTTAACTAGAGAAGTAGTTAGAACATCACCTATAGAAATTGAGATGCTGGAAAACAATATTGGCTACATGAATATGGTAACATTTGATGAGGGTATTGCAGAAGACTTTATAGATAAATGTCAAATGTTAAAAAATCAAGGAGCAACTTCAATTATATTAGATGTAAGATTTAATGGTGGTGGTTATATAGAAGGAGCAATTGGAATATTAGATTCATTATTACCTAAAAATACTACAGTGTTGATAACAAATAGTAAAGCAAATGGGGAACATATAAGAAAAACTCAAAATGAGCAACAAATAGATTTACCAATAGTAGTATTACAAAACCAATATTCGGCAAGTTCAACAGAAATATTAACAGGAGCATTAAAAGATCATAAAAGAGCAACAATAGTTGGAACAACGAGTTATGGTAAAGGAGTATTACAAAGTGTTTATAGAATAGATGATGCAGCGTTAAAAATAACTACAGATGAATTCTTTACACCAAATAGAAATACTATACAAGGGGTAGGAATAGAACCTGATTATGTAGTAGAAGTAGAAGAGGAATATGTGGAGAGTTTTAATATTCCTAGAGATAAGGACACACAATTAGATAAGGCAATAGAATTGTTGACACAAGAGTAATTTAGTAGTACTTATATGTTTTATAATAAAAACAGTATTCTTTTGCAAGCCGAGATTTTTAATTTAATTCAAGTATTTTCAAGTGATTATAAATTTTAATCATTATCTGGTACGGAACAGGTAACAACTCTGGAGATATTTGTCTAAAGCTTGGTATATAGTTATTTGTAAGTCAAGACCCGGATTGTGTTACTCTAGCTATGTTTTGACTAAAAATAGCTATATACCAAGCTTTTTAAAGATTAGGACCTAAGTAGTTACCGGAACAGTAAAATATTTTCCATAAATACTTTATTTTTTCATTTATTTATAGTATAATATAAATGTGAAGTTACATTGAAAGTGAGGAAAAATTGTGAAAATAATAGATAAATTCTTAAAATTTTTAAACACAGATAGAAATACATTTTTAACATATATATTTACATTAATAACAATATATTTAGTAGTAGATAGAGTAGTAGAAATTTTATTTATGTTTTTTACAGGAATTTCTGTTTCATATTGGGGGCCAATTCAATACACCTTAGCATTAGCGTGTCCAATTGCAGCATTTTATTTATCAGGTCCTTCTAAATTTATAAAAAATGATGAAACAAAAATATCATTTTTTTATATATATTGTATAGCACTATACATAATAGGTATATCAATGTTAATACAATGGGTTAATTATGGTGGATGGCTATTATTATCATTTGTTCCCAATTATTCATATATAGTAGAAAATTTTCAAGAATTGATAGGGCCACCATTTAAATCAATTGCAATATATGTATTGATATTAACAGTACCTACATTATTTAAGTTTTTGTATACAAATGTAAACGAATCTAAGGATTTAAAAGACTCTATATTAGATTATGGTGGAATTAATTTAAATACATCAAAAGAGGGGACAGGTCCTTATACTTGTGAAGTTACTCTTTGTAAAGACGCTAATAAAGGCAAAGACGTAAAAATACCAGAAAATAGAAGGTTTGAAGTGTCTTTAATTGTAGGTGGTTCAGGACTAGGAAAAACTTCTATGGTGTTTGAACCAATGATGGCAAGAGATATAGAAAAAAAATTTTTCTTTAGATCTGTATCTAAAGAAATGGCTTTTACAGCATTAAAAGCAGGTGTAGCAGTTTTAAATTGTCCATATACAAATGAATATATAAATGAAAATTTTGATATGAGTATGATATCACCTAATCCATATAAAGAAACAGTTTATAAAACATATATGAAAAACATTATACAAGATAATTCAGGTGGAAATTATGTGTATAGAAATCTAGGATTAACTTATTTATCACCAGATATTGAATCTACACAACATATTTTAAGTGTTGCAAATAATTATAATATGAAGGTAAATTTAATAGATCCAAATAATCCAGATTCATTAGGATTAAATCCATTTGTATATGATAATCCGACAAAAACAGCAATTGTTATTTCATCTGTAATTAGAGGTATGTATAAATCAATCGCACTTGATACTGATGAGGTTTATAAGGAAAATGCAGCAATGCAAGCAGTTGAAAATTTATCGATTTTATTGAAAGAAATGTATCCTAGATTAAGTAATGGAATCTTACCGAACTTAGAAGATATGCTGAAAATGTTAAATGACTTTGATTTAGTAGAAGTTATGTGTAGAAAGATGATGGAAGAACCCGATTTAGCAGAACAATATGCAGTACAAATTGGATATTTTAAAAAGCACTTCTTTAGAGGGGGAACATCGCGAGAAGAAACAGAAAGAAATGTTCAACTAGCAATAACACAATTAGATACACTTTTAAGATACCCTGGAGTAAAAAATGTTTTGTGTAATAGAAATACAAATATAAATTTTGATGAAGTACTAGCATCTGGACAAATAACATTAGCTTGTACAAGACGAGGTGATTTAGGAGCTACAGCACATAAAGCATTCGGATTATTCTTTATATTATTAATGCAACATTCTGTATTAAGTAGACCTGGAAATGAGCGTTCACGCATGCCACATTTCTTTTATGTGGATGAATTTTCAGACTTTGTTGGAGAAGCAACAGTACCGATTTTCACATTATATAGAAAATATAGAGTAGGTTCTGTAATATCTGCACAAAGTTTAGACCAATTTGATACAGAAAATGCAGGAGAACATTATAGAAAAATAATATTAGTAAACTCTCCAACTAAATTAGTATTTGGTGGAAATACACCAGAAGATAACGAATGGTGGCAAGACGAATTTGGTAATAAACGTGATTGGAAATTTGGCCAAAATTATGATACAGAAAAAGGTCAATATGAAGGTAAACTTTCTGGTATAAAATATGATTGGACACCTCATGCAAACAAGGGAAAGATACAGACACTTAAATTCAAGAGTTGTGTATATAAGACAAAAAATGTTGGCGGTGGTAGTGTAGTTGGTATAGGAAAAGTTGATTTCTTAGAGAGTAAATATAAGGAAAAACAAACAGAAAAGATTTATAGATTTGATAGATTTAATAAATCTGTTAGCAGTTCATCAGATGATGATAATAAAAAGAAGTTAAAATTTAATTTTGGAAATGTAAACTTTGAAGATGAAAACGGAGAAGTTGATCCAATACAAATGAATACAACAGATGGTGGAGCTTGGTTTAATAATTCAGATGCATTAAGTTTTAATTTTAAGAAGAAAGAAGAATAATTAATATATTACTTTGAGTACTAAAAAAATTCTCCAACATAAACTTAAATAAGTATGTTAGGAGGATTTTTTATGTTAGATAACAAAAAATATTGTTAAACCACAAAGGTAAAAAAGAAGAAATGAAACTAAAAGTGTGATTTTCTACTGTAACTCCATTATCCTCACAATCAATTGGAACGATAATAGAATCGTCAAATGATTTGAAGATATAGTCTATATTGCAGTGCTGGAGTATTTCATTATCTCGTGACCGCAGTATATGTATAGTTGCTTTGGAATAAGTTAAACACAGAATAGCACAGGCAAGCACCTCATCCGAATGAAAGATACCGTTATGAGTGCCGATGGTTATAGTAGTGCTCCGTTCATTAGCCACATTTTTCAAAGAACTTAAGATTTTAATATTCATTGAATCCTCTCCTTGAAAAAGTTCAAATATATTATATCATATAAATTTACATAAATCAAATACACTTGAATTATTTTAAATTTTGAGGTATAATAAATAAGGAAAGAGGAATGAGATATGGTAAAAAGATATACCAAAAATGAAATTAATGAATTAGCAGAAATACTAAAAAAAGATGGTGTGATTAGTGTTCCCACCGACACTGTTTATGGTGTATGTGCTAGAATGAATTCATCAAAGGCATATAGCAAGTTAATGAAATTCAAAAATCGCCCTATTACGAAATTGTTGCCAATTATGTGTGCAGATGAAGAACAAATAAAAAGTATTGCAATAGTAAATAAAAAGGCTGAAAAGTTAATTCAGGCTTTTATGCCCGGTCCTATTACTTTAATTTTAATAAAAAAAGCAGATATCCCCACATATATTAATAATGGAGGAGCGACACTTGCAATCAGAATGGCTACTTCAAAAATACTTGAGGATTTAATTAGAAAGACGGAAAGTCCAATTTTTATGAGTAGTGCTAATAGAAGCGGGGAAACAACTTGTAAAACTTTAGACGAAATTGAAATGTCATTTCCAGATTTAGATGGAATGTTAGAAGGGAATGTATCGTTTAATAAGGCTAGTACAATTATAGATTGTACATCAGAAGAAATAAAAATTTTACGTCATGGGCCGATAACAACAGAAGAAATTATAGATGTTTTGAATAATAATGGAAAATGATAAGATTAGTAAAATATTTGATAACAGAATTACCTTAATTACTTGTGTAACAAATAATCCTACTAAAAGATTAGGTGTGCTTCAAGTAATTAATGGAAAAATATAGATTAAATTTATTAAAGATGTTATAATATTAATCGAAGAAGGTGGAAGGTATTAATGAAAGCTGTTATAGCAACAAATAATAAAGTGAAAATTGAAAGTGCAAAAAGAGCGTTATTACATTATTTCGAAGATGTTGAAGTCATAGGCATAAATATCTCATCAGAAGTTTCGGAACAACCTATAAATGAAGAAATTTATAAAGGTGTAAAAAATAGAATTTCAAATTTGAAAAAATATTGTAAAGAAAATGAAGTGTGTGTGGATTTATATTTAGCAATAGAATCAGGAATTAGTAATCAGTTAGGAGAATGGCAAGTATTAAGTATGGCTTTAATAGAAAATAATAAAGGGATACAAAGTTTTAGTGTGTCTTCAAGTTTTCCAATACCAGAAAGATATATTGAAGATATTGTTAATGATGATGTAGAATCTGTTATGAAAGATATTTTTGGTGATAATACAATGCAAAAAGGTGTTCAATTACTTACAAAAGGTGCTTTTAGCAGGAGCGATTTGATAGAAGAGGCTTTTGTCATGGGAATGATTAAATTTGTTCATGGTGAAAAATGGTGTTGAAAAATTATGCAAACTTGAAGCTTGACATAAAGAAGCTAATTGAGTTCGTAATGATAAAGAAGAATATTAGAATCAAAAACAAGATATAAGAATAGTACTAAAATTAATCTTCCTAACATAAAATTAAATAACTTATGTTAGGAGGATTTTTTATGTTTTCAAATAAAAAATTAGATAATAAGAAAGATATTTCATTAAGCAAATACAATAAAAAAATATCAAAAATAAGCAGTATAACTATAATTCTAGTAATATTTTCAACAATAATATTAAGTATTGTACAAACAAAAGTATACGCGTATGACGATTCACTTTACGTATGGTCAGATGATACCAAAACAGTAGAAACAAGTGCAAATATAGGAGGAGAAAGTTCAAAAGTAAATACATTACCAACAACAGCAGACCAAACAGGTAATTTTTTAAATTTAACTTGTGGAGCAGCTGTTCTAATTGACCAAGATACTGGAACTGTTTTATACGAACATAATTCTCACGAAAAACTAAGACCTGCTAGTGTTACTAAAGTAATGACAATTCTTTTAATTATGGAAGCAATAGATAGTGGACAGTTAAAATATACAGATAAAATTTCGTGTAGTGCAAATGCCAGCAATATGGGAGGTTCACAAATTTGGTTAGATGAAAGTGAAGAATTAACTGTTGATGAAATGTTGAAAGCAATTTGTGTAGTAAGTGCTAATGATTGTGTTATAGCAATGGCCGAACATTTAGCAGGATCTGAAGAAGCTTTTGTTCAAAAAATGAATGAAAGAGCAAAAGAATTAGGTATGAATGATACTACTTTTAAAAATGCCCACGGATTAGATACAGAAGGGCACTTAACTAGTGCTTATGATATTGCTCTGATGTCTAGGGAATTATTATCTAAACATCCTGATATAACTAAATACACTACTATTTGGATGGATACATTAAGGGATGGGAAATCACAACTAGTAAATACTAATAAATTAATAAAAACATATAATGGTGCAACAGGATTAAAAACAGGTTCAACATCACTTGCATTATATAATTTATCTGCTTCTGCTACTAGAGATGGATTTAATTTAATTGGTGTAATATTAAAAGCGGAAAATAGTAAGGTTAGATTTGCAGAAGCAAAACAACTTCTAGATTACGGATTTAGTACTTACACTTATAAGCAATTTGCTAAAAAAGGAGAAATAGTGAATTCTATAAATGTTGAAAAAGGAGTATTAGATACTGTAAATGTAATATATGAAAATGATGCAAGAAGTTTGGTTAAAAAAGGCGAAGAAGCTAAAATAGAGCAAGAAATTATGTTAGATATGAAAGTTAATGCTCCTATTAATAAAGGTCAAAAACTTGGTGAAGTAGTATATACTCTTAATGGAAAAGAAGTTGGAAAAACTTCATTAGTTGCTGAAGAAGGAGTAAAAAAATTAAATTACATAAATTCGGCAAGTTTTGTATTTTGGAAATGGTTTAGTTTGTTTAGATAATTCGCTAAAATTCAGTAAGTATTTTATAAAATCGTGATATATAGCTATTTTTATTCAAATATAAGCACAGATGTTTGATTTGCAATAGTTATGTATCACGATTTTTTAAAAGTTAAGAAATTTTTACTAAATTAGAAAAAAATTTCTTTATAAAAAGTATTGCAAAAAAAAATAAAATATGCTAATATAATACCAGCCTAGATAAAACTAAAAAAAGATGTATAATAATTACAAAAAAGGTTAATAATCTAAGTGATAACTAGTAATTAGATATATTTTTTAAAAGTTATATCTAAGTGAAAAACAGATGGAAAAAAATAAAAAAAATTAGGAGAATAAGAGCATGAAAGAATTTACAAAAAATAGTAGAAGACAAGAAGGAATAACCCTAGTTGCTTTAGTTATCACGGTAGTCGTAATGTTGATATTAGCAGGAGTTGCAATAGCAGCGATAGTAGATGGTAATGGATTGTTTAATAGAACAAGACAAGCAACAGAAAGTTATGAAAATGCAGCAAGAAATGAAGCAGACAAAATTAAAACTTTAATGAATGAAATTGATAATTATTTAGGGAATGTAGATGATGAAGAAAATAATCCACCAGCAGGCGGAGCAACAATAGGAGAGATAGTGAATGAAAATAAAACATTTGATGGACAAGCAACAGGAACATATAATAATCCAATAATTCCAAAAGGATTTGCACCGGTAAATGAAAATAATGCAACGTGGGGAAGTGAAGAAGGATATCAAAAAGGATTAGTAATAACAGATGCAGTTGATGGAAGTGGAAATAGTACAGGAAATGAATTTGTATGGGTGCCAGTGGATGGGACTAATGTAACATTTGGTAGATATGATTTTGGAAAAGGATTAAACCTTTCTAGTTGCTCAGAAACAGTACCATCAGAAATTTCAACAAGTATAACAAATAACCAAGGATTTTATATAGCAAGATTTGAAGCTGGAAAGCCAGATGGCGTAACATTAAAAACAGATGGAAGTGTAAAACCAGTATCAAAACGAGGTGCGACAGTATGGAATAATATAAAATGGAGCGAAAGCGGTACTAATGATGAAACAACACCAGGAAATGGAGCAGTAACAGTGGCGAGAAGTATGTATCCAAAAGAAGATACAAATTATGGAGCAATATCAACATTAATATATGGAACGCAATGGGATACAGCATTAAGATTTATAGGTTCATATAATGTTGGAGAAAATGGATATGATACTTATGCAACAAATTCAACAGGAATGGGAAATTATAGTGGAACAAGTGGTGGCGATATAACCACTGCTACTCCAGCCACTTGTGGTCTATTAGATGCATTCAGACAAAAAAATATCTACGATATGGCTGGTAATGTATGGGAGTGGACTATGGAAAAATATAGCACTTACCGTGTCATCAGGGGCGGCGGTTACGACGATTCCGGCTCGGACTACCCAGCTTCTTACCGTGGCGCCCACTACGTGGCCCACAGCTTCCCTTACCTCGGCTTTCGAGTGGGGCTTTATATAAGTAGCTCTGAGTCCTAAAGAACACTAAACTAGTCAGTATCGGAGACTAGAAGAACAACAGAAAAATTAGAAAAGGTTAGTGGGAAAATTTTTACTTCATAAAAATTTTCCCCTAACGGGGTACCCCCAATGTTGTTAAGTTAAGGAAATATAATAAAAAGATATATAAATTCGAGTTATAAAATAAAAGAAAATACTTTATTTTATAATTTTTTTTGATATAATTAAACAATAAAAGGAGTACTAAATATGATTGGATATAAAAAAATAAAAGAAATATTAGATTTTTTAAGAAGTGAAGAAGGTAAAAGAATAGCTAGAAAATATCCGAATGCTTTCGTAAGAGATAGTCCTTTAAATTTAGAAAATCTAGTAAATTTGTTATTATTTTATCATAAACAAATGATACGGTATTTATAAATGGAAAAATAATAGAAAGACATATAATAATCTCATATATAAAAGTATATTAATATAATTTAAAGAAAAATCTTGCTCTTTTAATATTATATATAGTATAATATATGTAAAGTTTAAAAAATATAGGAGAGATGGAAAATGAAAAAATTACCTTATGGAATAAGTGATTATGAAAGATTACAAGAAAATAATTATTATTACGTAGATAAAAGCAAATACATAGAAAAATTAGAAAATATATCTGCACCATATATAATGTTTTTAAGACCGAGAAAATTTGGAAAAACATTATTTACAAGTATGTTAGAAAATTATTATGATGTAAAAAAGAAAGAAAAATTTGAAAGATTATTTGCTGAAACATATATAGGAAAAAATCCAACAGAATTGAAAAATAAATATCATATATTAAAATTTAACTTTTCAGGAATAGATACATCTGATAATGAAAGTACTATAAAGGGATTTAAGAGTAAAGTAATATCTTCAATAAAAGTATTTGTGGAAGAATACGGACTAGACTTTTTTATAAATTCAGAAGATGAAGCAGAAAATATATTAGATAATTTATTTAAGGCTTTTAAAATACAAAGAAACTCTGAAAAAATATATGTTATAATAGATGAATATGACCATTTCGCAAATGAATTATTAGGTTTTAATACGAATCAATTTAAAAATTTAGTATCTAAAAATGGAAAAGTGAGAAAATGGTATGAAATCTTAAAAGAAGGAACAGAAAGTGTAGTAGATAGAATATTTATAACTGGAGTAGCACCAATAACATTAGACAGTTTGACATCTGGATTTAATATAAGTTCAGATAAGACAAGAGATACAAATTTAAATGAGATGATGGGTTTTACAAAAGAAGAGGTATTAAAATTAATGGAAAATCAAAACATATCTAAAGAAAATCAAGAAAATATATTACCAATAATGAAAGAAAATTATGATGGATATATGTTTTCAATATATGGAAAAGAAAAAATATATAACTCAAATATGTGCCTATATTTCCTAAATGAATACGTACAATACGAAAGAATACCAGAACAATTAATAGATGTAAATATAGCAAGTGATTATAGTAAATTAGGAAAAATGCTAGATTTATGTAAGGGAGAAGAAAGAGAAAAAGTAATAGAAAAAACAGTATCGGGAGAAGGAATAATAAGCGAAATAACAGCGAAGTTTAATCCAGCAATGGAATTTACAGAGAAAGATTTAGTTTCTATGTTATACTACTTAGGATATTTAACAATAGTAAGTGAAGTTTTTGAGAAACCAGAATTAAAAATACCCAATAAAGTAATGAAAGAAATTTACTCAGATTACTTTTTAAATATATTAAGCAGAGAAACGAATTTAGTAATACAAGAAAGCGAATATAATGAAATATTAAGAGAAATAGCCTTAGAAGGAAAAATAGATAAAATAGTAGAATTATTACAAAAATATTTAGAAAACTTATCAAATAGAGATTATATAAAATTTGATGAAAAGTATGTAAAATTGATATTTTATTGTATAGCAATGAATTTAAAAATATTTAGATTAAAATCAGAAATGGAAGTACAAAGAAAATATCCAGATATATTATTAATGCCTAGAGATAGAAGTAAAGAATATAAAGCAGTAATGATAGAGTTTAAATATTTGAAAAAAGAAAATGCAGATAAATTAAAAGAGAAGGAAGAAGAAGCAATAAAACAATTAAAAGAATATGCAGAATTTGATGAAATAAAAGAAATAGAAAACTTAAGTAAATATGCTGTAATAGCAGTCGGTGCAGAGGTTAAGGTAGTTAGAGTTTTATAAAAAAATTTAAAAATTAAATTTAAACCATTATCTTGTAACACTTTTTCACAAACTTTCCGAATTTTCCTTGACAAACTCGGAAAAATATAGTATTATATTATATGTTGAAAGTAGAAGTTATCCATTTCTCACCTTATCGTATAGAAAAAGGTTAGCATTTAATATAATTTTTGTTTTAGATAAATTATTTAATGTAAATTAGTGGATTGACTTTTATAAAGATAGAGGTCAATTTTTTTGTTGCCCTCAAGAAATTAAAAAGGGTAATATAAATATGGAGGTGATTTATATAAAACAAGAATTACTGATAAATGAGCAAATTAAAGTAGCTAAAGTTCAGTTAATTGATGAAAATGGCGAGAAAAGAGGCGTGCTAGATACATATAAAGCAAGGGATATAGCAATGTCTAAAAGTCTTGATTTAGTATTAGTAGCACCAAATGCAAATCCACCAGTGTGTAAATTAATGGATTATGGAAAATACAAATTTGAGCAAGCTAAAAGAGAAAAAGAAGCTAGAAAAAATCAAAAGGTATTTGAAATTAAAGAAATTAGAATTACACCAAACATAGATGATCACGATTACCAATTTAAATGTAAAAATGCTAGAAAGTTTTTAGAAGATGGAAACAAGGTTAAGATTACAGTTAGATTTAGAGGTAGAGAAGTTAACTATGTTAAAAGTGGCGAATTAGTATTAAATAAATTTATCGAAGATTTGGCCGATGTTTCACAAGTTGAGAAAAAGCCATTATTAGAAGGTAAAAATTTATTTATAATATTATCAAAAAAATAATGAAAATGGAGGGAATTTAAAATGCCAAAATTAAAAACAAATAAAGCTGCTAAAAAAAGATATTCTTATACAGCAACTGGTAAAATCAAAAGAACAAAATCTAATAGAAGACATTTATTAAGTCATAGAACAACAAAACAAAAAAATCAATTAAGAACTCAAAATGCTTATGCAGATAAATCTTGCGAAGCAGGAATTAAAAAATTATTACCTTATGGTAATTAGAGAAAAATAGTAGGAAAGGAATGATATAAATGGCAAGAGTTAAAACAGCAAGAACAACTAGAGCAAGACATAAAAAAATATTAAAACAAGCTAAAGGATATTATGGAGCAAAAAGTATAAGATTTAGAATGGCTAACCAAGCTGTAATGAAATCTTTAAGATATGCTTATGCAGGTAGAAAAGATAAAAAAAGTAATTTCAAAAAATTATGGATTATAAGAATTAATGCAGCAGCAAGAATGAATGGTATGACATATTCAACATTAATAGCTGGTTTAAAAAAAGCAAACGTTGTAGTTAATAGAAAAATGCTTGCAGAATTAGCAGTAAGTGATTCAAAAGCCTTTGCAGAAATAGTTGAAATTGCAAAAAAAGCTAAATAAATGTTGTTATAGCAATAACTATAAAATATTGCAGGGTCGATACAGATGTATCGACTTGTTTTTTTAAGGAGGATAAGTATATGAGTTATTCTAAAAAGATAGATGAAAAATGGCAAAAAAAATGGAAAGAAGAGAATTTATATAAGTATGACAAGGATAGTATAAAACCTAAATACTATTGTTTAGAAATGTTTTCATACCCATCAGCAGCCAAATTACACTTAGGACATTGGTTTAATTTTGCACCAGCAGATAGTTATGCAAGATTTAAATCTATGAACGGATATAATGTATTTCATCCTATGGGATTTGATGCTTTTGGATTGCCAGCAGAAAATTATGCAATAAAAACAGGAATACATCCACATGATTCAACAGTAAAAAATATAGAATCTATGAAAAATCAATTAGAAGCAATAGGTGCAACTTATGATTGGAATTATACAGTAGAAACTTGTATGCCAGATTATTATAAATGGACTCAATGGATATTTGAACAGTTGTACAAAAAAGGACTAGCTTTTAAGAAAAAAGCACCTGTAAATTGGTGCCCATCTTGTAATACAGTTTTAGCGAATGAACAAGTAGAAGGCGGAAAATGTGAAAGATGTAAATCTGTAGTAGAGAGAAGAAAATTAGAACAATGGTTCTTTAAAACTACAGAATATGCACAAGAATTGTTAGATGGTTTAGAAGACTTAGATTGGCCAGAGTCTACTAAAAAAGTTCAAGAAAATTGGATAGGTAGAAGCGAAGGTGCATTAGTAAGATTTAAAGTAGATAATTCAGATATAGAATTTAATGTGTTTACAACAAGACCAGATACTTTATATGGAGTAACTTATGTTGTAATAGCACCAGAAGCAGATATAGTAAATAAAATAACAACACCTGAAAACAAAGAAGCTGTAGAAAATTATAAAATAGAAGCAAGTAAATCTAGTGAAATAGAGAGAATGGCAACTGATAGAGAAAAAACAGGTGTATTTACAGGAGCGTACGCTATAAATCCTATGAATAATGAAAAAGTTCCAATTTGGATAGCTGATTATGTATTAGAAGATTATGGAACAGGTTGTGTTATGGCGGTACCAGCACACGACGAAAGAGACCATGAATTTGCTAAAAAATATAATTTACCAATAAAACAAGTTATAACATCAAAAGCATTAGAAAATATAGATGTACAAGAAAAAGCATTTACGGATGTTTCAACTGGAGTATTAATAAATTCAGGGGAATTAGATGGTTTATCAGTAAAAGAAGCGCAAGAGAGAATATATGAATCTTTAAAATATAGGAATATAGGTGGCAGAAAAATAAATTATAAGTTAAAAGACTGGTTAGTATCAAGACAAAGATATTGGGGCTGTCCTATACCAATAATACACTGTGAGAATTGTGGAGATGTATTAGTACCAGAAGAAGAGTTACCAGTAAAATTACCATATAATGTAGAATTTACTCCAGATGGTGAATCACCTTTAAAAAAATGTGATGAATTTATGCATTGTAAATGTCCAAAATGTGGGAAAGATGCTTTAAGAGAAGCAGATACTTTAGATACATTTGTATGTTCATCATGGTATTTCTTAAGATATCCAAATGCAAATAATAAGGAGAAAGCATGGGATATAGAATATACTAATAAAATGTTACCAGTTGATGTATATGTAGGAGGAAAAGAACACGCTGCAATGCATTTAATATATGCTAGGTTTATGACAAAAGCATTAAGAGATTGTGGATTTTTAAATATTGATGAACCTTTTAAAAGATTAATACATCAAGGAATGATTTTAGGCCCAGATGGGAATAAAATGAGCAAATCTAAGGGAAATACAGTAGCACCAGATGAATATGTGGATGAATATGGTTCAGATATATTTAGAATGTACTTAATGTTCGGATTTGCATATACTGATGGTGGACCTTGGAAATCTGAAGGAATAAAGGCAATGAGTAAATATTTTTCAAGGATAGAAAATTTAATAGATAAAGTAAAAATAACAAATTATAGTAATACAGACGAAATTACAGAAAAAGAAGAAAGATTATTATTTGTTAAAAATAATACTATAAAAAGAATGACAGAAGATTTAGAAGTATTTGGATTTAATACAGCTATTGCTCGTTCTATGGAATTTGTAAATGATATAATTTTATATGAACAAAATACAATTTTAAATAAGGAATTATTAAAAAACTGTATAGAAACATTAGTTATATTATTAGCACCATTAGCACCACATTTTGCTGAAGAATTATGGGAAAGTTTAGGCAAGGCAACCTCAGTTCATAAAGAAAATTGGCCACAATATAATGAAAAAGAAATGCAATTAAAACAAATAGAAATACCTGTACAAATAAATGGCAAGGTGAAAGCTGTAATAAAAGTAAATGTAGATTTAAGCGATGAGGAAATAAAACAAACTGTAAAAGAAAATGAATGCATTAAAAATGCTTTAAATGGAAAAAGTATTATAAAAGAAATTTATGTAAAGGGAAAAATTTATAATATTGTTTGTAAGTAATTATTAATGTTAAAAAGATAAATACTAGAACTTAGTATTTATCTTTTTTTACTAAAATTAAAAATCTTAAAAAATTGATAATTCTAATCATTATCTTTATTATTCATACTAGTTTTATTTTCAAATTGAGCTCCATAGTAATAAATTAAAGCAACTATAACTGCAGCTGTTATTATCATTATAATCCAAGTCCAAGCTGTGTTAGAAAAACCAAAAAGTGATGAATTTGCGTTTGAAGTTGTACTTGTTCTCATTGCAGTATAATTAGAGTCATTTGTAGTTCTTCCTGTAGCAGAGCCATTGCCGCCATTGGCACCGGAAGCATTGTTATCATTCATCATATTATTATTAGTAACATCGTTAACAACATTACGTCCCATATTTACAACGCCATCAACAGCAGATTCTATTCCATTTCCAACATTTTGCATTGTATTTTTTGTTTTATTCATAGAATCATTCAATTCAGCACTAATATTTTCTTCAGCAAAAATTATAGAACTAGTAAAAATAATCATTAAAAAAGAAATAAGTAATATAAAAACTTTTTTTGTCATAAGAACCTCCTAAAAATTAAAACTACTATTATTATTGAAATAAATAAAATTTTTATACATAAATTGAAAAAATAAATATGGAAAGATTTGGAAAATAAAAAATACCGATAATTTAAAGTTTATCGGTAAATGATTATAAAATTTTTAATATAATTTTATTTTGATTTAATAAAAATAGCAAAACCTAATAAAATTATAACAACACCAACTACAGTCATTAAAATATTAACAATAGTTCCGACACCCATTTCTTCAGAAGATGAATCCATTATAGGATTTATTGTTAATGTATTTGTATTAGATTGTAGTGAATTTCCTTCTGGTTTGGTTGTAACTGTATTTCCAGTAGTATTTTGATTAATCATATTGTTAGTAGGCATTTGGTTGTTATCGATATTTCCACCAATAATATTACTATCAATAATTGAATTAGTTTGATTAGATACTACAGTATTATTATAATTTGGTAAAGAATTGCTATAAATAGAATTACTTGATACAGAGTTATTAGATGTTATACTATTATTTTGTACAGTTGTATTATAAAAAGAGTTAGCTGTTGTTGAATTTGAAGTTGCAATATTATTTGCACCTGTGTTTGGAATTGTGCTTGTAGCTAAAACAATACTAGATAATAATACTATGGTAATTAATGTTATAGTAATTAAAACAAATGATTTTTTCAAAATTATTCCCCTCCTTATATTAATATAAATCGTATAACATATATAATACACAAAAATTAAAAAAAAGTCTAGTGTTTTAAAAAATTTTTTTAAAAAATTACTTACTAGAGTTACAATTCACAGCTAAATAAATATTAGTAGTACTTATATATTAATATTTTTTATCAAAAACATAACTGGGGCTAACAATCCGGGTCTTTGATTGCAAAATATTAATATATAAGTACTTTAATATGTTTTATAATAAGAGATGTGAACTGTAACTTGTATAGTAACAGATTTTAGAAAATAATCAAAAAAGCTTGTAACTTTTTAAGTAATGTGATATTATAATAGCGACAAAATAAGGAAGGAAAATGGAAATGGAAAGATCTAAATTAAAATTTGAAATTTTAGCAATAATATCAATAATTATATTTTGTTTTGCTATAACACCTGTGCAGTTGCAGAATGATACATTTTATACAATTAAGATAGGAGAATATATAATGGAGAATGGAGTATCTGTTGGACAAGATCCATTTTCTTGGCATGAAAATCTTCAGTATGCTTTTCCGCATTGGGCTTATGATGTGTTTACATATTTAGTGTACAATATTGGTGGAATGACTGGAGTGTATTTATCTACTTGTATACTTACAGCAATATTGGGATTATTAATATATTTTGTACATTCTAAGTTGAATAAAAATTATTTATTAGCATTTGTAATGGCACTGTTATCGATTTATTTATTACAAGCATTTATTGCCACACGTGCACAATTAGTAACATTTATAATATTTTTATTAGAAGTATTTTTTATAGAAAAATTTCTAGCAACTAAAAAGAAAAGGTATGCAATAGGATTAATTATATTACCAATAATAATTGCAAATGTGCATTCAGCGGTATGGCCATTTTACTTTATATTATTTTTACCATATATTGGAGATTATATTTGCAATGCATTTTTAATTAATTTAGATATTTATTATTATAAATTCAGAATAAAAAGATTAAATAATAAAATTCAAAAAGCAAATAATGATGTAGAATTAATAAAAGAATTAAATTCTAAATTAATAAAAGTATATGCAACTATGTCTAAAGCCTTGGATTATAAGTCAAAACAAGATTATATTACAGACAAAATCCAGTTTGAGAAGAATTCTAATTGTAAATGGTTAATTTTAATAGCTATAATATGTGGTTTTACAGGATTTCTAACACCTATAGGTGATATGCCTTATACATATTTATTTAGAATTATGGAAGGAAATACTACTAAGTCTATAAATGAACATTTACCTTTAACATTGGCTAATAATATTAACTTTTCAATTCTATTCGGTGTAACTATCGCAATAGCTATATTTGCAAAAATAAAATTAAAATTAAAAGATTGGTTTATGATAGTAGGTTTAATAATTTTAGCACTTATTAGTAGAAGACAAGCTTCTATGGTGTATTTGATAGCATTAATACCAATTTCTAATATGTTAGTTCAACTTTTTGATAAGTATGATAAAGAAGGCACAAAAGAAGTAATGGAATTGATGGTTAAGCCTTTGGGAATATTAGTTACAACAGTTTTAATTTTAATAATGTCATATACGTTAGTAAAACCTAAAATTCAACAAGAATATATATCTACATCAGACTATCCAATAGAAGCGGCAAATTATATATTAGAAAATTTAGATGTAAATAGAATGAAATTGTTTAATGAATATAATTATGGCAGTTATTTAATATATAGAGGAATACCAGTGTTTATAGATTCAAGATGTGATTTATATACACCAGAATTTAATGAAGGCGCAAATATGTTTAACGATTGCGTAAATGTATATAGTATGAACGTAGGTTATGAATCAAAATTTGAAGAATATGGAGTAACACATGTTATTATATTTAAAAATGGAAAACTTAATTTGTTATTAAATCAAGACGATAATTATAATTGCATATATACTGATGATCATTTTAAAATTTATGAAAGATTGAACTCTGGATACAGTGAAGAGAATTAAATTCATTTTTAAATTACAATTTAATGAAGGAGAAAAATATGAAAAAATACATTCCAATAATTTATATAGTATTATTTATTATAATAGACCAGGTGTTAAAAATTCTATGTGCTAGAGATTTAATGTTAATAGAGGGATTTTTAAAATTTTCAAATATTCAAAATACTGGAGGAGCATTTGGAATTTTTAATAGCAATATAATTATTATGATAATATTAAACATAATTTTAATAGCATTTATGATAAGATTTATATTAATCAGAAGAAAATATATGAATATAAAAGTATATGTAGGTTTATTGTTTTTAATTGCAGGTGGAATAAGTAATTTAATAGATAGAATATTTAGAGGCTACGTAGTTGATTATATTGACTTTACACAAATTATTGATTTTCCAGTTTTTAATTTGGCAGATATAGTATTAGTTGTAGGTTGGTTCTTATTAATAATAGGAATATTAAAAGATATAAGGAAGGAGTAGTAAAATGGAGTATTTAGATTATTATGATGAAAAACAAAACTATTTAGGAAGGGAGACTAGAAAAAATATTCATGAGAATGCACTATGGCATAAAACTGTTCATTGCTGGTTATATGATGAGGAAGGAAATGTATATTTTCAAATAAGGAAGGATGAGAATAAGTTTTATACAACTGCTTCCGGTCATGTTGTGGCTGGAGAAGATGTAAAAGAAGCTTTTGGAAGAGAGATAAAGGAAGAAATAGGATTAGATTTAAATTACGATAATGCTAATTTAGTAGATGTTGTAAAATTTAAAATGGATAAAGTAAAAGCAGATGGAAGTGTTTTTAAAGACAGGGCTTTTGCTAATGTATTTGTTTATGAATTTGATGATAATTTAAGTGGATTAAATTTTGATGTTAATGAAGTATCTGGTTTAGTAAAAGTAAATGCAACAGATGCTTTGAAATTAATGGAAAATGAAAAAGGTACTATAGATGCAGAAATTATAACTAAGGAAAATAATGAGGTAGTAACTAAACAAGAAAGCGTAGATTTTAATGATTTTCTTATAAACAAGGGTGAAACGGGAATTGGAAAGTATGGACAAGTTTTAAATAAAGTTATAAAATTAACAAAAGAATAAAGTATGTAAAAGTATTATAATGAGTTAAATATAATAAAAGGCGTGTAGTATATGAAGTATAAGTACATATCTAAGGATTTAGGAATAAGATTAGATAAATATTTAAGTGAACTAAATAATGATTTATCTAGAGTTATGATACAAAAATTAATAGATAATGGTAATATAACTGTAAATGAGAAAATGATTAAATCTTCATATAAAATAAATGTGGGAGATGTTATAAAAGTTGTAGTAGAAGAACCAAAAGAAACTACAATAAAGCCAGAAAATCTTCCATTAAATGTAGTATATGAAGATAATGATATAATAGTTGTAAATAAAGAAAAGGGAATGGTTGTTCATCCTGGAAATGGAAATTTAGATGGAACTCTAGTAAATGCAGTTTTAGAAAGATGTAAAGGTTCTTTATCAGGTATAGGTGGTGAAATACGACCAGGAATAGTCCATAGATTAGATAAAGACACATCTGGCTTAATAATAGTTGCTAAAAATGATAAAGCACATATTAAATTAAGTGAAGATTTAAAAAATCATAATGTTAAAAAGACATATTTAGCATTAGTAAGAGGAATTGTAAAAGAAAATGAAGCAACAATAGATATGCCAATAGGAAGAAGCGATAATGTTAGAACTAAGATGGCTGTTAAGAAAAATGGTAAAAATGCAATAACACATTTTAAAGTGTTAAAAAGGTATGAGGGATATACTTTACTTGAAGTAAAAATAGAGACAGGAAGAACTCATCAAATAAGAGTACATTTGGCTGAGATAGGATACCCTGTGGTAGGAGATATGGTGTATTCTAATGGTAAAAATCCATTTAATGTAGAAGGACAAATGTTACATGCATGGAAATTAGAATTTAACCATCCAATAACAAATAAAAAAATGGAGTTAGAAGCAGAATTACCAAAATATTTTAAAGATGTATTAGAGTTAATTAGAGGTATGGTATGAGCGAAATTAGATTACAAAAATATATGGCAGATTGTGGAATTGCTTCAAGAAGAAAATGTGAAGAGTATATTTTAAATAATTTAGTAAAAGTAAATGGAAAAATTGTTAATAAATTGGGAACAAAAATATATCCAGATAAAGATATAGTGGAATTTAATGGTAAAAAATTAGAAAAATCAAGTGATAAAAAGGTATATGTGCTATTAAATAAACCAATTGGATATGTTACAACGGTAAAAGAACAATTTGGCAGGCCAACTGTAATGGAATTAGTAAAAAATATAAAAGAAAGAATAGTTCCAGTAGGAAGGCTAGATATGTATACATCAGGTGCAATTATACTAACAAATGATGGTGATTTTATTTATAAAATCACTCATCCTAAACATGAAATAGAAAAAACATATATTGTAACATTACGAGGAAAAGTATTACAAGAAGAAGTTGAAAAATTAAAAAATGGTGTGAAAATAGATGATTATATTTCGGGTAAAGCTAAAGTTAAAATAGTAAAATATGATTTAGAAAAAAATGAAACGAGATTAGAAATTATAATTCATGAAGGGAAAAATAGAGAAGTGCGAAAAATGTGTGAAGCTATAGAAAAAAAAGTATTAGCTTTACATAGAACAAAAATAGGAGATATAGTGGTAAAACCACTAGAAATAGGTAAATATAGATATTTGACTGAGAAAGAAATAGAAAGTTTGATAAAAAACACTAGACATTTTTAATAATTAATATTATAATATAAATTGTATTTAGTAGATGTTAAATAATTTTAATATTTAAAGAAATTTGAGTAAATTTTCGAATTTCAAGAAAGGAACGTGATAATATATGGTAACAGATTCTGAAATAAAAGCAAAAGTATCACCTTTTGCAATGAGAGAAGGAGAAATTAAAAAATTTGCAGGGAAGGATGGTTTTGTATCAATAAATCAAATTATTTCAAGAATAAATAATGGACAAATTACAGATGTACATTTTAAAATTTTGGAATTAGTTAATAAATTTGAATTTATGACATCACGCCAAATTTTTCAAATGTTAAAAATAGAAAATGTAGATATAGATACACAAGATAGAGTGAATACAAAATTAGAACAAATGGTAAAATTAAAAATGTTAACAAGATATTATTTTGAATCTGAAGAAGGACAAGGTATTTTTAGAATTTATTGTATGGAAAAAATGGGAAAATATTTATTAAATTCTAAAGAAGTTGAATGCAAATGGCAACCAACAGATAATACAAAACCAATAGAAATGTTTAAGAAAAGATTATCAGGAAATCAAGTTATAATAGCATATTTAGAAAAAGTAGGATTAGCAAAAGATTATACGCCAAAACCAACATTAAATGCAAAAATGATGGGAAAAAAATTTAAGGTTACAGGTGGATGTGTTAAATTAGAAAGAGATAAAAAAGAATTAGATTTCTTATTTGAAGTAGTAAGAAGGGAAGATGATTGGCAAAATAAATTAGTAGATAAAATGAGATTATACCAAGATTTTTATGATAATTTTGTGCCAATGGATGGAGGTTTCTCTCAAAAGCCACTTATAATATTTGTATGTGAAGATGATAAACATATGGCAGAAACTTTTAAAACAATAGTGGTAAATAAAGTAGAAATAAAAGATATGCCATTATATTTCACAACAGATTTAAAACAAATTTCAGAAAAATTAGGAAAAACATTAGTTAAATTTGTATTAGATAAACAAACCAAAAAATATAAAATAGAAAATCCAGATATAGCGATTTTAAATTAATACATAAAAATACTAGAGTGTGCAATGCTCTAGTATTTTTTCCATTACTGTTTCTTTATTTTAGGTTTAGAAATAAGCGAAGCAATATAACCAAAGAAAATTGCTGCTGCGATACCACCAGCTGCAGCTTTAGTACCACCTATAAAAGCCCCAATTAATCCATTAGCTTCTACTTCCTGTATAGCACCTTTTGCCAGTAAATTTCCAAAACCTGTTAAAGGTACAGTAGCACCAGCACCTGCAAAATCTATTAAATGTTGATATATTCCAAGGGCACCTAAAATTCCTCCAGTAGTTACAAATATAACGAGAACTCTGGCAGGAGTTAAATTTGTTTTATCTATTAAAATTTGCCCTATTATACATATTAACCCACCAGTAATAAAACATTTTAAAATTAAAGACCAATCTATACTATTTATAAAATCCATAATTAAAATCAATCCCTTTCTACACTAATAGCATGTGCAATTCCTGGAATACTTTCACCTTGAGCAGATGTTGTAGCATTAGTTAATGCACCTGTTGCAACGAGTAAAACATTTTTTATTTCTTTATCTTTTAGTAATTTATATATATATCCTGAAAAAACTGTTGCAATACATGCACATCCTGAACCACCAGAATGTGTATCTTGTTTGTCTTTATCAAAAATTAATACTCCACAATCATTATAATTATTTGATAAATCATATCCTTCTTTTTTACAATTCTCTATAACAATTTCTTTACCAATATGACCCAAATCCCCTGTTAATATTAAATCATAGAAATCAGGAGTTCTACCAGTGTCTTTAAAATGAGTAGTTATGGTATCAACTGCAGACATTGCCATTGCAGCCCCCATATTATTTGCATCTTTGATTCCCATATCTACAATTTTGCCAGGAGTTACATAAGTGACATACGGGCTATTATTGCAAGAAGTTGATAAAACAACGCTTCCACTACCAGTAACTGTCCATTGAGCTGTAGGTGGCCTTTGGTTTCCTAACTCTAAAGGATATCTAAATTGTTTTTCAGCACTACAAAAGTGACTTGAAGTGGCAGAAACAACATTTTTGGCAGCATTACCTGAAATAAAAATAGAACCTAAAGAAATTGCTTCTATAAAAGTTGAACAAGCACCGAAAACACCTATAAATGGGATGTTCAAGGAACGTAATCCAAAACAGGAAGAGATACATTGGTTTAATAAATCTCCAGCAAAACATAAATCTATATCTTGACTAGCTACGCCTGATTTTGCAATAGCCATATTGACACATTCTTTAATAATTTTACTTTCAGCTTTCTCCCAGGTCTTTTCTCCCCAAAACTCATCATCTAAACATAAATCAAAATATTTAGCTAAGGGACCATTACTTTCTTTAGGTCCTACAATAGAAGCAGTACTTAAAATATAAACTTTATTTTCTAATTGAATACTTTGTGAACCAATTTTTTTCATACAAAATCCTTTCTTATTTTAAAAAAACGCGTAAATAATTCCAACAATTACAGATGTAGAAATACCATAAACTAGAACAGGACCAGCTACAGTAAACATTTTAGCACCTACACCTAAAACATAACCCTCTGATTTATACTCCATAGCTGGAGAAACGATAGAATTAGCAAAACCTGTAATAGGGACTAAAGAACCTGCACCTGCAAATTTACCTATCTTATTAAAAATATTTAAAGCTGTTAAAAAGGCACTTAAAAATATTAAAACTACAGAAACAATAGTATAAGAAATTTGAATATCTAAATTAATATATTTACAATACTCTAAGATAAATTGTCCTATAGTACAAATTAAACCACCCACCCAAAAAGCGTTAAAACAATTTTTCAGAATAGGGGAACTTGGTGATTTTTTATTTACGTATTCCTCATATTCTTGAGGAGTAAGCTTATTTACCATAAAATTCTTCCTTTCCCAGTTCTTTTATTAAAAACTAACCTTCATTATTATTACATTTTTCATTTCTAATATTATCATCAATTGAAAAAGTGATTTCTAATAAAACAAAATATTCTGTTATCTTATTGTCTTGGATACAAGCAGTTTGCTCAAGAACGTTAACTTTCTCTAAATTGCGAATAGTTTTAGAAACATCATCAATAGCTTTAACAATAGCATCCTTCCATGAAATATTTGAACAACCTGTTAATCTAATATGTTTTTTTATTGCCATAATTTTACCTCCTAAAATTTAAAATTATAGTAATATTTTTTACAAAAAAAATCAAAATATACTAAAAAAATATATTTTTTTAAGATTTTTAATATAGATTCTTAATTATAAGTATTTAATAAAAAAGTATATTCAGCAATTATTACAACTATATTACAAAAATATTACAATATTATTACATTTTGATAAAAAGTATTGACTTTTTTTGAAAAAACGATAAAATATAGTAAAGACAAAATTATTTAAAAAAGAATATAAAATTGTAAAAATATACAAGTATTTTTTTGTACTAATTGTAAAAAATAAGAACAAAGGAGAATAATATGACGACTTGTTTAGGTATTTCAACAGAAAATAACTTAATTAAATATGCTAAAGTCAGAGTTGATAAGGAAGAGACTAAAGTAGAAGCATTTGGAATTAAATTTAATGATGACCTAGAGAAAGCTTTAAAAGAGATTTTAGAGGAAACGGACAGTCATAATATTCCAATTTGTATGAATTTGACAGGGGAAATGTATAATTATTTTTCTGTATTTAGTTTGCTTAAGAAAAAAGATATAGAAGAATCGTTAAATTCTGAATTTGAATTATTATGTGACGAAAAGGGGTATAGTTACAAGACTTTAGACTCTAGATATATACTAGCGGAAGATTATATGAATAAAGAAAAATTAAAGGCTATATATATATCTGCTGAAAAAGCTGATATAACTGCTAAAATGCAGAAATTACAAGCTTTTCGTGTAGGAAATTTAGTCCCACTACCAGTAGCTTTGTTAAATTTGCCAAAAAAAGAAAAAGAAAATTATGCAATAGTAAATATAGAAGAAGATACTAAAATAACTACTGTAGTTAATAATGAAATTAATGATATAGAAGTTATAAATTTAGGAATGAAAGATATTATAGAGCAAATAAATGAAAAAGAAAATTCAATACAAAAGGCATATGAAATATGTAAAAATACAACTATTTATACTATGGAAACTAGTGATATGCAACTGGTTGAAAATGTATATTTAAAAGAAATAATGCCAATATTGTACAAAATAGTAACAGCGGTAAAAGATAAATTTGAAAATCAATTATTAACAGTTAGGAAATTATATCTTACAGGGTCTGCGGCATTAATTAATAATATAGACTTATATTTTCAAGAATATATGCCAACATATAAATGTGAAATATTATCACCATATTTTATAGATAAATTTTCTAATAATATAAATATAAAAGATTATATAGAAGTGAATTCTGCAACAGCTGTTGCAATACAAGGCTTGAGTAAAAGATATAAAGATGCAATGTTTAAAAACACATATTTAAAAGCAACATTTTCATCTAAGACTTTACAAATGAAATTAAATTCAGATGTAAAGGTACCAAGTTTTAAAGAATTTGTTGATAAAATAAAAAATGGTTCAAAAGTTAATTTTAAACCTTCTTTATCTTTAAAAGGACCTATTACACCTTCGGAGATGAATGCTATAAGAATAGGCGTAACAGGTATATTGTGTATGTCTGTGTTCGCAGCTGGTAGTACGTATTTAAATAATGAAATGACTAAAAAAATAGGAGAGGCAAATTCAGTAATAAATGATACTAATAATGAAATAAAAACTATACAAGAGAATACTGAAAAGGTTAAACAAAAATCTTTAGAATATTCACAACGTGTTGCTAAATTAGAAAGTTTAACAAATCAAGTCGTTGAAAACAATAGATATAAAAAAGCAATACCAATTTTATTAAATAGAATTATGTCAGTTATTCCAAAAGAAGTTAAATTAACTTCTATAGAAAACAATGTAGATGGGAAAATAATTATAAATGCCGAATCACAAAATTATGATGATTTAGGATATTTCAAAGCTACTTTGAAGACTAAAAATATATTAAAAAATATTTCTAGTGATAGCAGTGTAAAATTGGATAATGTTGTAAAAGTAACGATAGAAGGAGAATTGCCATGAGAAAATTTTTATTTGCAGTACTAGCTATATTAATTTTAGTATTAGTATTTTTCTTCGTACGTGACGGTTTGTCTATTGGAAATATTAGAATTTTAGGCTTAAAGGAAATTCAAGTGTTAAATGGACAAGTTGACTCAAAAATAGCTGAAGCTACGGAATTAACTCAAGTAAAATTTAATTCTGAAAATAAAAAATTAAATGATGCTTTAGAGGATGTTGCAACAGAGAGAGAAAAATATGAAAGAACTTTAGCGCAAAGCAGTGAAGAAGATATACAAGAAGCATTAACAAAAGAAAAATATGAAATTGAAAAATTATGGATATCAGTAGGCAATTATGCAGATGACCATAATGTAAAAGTTAATTTGGAAATTACTAATAGTTCAAGTGGTATATCAGAAGTGAAAGATTTAAAATTCACAGTGAATGGTAGTTATGTAGGAATAACAGACTTTATTTATGATTTAGAAGATGATCCAGAACTAGAGTTTAAAATAGAAAAATTTAATATGGTACCAGATGTAGAAAAATCAAATTTAAAATCAACATTTGTAGTAAAAGATGTGAATGTTAATATTTCAAATGTAAGTACGCCGACTGTTCAAGAAGAAACAGATACAAAAAATCAAGATTTAAATGAAAATTCAATAAATAATACAGTAAATACTACAAATACTGTTTCACAAGAATAAAGATAAGGAGGTAATTTGATGTTAAAAGTTTTTAGGGAAATTTTTATTTATATATTATTAATAGCATTGATAGTATTGGTATTTGGAATAATATTTTATGAACAATTGCCTTCGAATAAAATAGTTCCTGGTAAAGTAGAATATTCAGTACCAGAGAAATTAGAAGAAGAATTAGAACAATCGTTAGAAACTGAAGAAGAACAAGAAGTACTAGTAACTTATACTATAGAAGAAGATGATTTAGATGGATATCAAGAAGCAGATAAATATAATCCAGGAAAAGTAGATCCGTTCTCAGATTATAATGAAGGAACAGGAAATACAAATGGAAGTTCAGATGGTAATAATAATAATTCAGGCACAAATGGAAATGACAGTACAGGCAATGCAAATAATTCTGGTGGAGGAAAACTTACAGAAACTACGCCAGGCAAATGATTTTAGGTAATATTTATTTTATAAATATATACAAATTTAATTTAATTAAAGGAGGGTATTTTCATGAAAGGACAAAAAGGTATAACATTAGTTGCATTAGTAATTACAGTAGTTGTAATGTTAATCTTAGCAGGTGTTGCTATAGCAGCAGTTGTAGATGGTAATGGTTTATTCAATAGTACAAGGGATGCTGCAAATAAATATGAAGTTTCTGCAGAACAAGAAAATCAATTATTAAAACAATTAATGAACTATGTTGATAATCAATTAGAAATTAATAATAGTTTATAATCAATGGTAATTAGCTTAATTTTATAAATAAGGGCATATAAAATTCTATATGCCTTTATTTTAAATAAAATATAGGTTTAATATATGTTTTTTAGTAGAAGATATATATTAGACCTATATATCTAAGGAGTAATAATGGAAGTATTTGTATATGTAATAATATTTATAATGGGAGCTTTTATAGGCAGTTTTGCAAGTTTAGCAGTATATCGTATACCTATAAAAGAGGATATACTTATAAAACATTCATATTGTCCAATTTGTAAAGAAAAATTAGTGTTCAAAGACTTAATACCTATATTTAGTTATGTATTTTTGAAAGGAAGATGTAGCCATTGTGGTGAAAAAATCAGAGTGAGATATTTATTATTAGAGATAGTATCAGGATTACTTTTTTTGTTGTTTTTTCTTTCTTTCAATATAGACTTACATGATGTAGATATAAACGACATAATAGTAATTGCAATCAATGCAATATTTCTTACCACATTAATAATTTTAGCAGGTATAGATAAAGAAAATAGAAAAATAGAAAAATCTATTATATTTTTTGAAATAATAGTTGCAACTATGTATGTTATTTTTATGTATATTTTAAAGATAAATATATTATATGATGTAATTATTATATTAGTTTCATTAGTATTTTTTGTAATAAATAAGGATTTTATAAAAAGTGATGAAAATAAATATATAATGAATTTTATAATATTATCATTACTTACAAAAGTATTTGCAAATCCATATATATTGTTATTTTCAGTTGTTTTAGCGGTATTAACAGGAATACTTCATAGTAGAGTTACAAAAACAGAAATACCATTAGCTTTTTATTATGTTATTTATTTTATAAGTATATTTATAGGAAGTAATTTTATTATATAAGGAAGGATGGAAACTATGCATTGCAAAAAAATGAATTCTAATAAAGGTTATGTAGCTGCTGATGCAGTTTTAGGTATAGCAATTTTTATAATTCTTTCAACATTATCGATACTTTTATCAATAAATATATATAATACAAATTTATCGATGCATAGAGTAGCCATGGCAACAAATTATGCTGTAGAAATATTAGAAAATGCAAAATTACTTGATTATACAGATTCAAATTTACAAGAAGGTAAATATGAAGGCAAAAGTTTGTTAGGAGTAAATTTATCAGATAATTATACTGCAAAATTAAATATAAAGGATTATAATAAGATAGAAGGTAATGAAAATAAAGAAAATGTAATAAAAATATTAGAACTTGATATTGAATATCAAGATGGAGAATTAACAAAAAACATAAAGATTAATACTTTAAAATTAAATAATAAGATTTAAAAGAAGGGGTGTAAAAAGATGGAAATTAGAAAAAACATTCCAATAGGAATTGAATTGGTAAAAAAAGGTTTAATTTCAGAAGATGACATACAAATTGCTTTAAATTATCAAAGGGAAAATCCTGATAAAAAAATGGGAGATATTTTGTATGTATTGAATATATGTGATCCACAAAAATTAATAGATGCGATAGGAGAGATTTTAGGAGAAAGAGCAATACTTTTAAAACCAAGTGATATTAAGCTTGATTTTTTAGAATACATTTCATTAGATATAGCTGAGAAGTATAAAGCTATACCTTTTGAGATAGTTGGAAGCAGAATAAAAGTCTGTTTTGCAGATAGTTCAAATCCAAGAACTATAGAAACAATTAGATTAATATTATTGAATAAAGGTTTAATAATGGAAAAATATTTAACGTTTGAAAGCATTATAGAACAAATTTTAAAATCTTTTTCAGAAAATACTGTTGATATTATAAATGTTAATAAAGATATTATAACTTTAGTTAATAGTATTATAAAAATGGCAATGGAAAAGAGAGCAAGTGATATTCATTTTGAACCTTTAGAAGAGGGAATAAGAGTAAGATATAGAATTGATGGAGAATTGTTGGTGATAACGACTATACCAAATGAAAAACAAGCACAATTAATAGGGCGTTTAAAAGCAATTTCAAATATGCATCAAGAAAAACAAGATTCTCAAGAAGGAAGAATCACTTTATATCCTGATTATAATATTCGTGCTTCATCACAAAAAAATGTATATGGTGAAAAAATAGTTTTAAGATTATTAAAGAAAAATACGAATATAAAAAATATATTTGACTTAGGATTTATGAGAGATGAAAAATTAGTAAAAGATGCATTTGAAAAGAGAAATAGTATAACAGTTGTAGCAGCTCCAACTGGTGAAGGTAAAACTACTACGTTATACAGTATAATTGACTACTTAAACAAACCAGAAATAAATGTTACAACAATAGAAGATCCAGTAGAAATTAGAATACCAGGATTAAACCAAATAGAAGTAGATGCAAAAGTTTCTTTTTCAGATTCCTTAAGGACTGTTTTAAGGCAGGACCCAGATATAATTTTAGTAGGTGAGATAAGAGATGAAGAAACAGCTGAAATAGCTATGCAAGCAGGACAAACAGGACATTACGTATTATCAACTATTCATACAATAGATTCTGTAGAAGCTATAACAAGACTTAGAAAATTAGGAATATCTAATTATGATATAGCTAGTACTGTAGCAACCTCTATTTCACAAAGATTAATAAGAAGAATTTGTCCAAAATGTGCAGTGCCAAGACCTTTTACAGAAGAGGAAAAAATTTTAATAAATAATTTAGTAAAAAATTATAATATCCAATTTGATTTTACAAACAAAATGACTTATGATATTAAAGGTTGTGAATACTGTAATAATACAGGTTTTTATGATCGTATTGCTGTTTTCGAAGTTTTACTTTTGACACCAGAAATACGAGAGGCTATTGCAAATAATAAATCAAGTCTTGAGATAAAACGTATTGCAAAAGGTGAAAATTATAGACCATTATATATAGATGGTTTAACAAAAGTTGTAAATGGTGTAATTACTTTAGACGAATTAAATAAAAAATTAATGTTATATTAATTAGGAGGAATTTTATGATAGAGATAGATAAATTATTGGATAAAGCTATCATGGCAGATGCATCAGATATACATTTAATATCAAAATTGAAACCAACATTAAGAATAAAGAGAGAGTTAGTTTCAGCTGATGATTTTGAACCATTAACTAATGAAGATATGTTAGATTTATATGATTATTTTGTAAGAGGAAATTTAGAAAAAGATAAGGTTTATAGAGAAACTAGAAAATTAGATGCCTCAGCTGAATATAAAGATATTCGTATAAGGGTAAATATATCTATGGCTAATGATGTACCTATTTTTACATTAAGAATTATAAAAAATACTTTACCTAAATTTGAGGATTTAGGTGTTCCAGAAATAGTAAGAAGAATGACTAGGGAAAAGCAAGGATTACTATTAGTAACAGGAAAGACAAACTCTGGTAAAACAACAACATTGAACGCATTAATAAATGATATAAATGAAAGAGAAAATAAAAAAATATTAACATTAGAAAATCCAGTAGAATTTAAGCACACATCTAAAAAATCTATTATAGTTCAAAAAGAAGTTGGCTTAGGAAGGGATTCATTATGTTTTAGTGATGGTGTAAAAAACTCTTTAAGAGAAGATTGTGATATTCTTGTTATAGGTGAGGTTAGAGATAAAGAGACAATGGATGCTGCTATAGAAATGGCAGAATCTGGACATCTAGTAATTGGAACAGTTCATACAAAGTCATGTGCAGAAACAATAGATAGAATAATTAATTTTTATGATATCCAAGACCAGATATCAGTAAAATACTTATTATCATCTATATTAAAATTAGTTATATCACAAAGATTATTAAGAGCACAAAATGGAGACTTAATATTAGTACCAGAAGTAATGGTAGTAGATAATGTAATGGCAGGATATATCAGAAAAGAAAAATTTAGTACATCAGAAATAGAGGATGCAATACAATCTAATATAGATAAGGGAAATATAAGTTTAATAAATTCTATTGCAAATCTATTTGTAGCTGGTAAAATTTCTTTAGAGCAAGCAAAAGCACAAATAGAAGATAAAAACCAAGAAATATTAAATAGGACTATTATGCAATTAAGAATTCAATAAAAAAGTACAAAAGGAGGTTAAGTGATGCCACTATATTTTTATAAGGCTGCTACTAAAAGCGGTAGGGTAGTAAAAAATAAAGTAGAAGATATGAGTAGAATAAGTCTATTAAAAAAGTTAAAAAGAAATGGCTTAATACCTATAACAGTTATACAAACGGCTAAAAGAAAGAATACTGTTCGAAAGCCTAAAAAGAATTCTTCAGGAATGTCAGAAATTGTAAAAAATGCTAATATAAATGCGAGATTAGGAAATAGAACAGCAAAACTTACATTAAAAGAAAAAGTATATGGTAAATTAGCACTTACTGAAAAAGTGACTTTAAGAGATATAATAATATTTACACAAAATTTTTACCTTTTGAAAAAGGCAAATTTTAATAATATACATGCACTTTCTACAGTAATAGAAAATACAGAAAATTTAACGTTAAAAGAAATATTAGAAGACGTTTTAGCTGGGGTAGAAGCTGGAGAAAGTATATATGCAACATTAGAGTATTATGAAGGAATTTTTCCCACTATATATATAAGTATGATAAAAAGTGGTGAGTTATCAGGTTCTTTAACAGAAACTTTATATCAAGCTATAGAATATTTGGAAGATACAGAAGCATTAAATAAAAAATTAAGAGGAATTTTGATACCTAATATAGCACAATTTATTGGAATACTCATATTGTTAGTAGCAGGAACATTGTTTGCTATACCAATGATACAAGGTGTTTATGAGAGCGTAGGTTCAACAAAGCAATTACCACCAATATCACTATGGTTCCAAGGTGTTTTAGAAACAATGATTCATTATTGGTATGTACCAGTCGTATTAATAGCTGTAACTGTAGGTTTAATAATATTCTATATAAATACAGAAAAGGGAAAATATCAATTTCATTACTTTAAATATAGAATGCCAATTTTTGGCAAATTAATATATGCAATAGATTTTTCAAGATTTATGCAAGCAGTATTATTAAATGTAAAAAGTGGTATAAGAATACAAGATGCATTAGAAGTTAGTAAAAACGTAGTTCAAAACTTAGTTTTACTATCAATAATCGAAACATCAGCTAATAATATATTAATGGGAAAATCTTGGATAGAACCTTTTGAAAAGTCAGGATTATCATCGTCAATGATAACTGAAATGTTGAGAATAGGTATGCAAACTGACTTAACACTTATGTTAGAAAAATTATTAGATTATATGAAAATAGATATTGATGCGTTAATGTCTAAAATTATGAAAGTATTACCAGAAGTAGTATATCTTATAGTTGGCTTATTTTTAATCTTTTTCGTTATAGTAGTATTAGTTCCAATTATACAGGTATATATGGGTGACTTCTTGTTCTCAGCAGGAGGATTCTAAAATAACATTTAAATTTTGTTTAGTAATTTTATATTAAAAGTATTATAAAAGATTTGAAATATGCTATTTTTAATAAGTATGAATGTGCAGTAAAAAATATTAGAAACTCTATGATTTATTTATGGAAAGAGTTCGCATTAGCGGAAGGGTGCCATAAATAAGAATTAGAGTTTCTATATTTTTTACAAGCCGAGTTACTTATTAAAAATAGCATATTTCTTTATTGATATAAATTGATATAATATGAATCTTATACATCCATAATTATTGGTAGTATCATTGGATTTCTTTTTGTTTTTCTAAATATATAGTCTCTTAAATTTTCTCTTAAATTGCCTTTTATAGTTGCCCAATCTGTGATTCCTTCTTCTTCGCAATTTGTTATAATATTTTTTACAAACATTTTTACTTCGTCCATTAAGTTTTCAGATTCTCTAACATAGACAAATCCTCTTGATATTACGTCTGGACCTGATATTACTTCACCAGTTTTACTATCCATTGTTAAAACAATAATTATTAAACCATCTTGTGATAAATGTTGTCTATCTCTTAAAACTATACTTCCAACGTCTCCAACTCCTAAACCATCCACCATAATTTTTCCAGATGGTACTACTGCACCAAATTTTGCAGTGTTTGAAGTTAATTCTAGTGTTTTACCATTCACCATCATAAATATATTTTCGTTTGGTATTCCTATTTTTTTTGCAGTTCCTGCATGACAAATTAATTGTCTATATTCACCATGTACTGGCATAAAGTATTTAGGCTTTAATAATGTTAATATAAGTTTTTGTTCTTCTTGGCATGCGTGCCCAGATACGTGTATATCTGCTAATGAACTATATATTACTTCTGCACCCAATTGCATTAAATCATCTATAACTTTTGATACATATTTTTCATTACCTGGTATAGGATTTGCAGAAATAATGACTAAATCGTTTGAAGTTATACTAACTTTTCTATGATCTCCTGCTGCCATTCTTGTTAAAGCAGACATTGTTTCACCTTGGCTACCAGTTGTTATTATTACTAATTGTTCAGGTGTATAATTATTAATCATATCTATATCTATAAATACATTATCTGGTACATCTATATATTTTAATTCTCTTGCAGTTTCTATCATTTTAATCATGCTTCTACCACATACAGCAACTTTTCTATTATGTGTTACAGCTGAATTTATAATTTGTTGAACTCTGTGAACATTGGAAGCAAATGTTGCTACTACTATTCTTTTTTTGCAACCATAAAATAATCTTTCAAATACATCTCCAACACTGTGTTCAGACATGGTATAACCTTTTCTTTCGGAATTAGTACTATCTGATAATAATGCTAAAACTCCTTCAGTACCCAATTCTGCCAATCTATTTAAATCCATTTTTTGATTATCTATAGGAGTATAATCAATTTTAAAATCTCCAGTGTGAACTACAGTACCAACAGGTGTTTTAATTGCAAGCATTACAGAATCTGGTATACTATGGCAACTTTGTATAAATTCAACTACAAATTTACCTAATCTAATTTTGCTACCTTGTGTTACAACCTTTAATTTTGTACTATTTACTAATTTATGTTCTTCAAGTTTATTAGTAATTAAACCAGCAGTAAGTCTAGTTGCATATATAGGTACATTAATTTGTTTTAAGAAATATGGAATACCACCTATATGGTCTTCGTGACCATGTGTTATTACTAACCCTTTAATTTTATCTTTATTTCTTAAAAGATATGTTACGTCTGGTATTACTAAATCTATACCTAACATATCATCTTCAGGGAATGCTAGTCCACAATCTACAATAATAATATCGTTTTCATATTCAAAAACAGTCATATTTTTTCCAATTTCTAATAAACCACCTAATGGTATAATTTTTAGAGATGATTCTTTAAAAATATTTTCTTTAACTTCAAGTTTTTTTGTTTGTCTAACAGGTTTACTATCCTTATTAAGATTTCTTGGTGTATACGGTTTTTTAGTGTTTCTATTTTTTATAATACTAGATTTCTCTTTTTTCTCTAATACACCTCCTCTTTTTGATATACTGTTAAGTTTTTCTTTTTCCAAATTATATTCTCCTCTCTTTTTTTATAAATCTTATTATTTAATTTCGACATAATTCAAATATAAGTATAAAATAAATATTTAGCTTCATAATTTTGTTGAAATATTATTAAATCTTGTTATAAAGCTATTTTTATTAAATTATTATACTTAAATTATAAAAAATATTTTATCTCTTACTATATTTATATTAGTCTAAAGATTATATAATTATTCAATAAAATCATACAATTATATTAAATTGTTTAAGTAATAATTCTAGTAATAATTTTCACAACTAATAAAAGCTAACTTATTCGTCAGCTAAAAAAATATTTTAATTCTCCGAACATCTCACATTTTAAACAATAAATTTATATCTCTTTTTTTCCCAAAAGTAACTTTGGTACTTGCTAAATGGTATTATACTATATTTTGAATAATTTGTCAAATAGAAATTTCAAAGTTACAATTCAGATTAGTACTTTATAAAATCGTGATATATAGCTGTTTTTAGTCAAAACATAGCTAGGGCTACACAATCCGGGTCTTGACTTGCAAATAGCTATATATCACGATTTCGCTAAAAATATATGTTCCGTTACTAAATTGTAACATTTTGAAACATAACTTTACATAAAGTACTTTACAAAAATGGCAAATTGTGCTATAATAAGATAGTGAGAAAAAATATAGAAAAAGGAGTATGATGAAATGGATAAAACTTTTATATTTGGTCATAAGAACCCAGACACAGATTCAATTTGTTCTGCAATGGCCTTAGCTAATTTAAGAAGTAAATTAGGCGAAGAAGTAGAAGCAACAAGATTAGGAGAATTAAACAAAGAAACTGAATATGCTTTTAAAACATTTAACATTAAAGCACCTCGTTTATTAGAGAAAATAGAACCTGGTACAAATGTTATAATGGTTGATCATAATGAATTTTCACAAAGTGTTGATGGTATTGAAGACGCTAATATAAAGATGTTAGTAGACCATCATAAAATTTCAAATTTTGAAACTAAAGAACCTGTTTTTATGCATTCTGAACCAGTTGGATGTACAGGAACTATTCTTTATAAATTATATAATCAAAATAATGTAGACATCGATAAAGAATCTGCATCATTAATGTTAAGTGCAATAGCTTCTGATACATTATTATTCAAATCTCCTACATGTACACCAGAGGATATAAAAGCAGCTAGAGAATTAGAAAAAATTGCAGGTATAAATCTTGAAGAATATGGAATGAACTTATTAAAAGCCGGAACAAATTTAGATGATGTATCTGAAAAAGATTTAATTAATATGGATGCTAAAGAATTTAATATTAAAGGTAAAAAAGTTATAATTGCTCAAGTTAATACAGTTGATATTAACGATGTTATGAAAAGACAAGATGCTATAGAAAATGAAATCAATAAAGTTATAAAAGATAATAACTTAGATTTATTCTTATTTGCAGCTACAGATATTATAAATGGTAACTCTGAATTATTAGCTTTAGGAAATAGTGCAGGTGCTATAGAAAAAACATATAAATTAGAAAATCACAGAGCCTTTGCAGAAGGTTTAGTATCTAGAAAAAAACAATTTTTACCATTAGTAGAAAATAATTTATAATTATTTAGTGAAATACTTGTATTTTTCTAAAAAATATGTTAAACTAATAAATAGTCAATTTAAATTTAAACTAGGAGGTGCCTTATAGCAATGGCAAAATGTGCAATTTGTGATAAAGAAGTAAGTTTTGGAAATAAACTTAGCATAACTCGTTCTCATATAAGTAAAAGAGCAACTAGAACATTTAAACCAAATTTAAGAAGTGTAAAAACTATGGTAAATGGTCAACCTAAAAAAATAAAAGTATGTGCTAAATGTTTACGTTCTGGAAAAGTAGAAAGAGTGTAATAAAAGAGTAAGATAATAAATATCCTACTCTTTTTTATATTTTCTTAAAATTAAGTTCAAAAATTATTTTATAAAACTTGATATATAGCTATTTTTTACGGACTTAATAATTTCTAATTATTCATAAAAGCTGTATAAGCTCTAAAAATACTATAAATATCAAACTTACTTGTTACTTCATAAGGAGAGTGCATAGATAGTACTGGAACACCACAATCTATAACGTCCATTCCTTTATTAGCTAAAATATAGGCAATTGTTCCGCCACCGCCTTGGTCTACTTTTCCAAGTTCTGATATATTATATCTTATATTATTATCTTCAAATAATTTTCTAATTTCAGCCACAAACTCTGCATTTGCATCAGAAGCACCAGATTTTCCTCTAGCTCCAGTATACTTATTTAATCCTACACCTTCACCTAAGAAAGCAGAATTTGTTTTTTCATATACACTAGCATATAACGGGTCATAAGCTGCATCTACATCAGCGGATAACATTTTTGATTTACAAAATACTCTATCTATTGCATTTATGCTGTTTTGTTTTGTTTTAAATAACAATTCTGTAACAAACATATCAAAAACGTGAGATTCCATACCAGTATTTCCCATACTACCAATTTCTTCTTTATCTGCTAAAATACATATTGCTGTTTTTTTAGGATTTTCTGTATTTAAAATAGCTTGTAAAGCTACATAAGCACAAACTTTATCATCTTGACCATAACCAGCTACCATACTTTCATCGAAACCTAAAGATTTAGCTTTAAAAGCTGGTACAACCTCAATTTCAGCACTTAAAAAATCTTTTTCAATTATTCCATATTTTTGATTCAAAATATTTAAAATATTTAATTTAACTCTTTCAGGTGTTTCACTATTATCATAAGGTATATTTCCAATTAAAATATTTAAACTTTCGCCATCAATACCTTCTTTTAATTTCTTTTCCATTTGAGTTTGGGCTAAATGTGGTAATAAATCACTTACAACAAATACAGGCTCATTATCATCTTCGCCAATATTTATTTTGATTTTTTCACCATTAGTTTTCACAATAACACCATGTAAAGCAAGAGGAATTGTAGTCCATTGGTATTTTTTAATTCCACCATAGTAATGTGTTCTAAATAATGCTAATCCATCAGTTTCATATAAAGGATTTGGTTTTAAATCTAATCTAGGTGAATCAACGTGTGCACCTACTATATTTAAACCATTTTCCATACTTTCTTCACCAATTACAGCTATATAAACAGTTTTTTCTCTGTTTACATAGTAAACCTTATCACCAGTAGATAATTCATTTACTGTATTAATATCTTTAAATCCTTTTTCTTCTAAAGCATTAATTGAAAATTCCACAACTTCTCTTTCTATTTTTGATTTATTTAAGAAATCTATATATTCTTTAGAAAAGGCATAAATTTCTTTTTTTTCTTCTTCTGAAACAGTTTCCCAACCATTTTTCTTTTTCATAAATAATTTTTCTTTCAATTCTTTTGAATCCATAAAATTACTCCTTTCTTTTTATTATACATTATTTTAGGTTAATTTATTCAAATATATTAAAGTATATCACAAATTTTTTTTATTGTATATAATTATTTGATAATTAAATTAAAAAGTGTTACAATTCAGTAAGGGAACATATAGTTTTAGTAAAATCGTGATATATAGCTATTTGTGAGTCAAGACCATGATTGTGTCGCCCTAGATATGTTTTGACTAAAAATAGCTATATATCACGATTTTATAAAATAGTTACTGAACTGTAGCTAAAAAATTGCAAAATTACTTGACATTTCAAAAGAAAAATATTATAATAATAGAGCGTTATGTAAAAGTTATATGATTAAACTTCTCCCCGGTAGTTTAGTTTTATAAAATTACATATAAAAAATGAATGGAGGATGTATTAGTAATGAATAATACAACATATAGTGCTAAAATAAGTGAAATAGATAGAAAATGGTATATTATTGATGCTGAAAACAAGCCACTAGGTAGAGTAGCTTCAGAAGCAGCAAAATTATTAAGAGGAAAACATAAACCAACATATACACCTAACTTAGATACAGGTGATAATGTTATTATAATTAACTGTGAAAAAGCAGTTTTAACAGGAAAAAAATTAGATCAAAAAGTTTATAGAAGTCATTCATCATATATAGGTGGTATGAAAGAAACTACTGCTAGAGTTATGATGGCAAATAGAGCTGATAATGCTATGATGTTAGCTGTAAAAGGAATGCTTCCAAAAACAAAATTAGGAAGACAAATGTTAAAAAAATTAAGAGTATATAACGGTGCTGAACATATGAATCAAGCACAAAAACCAGAAATATGGAATTTTTAATTATTTAAGGGAGGATATAAAAAATGGCTAAAGCAAAATCAGAAAAAGTAGTTTTCTACGGAACAGGTAGAAGAAAAAAAGCTATAGCAAGAGTTAGATTAGTAGATGGTAATGGAAAAATTACTATTAATGGAAAAGATATTGATGAATATTTAGGAATGGAAACATTAAAAGTAATAGTAAGACAACCATTAGTATTAACAAACACATTAGATAAATATGATGTAATTGCAACTGTAACAGGTGGGGGATATACAGGTCAAGCAGGAGCTATAAGACATGGTATATCAAGAGCTTTATTAGAAGCAAATGGTGAATTTAGATTATCTTTAAAACAAAACGGTTTCTTAACAAGAGACTCAAGAATGAAAGAAAGAAAAAAATATGGTCTAAAGAAAGCAAGAAGAGCACCACAATTTTCAAAAAGATAATTATATATTATATATATCAAAATATCAAGACACGGAAGTATTAAACTTTTGTGTCTTGATATTTTTTTAGTACAATTTTTAAGAAAATATTAATGTAAAAGTACTTATTTAATTACGAATTTCATATTAATTAATAGGAGGGAATTGTAATGGAAGTTTCAAATATGGAGCATAAAGCTTTTAAAAATATAATAAAGGGAATTATAACATCGTTAATAGCTACTCTAATATTAATATTAATATATGCCTTATTATTAACTTACACAAATATATCAGAAAATACAATATTTCCAGTAGTAGTAATAATTACAGGAATAAGTATTTTGTTAGGTAGTTCATTAAGTAATATAAAAATAAAGAAAAATGGACTTTTAAATGGAGGGATAATAGGATTCATATATATATTACTTTTATATCTTATATCAAGTGCGTTTATAGGAGATTTTACTGTAAATACAAATTCAGTTATATTAATAATAGCTAGTATATTAACAGGTATGCTAGGAGGCATAATAGGAGTAAATATTGGAAAATAAAAAAGAGTGTTCATATTATATTTTGAACACTTTATTTAAGACATATGTTTGATTGTTAAACATTTATAGGATTAATATGTATATGTACAGCATGGATATTATCTAATTTTAAAATCTCTTTTTCCAAATTATCTGCTATTTTGTGACTTTCAAATGTAGAAATATTTCCGTCAATATTAATTGTCATAACTATTAAGTATTGGTATCCTAAAGGAGAAGAAGAGAATGTTTCTACATTTTTTATTTCAGAATATTTTTTTACTAATTCAAGAATTTTTTCCTCAGATTCAATGTCTATAGATTTATCCATTAAAATATTATAACTTTCTAAAAATATTTTCCAACCAGTATATAAAATCCAAATAGAAATTCCTATACAAGTTACGGCATCAAACCAAGTAATATTAAATAATATTAATATAGATGATAATAGAGTAAAAGTTGTAACTATGCAATCATTTCTATGGTCATTCATAGTAGCTAAAACTAGTATATTATTATATTTTTTATATATTTTTCTTGAATATAAATATAAGCATAATTTAGTAATAATAGTCACCATACATATTGCAATTAAAAACCAAGAAAAAGTAACATCATTTCCATATATTAAAGATTTTACAGCATTAGTTAAAAGTGTAATAGCAGCTACAACCATTGATATACTTATTATAAGAGAAAATATATATTCAGCCTTCCCATGACCAAAATTATGGTCTTTATCATCTGGTTTGCTAGAAATTTTATTACCTATAAATGTCATAAGAGAAGCAAATATATCTCCAGCACTATTTATAGAATCTGCAATCATTGCTTGGCTATTTGTTATAATTCCTATAATTCCTTTTATAATTAATAAAAAAATATTTCCTATTATTCCTAATACTCCTAAATTTTCTGTATCTTTAAATCTAGATTCCATAATATATAAATCCTTTCAAACATATTATAAATCTTGATATATAATATTTTAATAAAAACATATATATCAAGATCGAATTATAATTATTTATCTTTTTTTAATAAGTCTCTTGAGTAAAAAGTCTTAAAATACATTACTAAAGAGAAAAGTGTTGTAAGTACTGCAAAACAATATATGTAAAAATTAATTGTTTCATAAATAGGAGGTAAATTAAACTGTCTTATAGACATTGAAATAAATATAGCAATGTATAATACAACAGTTGATAATTTACCGAACCATCTACTAGAAACTACTGTACTTTTTCCATATAAAAATGAAGCACCACATATCATAGTAACTTCTTTTAAAAGAATTACTATTAAAATCCAATATGGAATAAGATCTTTTATAACTATGGAAACTAATGTTGCAATTTGAGTTAATTTATCAGCAAGTGGGTCAATTAGTTTTCCAAAATCTGTTATAAAGTTAAATTTACGTGCAATACAGCCGTCTAAAACATCTGTTAAACCAGAAATAACGAAAAATACTAATGCAACAATATAATCATCGTTTATAATTGAAACTACTATAAATGGTATTAGTACTATTCTAAATAGTGTTAAGATATTTGGTATATTTCTTAGTACTTTTTGTAGCATATAAAAACCTCTTTCCAAAATTAGTTAATTGTAATATTATCATCTTTATAATCTACACAAATAGTGTGATTATTCTCTATAAATTCGCCTCTTAATAGTTTTTCAGCAATTTCGTCTTCAATATATTTTTGAATAGTTCTTCGTAATGGTCTAGCACCATATTTTAAATCTGTTCCTTTTTCAAGTATAAATTCTTTGGCTTTATCAGTTACTTTTAAGTTTAAATTTTTCTCTTTTAGAGCTTTTTCAGTATCTTTTAAAAGTAAATCTATTATTTGTAATAAATCATTTTTAGTTAAAGAATCAAAAGTAATTATTTCATCAACTCTATTTAAAAATTCAGGTCTAAAAGTTTGTTTTAAACTATCTAATATTTTATTGTTATCTACAGTAGTTTTTCCAAAGCCAATAGAATTATTATTTAAATTAGAACCTGCATTTGATGTCATAATAATTATAGTATTTTTAAAATTAACAGTATTACCTTTAGCATCTGTAAGTTTACCATCATCTAATACTTGTAATAAAATATTGAACACATCTGGATGAGCTTTTTCTATTTCATCTAAAAGGATAATAGAATAAGGTTTCCTTTTAACTTTTTCTGTAAGTTGACCTGGGTCATCATATCCAACATATCCAGGAGGTGAACCTATTAATTTAGAAGTTGAATGTCCCTCCATATATTCAGACATATCAATACGTATAATTGCATCTTCATTTCCAAACATTTCGTAAGCTAAAGTTTTTGCAAGTTCAGTTTTACCTACACCAGTTGGACCAACAAATATGAATGATGGTGGTCTTTTCGAACTTTGTAATCCTGCACGATTTCTTCTAATTACTCTTGCAACAGTAGAAACTGCATTTTCTTGCCCTATAATTCTATTATGTAAGTGTTTTTCTAAGTTTAATAATTTTTCAGTTTCAGCTTCAGTTATTTTCTTAACAGGAATTTTAGTCCAATCTTCAATAACTGCTGCAATATCAGCTTCTGTTAATATACTAGGCTTTAATTTTTTTGTTAAATCTTCAATTTTTAAATTAAGATTACATTCTTTAGTTTTTAAGTTAGCTGCTTTTTGGTAATCTTCTATAGAGTCTGTAGAAACAGCATCTTCCTTTTCTTCTAAAACTGCTTTCAAATCGTTTTTTAAAACTTCTAAATCAAATAATGCTTTATTAGCAAGATTTATTCTTGAACAAGCTTCATCTAAAATATCTATAGCTTTATCAGGTAAAAATCTGTCGTGAATATATTTTTCAGACATAAGAACAGTTTTTTCAATAATACTATTAGAAATAGAAACTTTATGGTAATCTTCATAATATTTCTTAATTTCTTTAAGAATATTAATCGCTTCTTCAACAGAAGGCTCTTCAACTAAAACTGGTTGAAATCTTCTTTCTAAAGCTGAATCCTTTTCTATGTATTTTCTATATTCATTTAAAGTAGTTGTACCAATAAGTTGTAACTCACCGTTAGATAAAGCTGGTTTTAAAATATTAGCTGCATTAGTAGAATGTTCAGCATCTCCTGCACCAACTATAGTATGAATTTCATCAATTACTAAAATAATATTTTTTAAAGCCTTACATTCGTCTATAATAGATTTCATTCTACCTTCAAATTGTCCTCTAAATTGAGTACCAGCGACAACAGCGGTCATATCTAATAAATATACTTCTTTATTTAAAAGTTTAGCAGGAACTTCTTTATTAGCAATTTTTATAGCTAAACCATGTGCGATAGCAGTTTTACCCACACCAGGTTCTCCTATCAAACAAGGATTATTTTTTGTTCTTCTATTTAATATTTGAATTACTCTAGTAATTTCAGCTTTTCTACCAATAACATCATCTAATTCTTTATTTAAAGCTTTGTTTGTAAGATTAGTACCATATAGGTCAAGAAATTTCTTTTTAGGTGGTGTTTTTTTCTTTTCAATCTTAACTTTCTTTTTAACACCATTATCGTCTGTTGGATCTAACCTTTGAAATTCTAAATTATTAAAATTAGGATTATTATCCATACTAAATATATTATCAATCATTTTTTTAATAGAAAATCCTTCTGTGTCAGATTTATCTGTTGAATCATTTGAAGTATTCTGATTATTTGAAATATCATTAAAAAATTCTTCAAATTGATTAGACATATCTTCTAAATCTTCTTTGCTTAGATTGGCTTGTTGAGCAAGAAGCTCTATAGGGTTAATTCCCATTTTTTTTGCACAATCATAACATAAACCTTCTATAGTAGGTTTACCGTCTTCTATTTTATTTGTAAAAATGACTGCCGCATTTTTATTACATTTCGAACATAACATATATTAATTCCTCCATCTAAATATGATACATTATAATAGTTTTAAAGTCAAGTAAAGATAGGAAAAAAGTAAAAAATCTCTGTAATTAGTTACTATTTACAGTGCGAGTAATAAGTTTTAAAATATAAAATTTTTTGAGTAAATTATCAAATAAGAAATTCTAACTTAATTTTATTCTGAATAATTTTACTCTACAAAATTTTATATTTTAAAACCCAATTTAGATAAACTGTAAACCGTAACAATTTATTGCATATCTAATATTTTATCAAAAGCAATACCACAAATTAAAAATTGCATAGCAAAAAAAAGACTAGTTTTAAATATAATCATAGATGCTTCTATTAATTCAAAGGATATGAAAAATTGTTTATGTAATAATAAAAGTATAATTCCTACAAGTATAAGAAAACTAGAAAGTATAAATCCTTTATTAATTATATGTAAAATTTTTTTATTAATGTTTTTTATAGGTTTAAAAAGTTTATTATTATCCATAAAATTATATTCCTTTCAGAAGTATTTATATTATTATGATAACATAAAAAAAGCATGAAATCAAAGGTAGATATTGGAAAAGATATTTACTAAAACAATAATTGGTGTGGTGATTAAAGCAGGTAAATTATAACAATAAAAAATTATAAAAATATAGGTTTAAAATAGATATGTCACACTAAGAAAAAAATAAAAAGAAGTACCAAAAATATGATAAAATGATTTTAACCACAAAATCTAAATATCAGGAGGTACTTCTTATGGGAAATAGTATAACACAAAAATTAAAATATAAACAGAGTGTAATTAAATTTGCCTTTAAATATGGAGTAACAAAAGCAGCAATAAAGTTTGAAGAAAATAGAAGAACAATATATAGATGGATAGAAAGATATGATGGAACAATAGAAAGTCTGAAAGATAAATCAAGAAAGCCACATTCACATCCAAATGAACATACAGAAGAAGAAATAAAAATGATAAGAAATTACAAAGCAAATAATAAAGAAACAGGATTAGTGGTATTATGGATAAAATTAAGAAAAACAGGATACACAAGAAGTGTAACAAGTTTGTATAGAATGATGATAAAATTAGGAATATACAATAAAGCACCAAGCAAAAAGAAGGAAAAAAATACAAATAGATGTAAAATATGTGCCAAAGAAGTGTTTAAGTAAGGAATTACAGGAAAATGGAGAAAGGTATTATCAATATACAGCAATAGATGAATATAGTAGATATAGATATTTATGGTTCACAAATGCACATGGCACATATGCATCAACAGAGTTTTTAGAAAAGGTAATAAAAGTATTTCCATTTAAAATAGAAAAAGTACAAACAGACAATGGATTTGAATTTACAAATAGATTGAGTTGGCAAGCATTTGTAAAAGACAAAAAGACGATGTTTGAAAATAAATTAGAAGAATTAGGAATAGAACATAAATGTATAAAACCACATACGCCAAAACAAAATGGAAAAGTGGAAAGAAGTCATAGAAAAGATCAAGAAAGATTTTATTACAATAAAGTATTTTGTAGTTTAGAAGATTTAAGGAACAGAGCAAAATATTGGATAAAAGAATATAATAATTTTCCGATGAGACCGTTGGGATGGTTAAGTCCAAAGGAAAAGTTGGAAGAATATATGTGTAAAGTAAAATAGCATTCATATAAAAAGGTACTTCAAACAGTATTGATTTCAAGAAAGTGTGACATATGTTTGACAAACCTACAAATAGAGTAATAAGAAATAGAAATATTGCTTGAATATTATTAACTTTTATGATATATTATAAAAAAATTAGTAAAATAGGAGCAAAGAAATGAACTATAAAATGGATTTATCAGAACAAGAAAAAAATTTATTATTAAAATAAAATATAAGGAGATGTGCATTATATATGAAAAATATAAAAAAAATAGCTATTATTGCAGATATTCATGCAAATAAATATGCATTAGATGAATTTTTAAAATTTATAGATAAAAATAAAGTAGATATGATATTGAATTTAGGAGATTTCCTTCAAATAGGACCAAATCCAAAAGAAGTATCGGATATTATATTAAATAATGAGAAATTTGTAAACATTCTTGGAAATAATGAAACAAGTTTATTAGATATTAATTATGAGATTTTAAGTAGTGAGAATCAACATAGAATATGGACAAAAGAACAAGTCAAAGAAAATTTAAATAAAATAAAAGAAATTCCACAAGTAAGGGTAATCACTATAAATGGATTGAGATTTTTAATGATACATTCAAGAAAAAATGATATAGAGGATACTCCTTTAATTTATACTAAAAGGCTTGAAGATTTTGAAAATGATTATAAAGATTATCACGTTGATGTTGTTTTATTCGGACATACACACAAGAAACTTTATATAGAAAATAATTATAAGTTATACTTGAATCCAGGTAGTTTAGGATGTTCATTTAATAATAGTGTGGATTTTGTTATATTAGAAATTGAAGAAAAAGGCGTTATAAATAACTGCTATTTTAATTCTTTAAAATATGATAATTCAAACCTTATTAAAGATTATGAGAAAAAAAATGTTCCTGATAAAGAGTTCCTAATTAAAACATTTTTTAAAAAATAAAAAATATAAGTTTTTTTATTAGTGTAAGTAATTATAAAATGACTAGTTATTTGAAAAAAATATTTTATATAACCCAAAATTAATATAGAGTTTTTTATATAAAGGAATAATTATAAGTATTTAAATATAGTAAAAATTTAAGCAGATAATTAGAGTATTATCTGCCTTTTTATTAGAAAATATTAATAGTCGATATAGATAAATTTATTATTTATTAAAAAATTAAATTTAAACTATAATTTATAAATTTCAGTTCCATATTTACTGACATTACTTTCTTTGCTTCCGCTAACGCTACGTCTTCGGAAGGCACAAAATTTAATTAAAAATCCCTCCTTTGATTTTATTACAATAATTTGGTATAATATCTTTAGATGTATAGATAGACTGAAGAGCACGGCGGAGGGAGTGGCGAAAAATTACCACGTAATTTTATCCCGCATATTTATATGTGACGTGTACCTTTTAAGCACAAACGAGTGTAACATATCCTTGAAAAATAAATAGGTGGAGTACGTAAACTTATATTTGTTTTTAACAAATTCCGTTAATCTAGCTTGGTACACATAGTAAATGTCTATACATCTATTTTTATTTAACACAGGAGGTAACCATATGTTAAATATTTATTATTCTAATTGTTGTGGTATCGATGTTCACAAAAAAATGTTAGTTGCTACTATCGCTAAAACTGATGAACACAAAGTAACCACTTATCAAACCAAGCAATTTTCTACTTTAACTAAAGATATTAAACATCTTAAACAATGGCTTGCTGATAATGATTGTAAAGATGTGTGTATGGAATCTACTGGCAAATATTGGATTCTTATTTTTAATATTCTAGAAGATACTTGCCACATTGTTATCACTCACCCAAAGTATGTTAGAGCTATTCCTGGTAAAAAGACTGACAAAAAAGACTCTATTTGGATTGCTGATATTTTTAAACATGGCCTTGTAAATCCTAGTTTTATGCCACCTCTTGAAATCAGATGTATTTGTCAAGTGAAAATTGGTTCTTCCGTAACTTATTTGATTAAATATCTTGCTTTTTTATCAACTTTGTAATATAATATCAATAAATTGAGAGGATATTTTAATCATGGAAGAAATTATAAAAAAATTAGATAAAAAAATTAAAGTTTTAAATTATGAATATATAAATGATACACTAATTATAGACATAGAAAGAACTAATAAATCAGCAATATGCCCTTGTTGTGGAAAAAAATCTACTAATGTTCATTCAAGATATTCTAGGATTATCAAAGACTTACCAATTCAAGAATATAAGGTAATTTTAAATATAACTGCCAAAGTGTTTTTTTGTAAGAACAAAAATTGTCCTACTAATACTTTTGCAGAACAGTTTGATTTTATTGAAAGTCACTCAAGAATGACTACTAGATTAAAAGAAAAAATAGTAGATAATTCAAAAGGAATGAGTGCGAGAGCCTCAAAAGCACTTATTAATAATGGATTGGTAAATATTTCAGACGATACGATATTAAGATTATTAAAAAAAAGCGATAAATTCAATAGATAAAGAAAAAATAACAGAAGTATGTATAGATGATTTTGCACTAAAAAAACGACATAATTATGGAACGGTAATGATTGATATTGAAACTCATAAAATAATTGATTTACTTGAATCTAGGCAAGAAGATGATGTTGCAGAATGGCTAAAAACATATCCTAATCTTGAAGTTATTTCAAGAGATGGTGGAATCATGTATAAGTCTGCAAGCGACAAGGCACATCCTAAAGCAAAACAAATATCAGATAGATTTCATGTATTAAAAAATCTTATAGACTATGCTAGAGATGTATTAAAGAGATTATTTAAGAAACAAATAAAAATTGAAAATGAAAATCAGACACAAGAAAGTTCAGTTCCAAAAAAGAAATATGAATATAAAACCAAATGGGATTTAATATTGAAAGTACAAGAATTAAGAAAGGAAAAATATAGAGTTATAGATATAGCACAATATTTAGGAATATCAGAAAAAACAGTAGTTGAGTACAGTAAAATCCCATTGAAAGATAAAGAGAAATATAATAAGAATTCAACGCAAGAATTAAAAGCAACAATCACTCAAAAAAATAAATGGCAATTAATACAAGATGTTCAGAATGAATATAAGAAAATTCATAAATATTCAGTTGTAGCAAAAAAATTTAATATAGATGAAAGAACAGTAAAAAAATATTTGAGCATTACAGAGATTCCAACTCACGCAAGAAAAAGTAAAGAATATGGAAGTAAATTAGATAAATATAAAAAAGAAATTATAGAAATGAATAATAAAGGATATTCATGGAAGATTATTAGAGATACTATCAAGAAAAGAGGATATGTAGGCTCAGATTCATTAATAAGGCATTATTTAGCAAAGATAAAAAAAGAAGTTATAACAACAGGAGAAATTGAACAAATTGTTGAAAGAACAACAATGATTTCACTTTTATATAGAGATATAGAAAAAGTGAAAAATATTACAAAGGAAATTTTTGATAGAATAATGATAATATTTCCGGAAGCTAATATTATTTATTCAATTATAAAAAGTTTCAAAAATATAATGTTTAGTAAAAATCCAGAAGAATTAGATTCATGGATAAAAAATACAAAAGAATATGGTATACAAGAAATTAATAGTTTTATTAACGGTATAGAAAGAGATATAGATGCAGTAAAAAATGGTATAAAATATGAATATAATAATGGATTAGCTGAAGGTTCTGTAAATAAAATAAAAGTAATAAAAAGAATAATGTATGGTAGATGTAGTTTTGAATTATTAAAGCAAAAGGTTCTTCTACAATCTTAGTCAAACAAATTGCGGAAGAACCAATTTTATTATATCATATACACAAACAGAAGGAACATTTGACAATCCAATAATTCCAAAAGGATTTGCACCAGTAAATGAAACCGGAGCAATATGGGGGAGTGCAGATGGATATAAAAAAGGACTAGTAATAACAGATGAAGTTACTGAAACTGAAAGTACAGGAAATGAATTTGTGTGGGTGCCAATAGATGGAATTAATGTAGAATTTAAGAGATATGATTTTGGTTCTTATTGGAGTGGAACTTTTGATGATTATTCAGATCCACACACTCAAGAACTAACTAATATAACGGAAAGTGTAACAAATAATGGAGGATTTTATATAGCAAGATATGAGGCTGGAAAGCCAATAGGAGTAAAATTAAAAACAGATGGAAGTGTTAAATCTGTATCAAAACAAGGAGCAAGCGTGTGGAATGATATAGCATGGAGTGAAAGTAATACAAATGATGATGCAAATCCAGGAAATGGAGCAGTAAAAGTAGCAAGAAGTATGTATCCAGAATATGATACAAATTATGGAGCAGTATCAACGTTAATATATGGAGCACAATGGGATACAGCATTAAAATTTATAGGGGAATATGGAGGAAATAAAGAATATGCAACAAATTCAACAGGAATGGGAAATTATAATGGTACTGTAGAAGGTGACCCTACGGATGCAACGCCTGCAACTTCTGGGTCTAGTGATACATTTAGACAAAAAAATATCTACGATATGGCGGGAAATGTATATGAGTGGACTATGGAAAAATATAGCATTTACCGTGTCCATAGGGGTGGGGATTGCTATGATTCTGGTTCTGGTAATCCAGCATCTCGCCGTAGCGACTACTACATGGACAGCAGTGACCCTAACGGGCGGTTTTAGAGTAGCACTTTATATAAAGCAGCCCTGAGTTCTAAAGAACACTAAATTAGTTAGTATCGGAGACTAGAAAAACAACAGAAAAATTAGAAAAGATTAAGCGAAAAAGAACTTTAGTGAATCTTCCTAAAGTTCTTTTTTATCGTAAAAATTATTTGAATTAGATGAAAAATATGCACAATTATTATGAGGAGTTAAATTTAGGGAGGATATTTTCTCTAAAGTACATTTTCCATCATTTTGATAAATACAATTTTGCAAGCAGTTTATATTTGTCAAAATATTCACCTCTTTGTAATTATTATGAAAAACTTTATAAAAAAAATTCAATAATTTTTAAATTCACAAATTTTTCTATTTTTAATATTATATGATAAAGGGGGAAAGTTATTATGTTTAATATGCTAAAGAAGACATTAGCTGTTTGTTTAATTGGGTTTGGGTTAGGAATATTATTAGTAATTTTACTCCCATTATCACGGTTGGTTATTTTTATTAGGTGTTGTTGTAATAGCAGTTGGCTTAACTTGGTTATCTTGCTGAAGATATGAAAGGATGTGGAATGTATGCAAGTCGTTGTAAAAAAGGTTCCTAAATTTTTACGAGGATTTATAAAATTAATATTTGGTGTTAAATAAAAATACATAAGTTAAAATTATGTATAATAAGAAACTTTAGTAATAAAACCTCCTAAAATTAATATTATTAATTAGGAGGATTTTTTTATGGGAAAAATAAAATTAGGAATTATATTTGGTGGAATGTCTACAGAGAACGAAGTTTCAGTAAAATCAGCAATGTCAATTATAAATAATATAGATATAGAAAAATATGAATTATTTAAAATTTATATTACAAAAAATGGAGAATGGATAGATTATAAAAAAAATAAAAGAATTGAAAATGTAATGGAATATTTAAAATTTTTAGATGTAGTATTTCCAGTATTACACGGATTATATGGAGAAGATGGTACTATACAAGGATTATTTGAATTATTAAGATTACCATATGTTGGTTGTAAAGTCTTAGCTTCAAGTATAGGTATGGATAAAGTATATACTAAAATTATATTTGAAAAAGCAGGTTTATTGCAAGCTAAATATGAATATATAAGAAAGTATAAAGATAAGTATTTTTATATAAATAAAAATTTTAATGAAGAATATTTATCATTAGAAGAAGTGGTAGAAAATTTGGTAAGAAATATAAACTTTCCTATGTATATAAAGCCATCAAATTCAGGCTCAAGCATAGGTATTAATAAAGCTAAAAATAAGGAAGAGTTAAAAAAATATATAGAAATAGCTAGTACATATGATAATAAAATAGTGATAGAAGAAGGTATTGTTGGAAAAGAAGTAGAATGTGCAGTCTTAGGAAATGAAGAGATACTTGTATCTGGTGTTGGAGAAATAAAACCGGCAGATGAGTATTATAGTTATGAAGCAAAATATAATAATAAAAATTCTATAACAGAAATACCAGCAAAAATAGATTATGAATTAGTGGAAAAAATAAGGGAGCAAGCTAAAAAAGCATTTAAAGCAATAGATGGAAAAGGATTATCAAGAGTAGATTTCTTTATAGAAAAAGATAGTAACAAAGTATATATAAATGAGATAAATACATTGCCAGGATTTACTAATATAAGTATGTATCCTAAACTTTTTGAAGAATATGGAATATCATATAAAAAATTAATTGATAAACTTATAGAATTGGCATTATAAAAAAGTAAAATAATTAATTATAAATCACGTCACCCTCAAGGTACGTGATTTATAATTCGCTTATAATATGTTTTGGAGACTTCTCCAAAATATAAAGCAATTTAATTTAGAGGTAAGAATTAGTAATTAGCAACTTCTTCCGCATCCGCCACCGCAGAAACAGCAAATTATTAAGATTAAAAGTATGATTGAGCAGCAATCATCACCAAATCCAAATCCTCCTCCGCAACTTCTATTTTCTGGCATAAGTCATCCTCCTTTCAATTAAAAGCTTTTTAATATGTGGTAGTTATATTACATATTATTCTTAATAAAAAAAAGTGTTACAAAATTTTAAAAAATCTCTATACAAATTACATAATTTGTTATATAATTTAAAAGAATTATTATTATAAAAGAAGGAGAAATAATGGGGAATATAGTTTTATTAGATGATTTAACAATAAATAAAATAGCCGCAGGCGAAGTTATAGAAAGACCTGCTTCAGTAGTAAAAGAAATGTTGGAAAATTCTATAGATGCTGGTGCAACAAATGTGAATATTGAAGTACAAAATGGAGGAATTTCTAGAATTAGAATTACAGATAATGGAAAAGGCATGGAACCAGATGATATGATTATTGCTTTCGAAAGACATGCTACTAGCAAGATTCGTAAAGCTGATGATTTAGAATATGTAAGAACAATGGGGTTTAGAGGTGAGGCTTTAGCAAGTATTGCAGCTATTGCTAGAGTAGAAATGGTATCAAGAACTCAAAATAGCGATACAGGTTATAAAGTAGTGATTGAAGCAGGCAATGTTTTATCAGAAGAGTTGGTAGCTGCACCAGTAGGAACTACAATAACCGTTGAAAAGTTGTTTTTTAATACACCAGTTAGATATAAGTTTTTAAAGAAAGACTATACAGAAGCGGGATATATAGAAGATGCTGTTAAAAGAATTGCATTAGTAAATACTAATGTAGCAATTAAACTTATAAATAATGGAAAAGTAGCAATTCAAAGTAATGGAAATGGAAAATTAGAAGATGTAATATATGGTATTTATGGTAAAGATATTGTAAATGGATTATTGCCTATAGATTATAAATATGAAAATATAATTATAAAAGGTGTAATAGGGAAGCCAGAAATTGCAAGAAGCAACAGGTCTAATCAAATGTTTTTCATAAACAATAGATATGTAAAAGATAAAACATTATCAGCAGCGGTAGAACAGGCTATGAAGGGAATGTTGCCAATAGGAAAGTTTCCATTTTTAGTAATGAATATAGAAATGGAGCCTAAAATGGTGGATGTAAATGTTCATCCCGCTAAATTAGAGGTAAGATTTGTAGATGAGGGAGAAGTTTTTAAGGCCGTAATGTATGCAATTAAGGAATCATTATTAGCAGGTTCTTTAATAAGTAATGTAAGTAAAGAAAAAAGTGCAGATGAAATATATAAAAATCATTTTGAAAAAAAGAATAGTATAGAACAATTAAAAGAAGAGATAAAAAATGGCGTTCAACAAGAAATAAAGGAAAGCAAAGAGATAAAAGATAATGTTTATGAACCTCAAGAAATAGAAGAAGTAAAAGAAGAAAAACCTAGACACATAGCTAAAAATATAGTAGATTTATTTAAAAAAGTAAGCAAAGAAAAAGAAGAAGAGTACAAAAATGATAATATAATTACTGATATATTTAATGAAAAAAGTGGAGCAAATAAGTTAGAGGAAGATAAATTTGAATATGAAAAAGAAAATTTATATAAATTTGATGACTTAAAAAAATTACAATCAGAAGTTTTAAAAGATATTGAAAAGATGCCTGTTTTAATAGATGAAAAAGAAAAAAATGAAATAGAGGAAATAAAAGATAGAATTTTTTCAAAAAATGAAGACGAGTTACAAAATGAAGAAGTAAAAGATACTGAAATTATTGATGTAAATCAAGAAGATAATAAAATAAATGAAAATTTCGTAGGTAAAAGTACAGGGGATGAAGTACAACAATCGAAAGTAGAACAAATGCCACAAATTGCACAAGAACCACAAAATTTTGATGATATGTATGAAAAAACATTCGGAACTGTGCCAGCAACAGTAAAAAGGCAAGAAATAAAATTTGATAATTTAAAATATGTAGAAAGTGAAAATATTTCAATGTTTACTAAAAATAGTAAATATCAAGGATATAAATTTATAGGAATAGCATTTTCAACATATATAATTTTAGAAATAGAAGATGAATTATATATATTAGACCAACACGCAGCTCACGAAAGAATCATGTATGAAAAAGTAAAAGCAAATTATTATAGTGGAAATAAAGACTGTCAAATGATGTTATTACCAGATGTAATAAATTTGACGAATAAAGAAATATGCATTTTAAGAGAAAATATGGATATATTTGAAAAGGCAGGATTTAAGGTAGAGGAATTTGGAGATAGAACAGTAAAATTAGTAGGTGTACCTAGTATGTGTATGGATATAGATACAAAATCTTTATTCTTAGATATATTAGATGAAATAGATACAGTAGCGAGAACAGAACGTCAAGAAATAGAGGAAAAATTTATAGCAACAGTTGCATGTAAATCTGCTGTAAAAGCTAATATGGACTTAGAATTACCAGAAGTAATAGCCTTATTAGATAAATTAATGGAATTACCAAATCCATTCACTTGTCCACACGGTAGACCAACAGCAATAAAAATGACTAAAAATGACATAGAAAGAAAATTTAGTAGAAGATAATTTAAATAGATGATTGAAAGGGAATTTTATGAATAATAAGCCATTAGTAATTGTAATAGCAGGTCCTACAGCTTCACGGAAAAACTTCTTTATCTATTGAACTCGCAAAGAATATAAATGGTGAAATAATTTCAGCAGATTCAATGCAGATTTATAAAGATATGAGTATAGGAACAGCAAAGCCTACTTTAGAAGAGATGCAAAATATAAAGCATTATTTGATAGATTGTATATCTCCAGAAGAAAGGTTTTCGGTATCTCAATACAAAATTGAGGCTATTAGAGCTATAGAAGAAGTTTTAAGTAAGAATAAAGTACCAATAGTGGTAGGAGGAACAGGGTTATATATAGATGCTTTAATATATGGTATAGATTTTCAGGAAATGACTTTTGACGAAAATTATAGAATAGAGTTAGAGAAGCAAGTTAAAGAGGGGAAACTTAATGAACTATACCAAAAAGCTAAAGAAATAGATCCAGAAGCAGTTGAAAAAATTAGTCCAAATGATAAAAAAAGAATATTAAGAATACTAGAAATATATAAAGCAACAGGAAAAAATAAAACAGAACAAAATAAAGAATCTTTAAAAAATGGTGTACCATATAATTATATAGTATTTGCACTTAATTGGGATAGACAAGTTTTATATGATAGGATAAATAGAAGAGTAGATATAATGTTAGAACAAGGATTAATACAAGAAGTAGAAAACTTGATATCAAAGTATGGAGAAAACATGCCAACAGCAATGCAAGGACTAGGATATAAAGAAGTAAAAGAATATTTGGATAAGAAAATAACAAAAGAAGAAATGATAGAAAAAATAAAACAAGAAACCAGAAGATATGCAAAAAGACAATTAACATGGTTTAAAAAAAATAAAAATACAATATGGCTAGAAGCGAGTTTAGGTGTAAATAAAAATTTAGAAATTATTTTAGAAAATATAAAAGATTCTTACAATTCACAGCTAAATAAATATTAGTAGTACTTATATATTAATAAATAATTGTAGAAGGAGGGATGTTAAATTAAATGCCAGATAGAGAAAAAAATCATAAATTAAACTTAGTAAAAGTTATAATTTTAATAATTTTGTTAATAATTACATTAAGCTATATTGGAATAGTAATATTTAATTTAATTAAAAACCCAACCGATACATTTATTATGGAAAATGGAAATCTATATTTAGAAGAAAAGGCGGACGGATATATTTTAAGAGAAGAAGTGATAGTACAAGGCGAGAGTTATAAAAATGGTATAGTAAAAATTAAAAATGAAGGTGAGAAGGTAGCAAAAGATGAACCAATATTTAGATATAAAAGTGGTAATGAGGATGAATTAATAAAAAAAATAGAAGAGCTTGATGTAAAAATTCAAGAAGCTTTAAAAAATGAAACTAACATATATTCACCTGTATTAGAAAACCAAATACAAGAAAAAATAAATTCAATATATGGCATAAATAATTATTCAGAAATAAAAATATTAAAAGAAGAAATAAATAAATTAATATTAAAGAAAGCAGAAGTGGTAGGTAAATTAAGTCCAGCAGGTTCTTATATTAAAAATTTAATAGAAGAAAGAAGTTCATATGAAAAAGAACTAAATTCAAATGCAGAATATATAACAGCCCCAATGAGTGGAATAGTATCATATAAGATAGATGGATATGAAGACTTTTTTAGTAGTAAAAATATAGATTATTTAAATAGAGAATTATTAGAAAATATAGATATAAGAACAGGACAATTAATAGAAAGTAGTAATGAAAAAGCCAAAATTGTAAATAATTACCAATGTTACATAGCTGCAATAATGGACTCGGATGAAGCAAAAAACGCTAAAATAGGAGATAGAGTTTCACTAGAATTTTTAAATTTACCAGCAATAGAAGCGACTATAGAAAAAATATTTGAGGAAGAAATAGGAACAAGAGTAATAGTATTTAAAATCAATTATGATGTTGAAAAATTGTTAGATGCACGAAAGATAAGCGTAAATGTAATTTGGTGGAGTAAAAGTGGTTTAAAAGTTCCAAATTCGGCTATAATTACAGAAGAGGATAAAAATTATATAATAAGAAACAAAGCCGGCTATAAGGAAAAAGTTTTGATAAAAGTATTAAAACGAAATGAAAATTATACAATAATTGGAAATTATACAACAGAAGAATTAAAAGAATTGGGCTACACGACAAGTGAAATAAATAAAATGAAAAAAGTACAATTATACGATGAAATATATGCATATACTTCTTAAGAGTATTATATTTAAAATTAATGAAATATTACAGAGATGTTACAATAATATTACAAAAATATTACAAATGAAAAAAATGTAAAAAAACACTTGACAAATTACAAAAAAAATAAGATACTATGGTATATGAAAAATTTAAAAAAGATAATAAATTTGTAGGAGGGTTCAAATGGCAAGCACATTTATGAATAAGTTATATGGAATATTTGGAAAAGAAAAAGAAGAAGAATTTGAGGAAGATGATTCAATGGCTGTAAATGATTTTGATTATGAAGATGATGAGGATGGATATGAAGAACCAGGAGAAAGGGGTTTCTTTGGTAGCAGAAGAAGTAAAGTGGTTAACATAAATCAAACACAACAAGTAAAAATGATTATATCAAAACCAACAAGCTTTGAACAAACTGAAGATATATGTGAATGCTTAAAACAAAAAAAATCAATAATAGTTAATTTAGAATATGTAAATAAAGATGTTGCAAGAAGAATAGTTGATTTTATGAGTGGTGCTGTACAAGCATTAGATGGACATATTGAAAAAGTTTCAAACTCAATCTTTTTGTTTGCTCCTATGAATTATGATATAACAAGTGAAGCAACTAAGGAAGAAATTAGAAATAAATTAAATGTATCTTGGCTAAAAAATGGCTAATATGTTATAAAAAGATATATGTAAGTATGTCAGTGTGATGAAAATTGATTAAAAAGGAGATGTAAAGATGCTTACACCATTAGATATTGAAAATAAAAGATTTTCAAAACAGATGATGAATGGATACAGTGTAGAGGAAATTGATGAATTTTTAGATCAATTAACTTTAGATTATCAAACTTTATATCGTGAAAATGCTTCATTAAAAGAAAAAATTAACGATATGGAAGCTAGCATAAATCATTATAAAACAATAGAAGGTACTTTACAAAATACATTAGTAATGGCTCAATCAACAGCAGAAGAAATAAAGAAAATAGCCAATCAACAAGCAGATCAAATAATAAAAGAAGCAGAACTTAAAGCAAAAGAATCTGTGAGTGAGATTAAAAACCAAACAATAGAAGAAATGAGACATATGGAAGAAGTAAAGAAACAATTTGAAGTATATAAAGCTAAAATGGAAGCATTACTTATTTCACAATTAGAATTGTTAAAAGATGTTAATGAAGATAATTAAAAATAAAAGTAAAATTTTTAATTTTATCTCGATAAAATTTATTTTATCGGGAGTTTTAATTTTAGACTAGTATTTTTAAGTGATTTATGTAATACACCTTTATATTGTAATCGTCTTGATTACGGTTCAGGTAGAAAACATATAACTTTTGCGAAATCGTGATATATAGCTATTTTTAGTCAAAACATAACTAGGGTGGCACAATCCGGGTCTTGACTCGCAAATATCTATATATCACGATTTTATAAAGTACCATCTGAACTGTTAACCTTCTTATATTAAAGTTCGTCAAAATTCTTGACAAAATTAAGTATTTAATATAAAATAATAATGTTTAAAAGAGTTTACAGAAAGAAGGATATAATATTATGTGGAGTAATGTAATAATAGCATTCGCCTTAGCAGTACTAACAAGTTTTGTTATAACCCCATATACAATGAGATTAGCAAAAAAAGTTGGAGCATTAGACATACCAGAAAAAAGGAAAGTACACAAAAAACCAATACCTAGATTGGGAGGAATAGCTGTAATAGTAGGTTTTTTGGTTTCCGTAATATATTTATTAATAATTTTAAACATGGAAAATGTAGATATATATGATGGACAAGATTACTACACTAAATTAGCAGGATTTTTTGTAGGAATTCTTTTGTTAGGAATAACGTGTTTTATAGATGATTCTAAGGGAGTAACTGCGATAGTAAAATTATGCGTGCAAATAATATCTGCATTAATTGTATGTTTTGCAGGTATAAGAATAGAAAACATAAATTTACCATTTCTTTCAGGGGAATTAAATGAAGTTTTTTCATATATTATAACTGTGTGTTGGATAATAGGTGTTACTAATGCTATTAATTTAATAGATGGCTTAGATGGGTTGTCTTCTGGTATATCTTTAGTATCGTGCGTTTCATTAATAATGATATTTGCACTTAATGGTTCTCCATTATTAGCAATGATTTTAACAACAGCATTAGCGGGAGCAATTTTAGGATTTTTACCATTTAATTTTAATCCAGCAAAAACATTTATAGGAGATACAGGTTCTAATTTTCTAGGTTTTAGTTTGGCAGTTATTTCTATATTAGGAGTAGCTAAAACTTATACAGCATTAGTATTAGTTGCACCAATTATAATTTTAGGCTTACCAATATTTGATACTTTATTTGCAATAATAAGAAGAATAATAAAAGGTAAATCTTTAAAAGCAGTATTGCAGCCAGATAGAGGTCATTTGCACCATAGACTTATGGATAAGGGATATACTCAAAGGCAAGCAGTTATGATTTTATATGGATTAAGTGCAACATTAGGATTATTTACAATCGTATTATTAGAAGGTGGAATTTGGAAAGCCTTATCATTTGCATTATTAGTAATAGCACTTATAGGCGTAGGATATAAGGATATATGTAATTTAAGAGATAATAAAGAATTGTAAAATTATAAACATAATAAATATCGAAAGGATAGTTTAATATGGCAAATTGCATAAAAAAGTATATTGAAAAAACATACAATAAGTCAAAAGATTCTTTTCATAATTTAGTAAAAGAAAATTTGAAAAATGAAGAAAAAATGTTTATAGTAACTGCAAATCCAGAAACATTAATGATTGCAGAGGACAATAATGAATTTCAAAAAATATTATTGGATGAAAAAACAATGATAGTTCCCGATGGTATAGGGGTACTAAAAGGTGCTAAAATGTTAGGGATAGAAATGGAAGAAACAATAACAGGAGTAGAATTATGTACAAAATTATTTGAGTACTTAAATGAAATGAAGGGAACTTTATGTTTATTTGGAGCTAAAAAAGAAGTAGTAGAAAAATTAAAAAAAGTATTAGATGATAAGTATGAAAATATAAAAATACTTAAAATATATGATGGCTATATAAAAGATAAAGATAAAGTTATGGAAGAAATTGTAGAATTAAAACCAGATGTAACATTAGTAGCATTAGGTATTCCTAGACAAGAAATGTTAATTTATAAGTATTTTGATAAATTTGATAAAGGTATTTTTGTAGGAGTTGGTGGTAGTTTTGATGTATTAAGTGGTACAAAAAAAAGAGCACCTAAAATTTTTATTAAATTAAAGTTAGAGTGGTTATATAGAATAACTACAGAACCAAAAAGGTTAAAAAGATTTTATAAAAGTAATATAAAATATTTAAAAAAGATAAACGAATTAAAAAAGGGAAAAAAAGATTAGGAATAATTAGCTAATTTCTTTTATAAATTTATTTTTTGAAAGGAACGATATTAATAATGAGTAAAATAAAAGTTATGGTTGTTTTTGGTACTAGGCCAGAGGCAATAAAAATGGCTCCGTTAGTAAAAGAATTGAAGTCGAGAAAAGAAGTTGAGTGTATAGTTTGTGTAACAGCACAACATAGACAAATGTTAGATCAAGTTTTGGAAACTTTTAATATAGTACCAGAATATGATTTAGATATTATGAAACCTGGACAAACCTTATCACAAATAACTAGTAGAGTTTTACAAGGATTAGAAAAAGTAATTCAAGAGGTAATGCCTAATATAATTTTAGTACATGGAGATACGACTACCACGTTTGCTGGTGCTTTGGCAGCATATTATAATCAGGTTGATATAGGGCATGTAGAGGCTGGTTTAAGAACGTGGAATAAATATTCTCCATATCCCGAAGAGATGAATAGGCAAATGGTCGGAGTGTTAGCTGATATTCATTTTGCACCAACAGAAAATAGTAAAAATTCTTTATTAGCTGAAGGAAAAAATAAAGAAAGTATATATGTAACAGGTAATACAGCAATAGATGCTTTAAGAACAACAGTAAAAGCAGATTATGCACATACAATATTAGAATGGGTAGGTAATAATAGATTAATATTAATAACAGCTCATAGAAGAGAAAACTTAGGTGAGCCAATGAGAGGAATGTTTAAAGCTATAAAAAGAATAGTTGATGAATTTTCAGATGTAAGAGCAGTATATCCAGTACATTTAAATCCTAAAGTAAGAGAAGTGGCAAATGAAGTGTTAGGAAATGATGGAAAAATAAAATTAATTGAGCCATTAGAAGTATTAGATTTTCATAATTTTTTAGGAAAATCATATTTAGTATTAACTGATAGTGGAGGAATACAAGAAGAAGCACCATCACTTGGAAAACCTGTATTAGTTTTAAGAGACACTACAGAAAGACCAGAGGGCATAAAAGCAGGAACTTTAAAACTTGCAGGAACAAATGAAGAGGTTATATATAAAATGACAAAAGATTTATTAGAAAATAAAGAAGAATATGATAAAATGAGCAAAGCTTCAAATCCTTATGGAGATGGCTTTGCAAGTAAAAGAATAGCTGATATTATAGTTGAGAGATATATCAAGTTGACTAAATAGTTAAAAGTATGAAAATTTATTTAAATATAAATGAGTACAAAAAAATAAAAGAAAGTTTTTTAATTTGAATAGATTAAAAAACTTTTTTGCATTATTTAAAATTATAAAACTTAAGTAAATGTGCTAACGATAAAATTAATTATAATGAAAGAATGAGAAGTAAATTATATTGGTGAAATAATAAATAATATAGGTGCAAATGAATTTTTAAATATATTAGAAAAAAGTATTATCTTGTAAGATTTTTTGTCGAAAATATATAAAAATAATTGACATTAAAATAAGATAATGATAAAATAATTGTGATATCTTTTAATGGGGGAAAATGTTGTGGATGTTAAAGGAGTTGCAGAACAATATGATAATGAAAATTTACCATATGATTTATATATTAGTAAAGGAAAATTAAATAATAAAGTTATATATAGAATTAGCAAAAGAACTGTGGATATTCTGATTTCTAGTATTGGATTGGTAATATTATTACCTATATTTTTAATTGTTGTAATATTAATAAAATTAGATTCAAAAGGTCCAATTTTTTTCCTGCAAAAAAGAATAGGTATTAATGGTAAAATGTTTAAATTATATAAATTTAGAACGATGAAGCTTAATGCAGATAAAGAATTAAGAAGAATACTACAGAATGATGAAGAAGCAAGAAAAGAATATGAGAAAAATAAAAAATTAAATAAGGATCCAAGGATTACCAAAGTTGGAAATTTAATTAGAAAACTAAGTATAGACGAATTACCTCAATTAATAAATATATTAAAAGGAGAAATGTCATTAATCGGCCCTAGACCATATTTATATAGAGAAAAAAAAGATATGGGAAATTATTATGAAAAGATAATTACTGTAAAGCCTGGATTGACTGGTTTGTGGCAAGTTTCAGGAAGAAACAACACTACTTTTAAAGCAAGGTTAGAGTTAGATGAAAGGTATATTAATAATATCTCTATCATAAATGATATAAAAATATTTTTCAAAACATTTATTATATTACTTAAAAAAGAAGGAGCAAAATAAATGAACGAGAATTTAAGTATACTAATTATGGCTGGTGGAAAAGGGACGAGGTTTTGGCCAAAATCAACGGAAGAGATGCCTAAACAATTTTTAAATTTAGTAGGTGAAGAGACAATGCTACAAATGACATATAAAAGAGCATTAAATATCGTCTCTAGTGAAAAAATTTTTATTATAACAGGTGAAAAATATAAAGAATTGGTAAAAAAACAAATTTCATCAATTAATGATAACAATATTATTATTGAGCCTATAGGAAGAAACACGGCACCTTGTATTTTGTTAGCATCGCTATACATAAAACAGTTATATAATAATTGTAATATAGCAGTTTTGCCAGCAGATCATTTAATTAAAAACGAGCAAGTATTTATTGATACATTATATAAAGCTAATGAATTCGTAAATAGTAATAAAGAATCAATTGTAACTATTGGAATTACTCCAAACAGACCAGAAATAGGATATGGATACATAAAGTATGACAGATTTATAGATAATGATGTAGCTAAGGTTGATAAATTTGTTGAAAAACCCAATGTAGAAAAAGCAAAAGAATATTTAGAAACTAAAAAATACTTATGGAATGCGGGCATGTTTATATTCAACGTTAATTATATGTTAAAAGAATTGGAAGTTAATTATAGTGAAACATATAATTTATTAAAAGATTTACCTAGTATAAATGATAGAGATTATAGTCAAGTATTAAATCAATTATATCCAAATAGTGAAAGTATATCAATCGATTATGCAGTAATGGAAAAATCTAAAAATATATATGTTATTCCAGCCGACTTAGGATGGGATGATATAGGTACCTGGAAATCATTGGAAAGATATATAGAAAAAGATGTAGATAATAATATAAAGAAGGGGCAAGAAATAGAACTTTATAATTCAGAAAATTGTATTGTATATGGTGATGATAAAAAAATTCTTTTGATAGATGTAAAAGATTTATGTGTTATAGAAGGTGAAGATACAATTGTAGTTTGTAAAAAGGAATGTATCGATAAAATAAAAAGTTTTAGAAAATAGAAGGAGTATCGTTTATGAAATTAGCAATTGTGCATGATTGGCTTACTAATATGGGAGGTGCAGAACAAGTAGTTATAAATTTTAAAGAAATTTATAAAGATGCACCTATTTATACTACTTTTTATAATCCGAATAATTTAGATGATAAATTGAAGAATTTAGATGTAAAAACAAGTTTTTTACAAAAAAAGAAAATGGTAACAAACCATAAAAAATATTTCCCACTTATGCCATTAGCTTTTGAAAATTTTGATTTAAATGAATATGATGTAATATTAAGTAGTAGTTCATCGTGTGCTAAAGGTGTAATTACTAAACCTGGAAGTATACATATTTGTTATTGCCATACTCCAATGAGATACGCTTGGGAAAAGCGTGATGAATATTTAAAAGGAATGGGTAAATTAAAAAAAAGATTAATAAAAATATTATTGCATTATATGAGAATATGGGATTATGCTTCAAGTGCTAGAGTAGATTATTTTATTGCTAACTCTACAGAAGTGCAAAAAAGAATTAAAAAACATTATAAAAGAGATTCTATAGTAATAAATCCTCCTGTAAGATGTAATTTATTTGATATTTCAGAGATTGATGGAGATTATTATTTTATTGTTTCTAGATTAGTAGGTTATAAGAGATTTGATCTAGCAGTACAAGCATGTTCACAGTTAAGTAAAAAATTAGTGATTATAGGTGATGGACCTGAAAAAGAAAAATTAATGAGTTTAGCAAATGAAAATATTATTTTTTTAGGAAGACAACCAGACGATGTAGTTAAAAAATATATGTCTGAATGTAAGGCATTATTATATCCAGGTGAAGAAGATTTTGGAATTGTTCCTGTTGAGGCACAAGCGTGTGGTAGACCAGTTATTGCTTATGGCAAAGGTGGAGTGCTAGATAGCGTTGTACCAGAAAAGACAGGGGTGTTTTTTAAAGAGCAAAGTTTAGAATCTTTAAAAGAGGCTATTTTAAAATTTGAAAAAATGAGCTTTGATAAACAAGAGATTAGAAAACATGCACTTAAATTTGATGAAAGTGTTTTTAGAGAAAAAATTCAAAAATATATAGAGGAATTGCAAAATGAAAATAATTAATATTTGTGCTAATTTTGGTGGCTCTAAAGATGGAATTGGAGATTATTCAAGTAAAATTGTAAATAAAATGTTAGAACTAAATAAAGATGTTAAAATTAGAACTTTTTCTAGTAATATTGAAGATTATAGTAAATTAAAAAGAATTTTTTCTTTAAAAATGAGCTTTAATATAAAACAAGCGTATAAACTTCTTATAAAAGAAAAACATGATTTGGTAAATATAGAATATCCATTTACGGAATGGAATCCATTAATTTTATATTTTTACAATAAATTGGTTAAGGTTTGCAATAAAAAAAATGTTAGGATATGCATATCTTTACATGAATATGATAGAGTAAATATTTTAAGAAAATTAGTAATAAAATTATTAATAAAAAAGGCAGATTTTATATTAGTAACTTCAAACGAAATTAAAAAACATACTGAAAAATATAATTCAAATTCGTATATAAGACATATTCCAAGCAATATATATAAAACAAGAGATGTTGAATTAGGTGAAAAAGTACCAAATACTTATGTTTTTTTCGGATTAATAAATTCAAGCAAAGCTTTTGACGAAATGATAAATGGGTGGAAAAATAATTACAATAAAATAGAAAATGGTAAATTGATAATAATAACCAGTTCAAATATAGAATTAGAAGAAAATTATGGAATTGAGATAAGAAGAAATTTATCTGATTCTGAAATTGAAAATATTATGCAAAAGTCAACATATACAATATTGCCTATTAAACCAGTGATTAATATGAATAATGCTACATTAAAAACTGCTACATTATTTGGGAATATTCCAATAGGAAAGTTTTCAAAGTCTATTAAAGATACTAATAAAAAATTTTATATTGAAATGGAAAATTATGAAGATAATGAGTTTAGTAAAGTATTTGAGTATATAAGAAAAATAGAAAAAGAAAAATTAAACGAACTTCAAAAAAATTCAATAGATTTTGGAAATGAGTATAAAATTGATAATATCGCTAATACAATTTTAAACATTTATGCTAAAGAAATTAAGGAGGATAGAGCATAGAATGGAATATATAATATGTTTTATATTATCAACAATATTAGTATTTATATCAGAAAAATTACTTAAAATAGGTAGAAAGAAAACAGCAATTATATTATTAGTAATTTCAATTTTAACACTTTGTCTTTTAGCTGGTCTTAGAGATGTTAGTGTAGGAACTGATGTAAATATATATGTGAAACCATTATTTGAAAGTGCAATTAATGCGGATTCTCTTCAATCATATATAAGCGATAATAATGAATATACAGAGAATATATACTTATTATTTACATTTATCTGCTCAAAATTAACAGATAATATAAATGTATTTCTATTTATAATACAGTTGTTAATTATGGCACCAATATATTATGCCATATATCTAAGAAGAGAAAAAGCACCAATGTGGCTATCATTATTAATTTATTTAACCTTAATATATAATGTTTCTTTTAATTTAGTGAGACAATGTATCGCGATGTCATTTATTTTTCTTTCATATAGTTTATGGGAAAAAAATAAACGAATTCCAGTAATAGTATGTTTTGCTTTTGCAGTATTATTTCATAAATCTGCACTTATAGCAATTGGTGCATATATAATTATTTTAATATATAAAACGAATATAATTGATGAAAGTATAAAGAAAAAAATACTAAGTGCAATATTATTTTTGATATTATTTGCTGTAATTTTTTATCAGCCATTAGGAACCTTTTTATATAATATTAATATATTGCCAGAAAAATATTATACTTACATTGAAAAGATTAATATAAATGATTTTGATATAGATTATTTTAATATGCTATACAAATTATTCTTTTTGGGAGTTATATTATTTTATTGTTATAATATGAGAAAGAATATGAAGACGGATGAAATAAAGAATATAATACCATATGCTACAATATTAATAGTTGATTTTATAATTTTCCCAATTAGTTTTTTTAGTGATACTTTTATAAGAATTGGATATTATTATGGATTAAATATATATCCTTTAGTAATTCCTTTATGTAGTAATGAGGTTTCAAATAAAAAAGATAAAATCGTTATAAGTATAATTATACTATCTTTAATTGTTTATTGGGTGTATTCAATTATGATTTATAAGGGAATGGAAACTTATCCATATATATTAGGAATATAAAAGTAGAAAGAGGTTGCTAAATGAAAATAGGAATAGATGCAAGAACGCTTGTTAAAAATAGAGTAGGGATGGGTGTATATACTCATGAGATAATTAAACAATTAAATTATTTAGATAAAGAAAATGAATATTATTTATATTCTAATAAGAAAATATATATAGATTTTAAACTTAATCCAAATTGGAAAATTTGTGAATATAATAGTAAAATAGGTACATTTTGGTTGTATTTTATTTTACCTAAAATTTTAAACAAAGATAGTATAGATATTTTTTGGGGAACACAACATTGTTTACCTAAAAGAAACAAATTCACAAAAAGTATAAAATATATTTTAACTGTACATGACTTGGCAATTTTAAAAATAAAAAGAGTAGGAGAATGGAAAAATACTATTATTCAAAAAATATTTCTAAAAAGAAGTTGTAAATCTGCTGATAAAATTATTGCTGTATCAAAAGCAACAAAGAAAGATTTAATAGAAATATTAGGTTTAAAAAATGAAAAAATCGATGTTGTATATGAAGGCACTACTCCTATTGAAAAATCTACTTCTGAAGTAATAGATGAAAATAAAATTATTGATAAATTTGATTTAAAAAATAAATCATATTTATTTTTCTTAAGTACTATTGAGCCAAGGAAAAATTTAGATACAGTAATAAAGGCATTTGAGATATATAAAAAAGACAGTAAAGATGATTTAAAATTTATTATTTCTGGTGGAATTGGTTGGAAATGTCAAAAGACATTGAAAATGATTAATAATTCTGAATATAAAAATGATATTATTATGACAGGATATATAGAAAAAACAGAAAAAAAGATTTTGTTTGAAAATTGTGTGGCCTTTATGTATCCATCATTGTACGAAGGTTTTGGATTACCTGTTTTAGAAGCAATGCAAAGAGGTGCTTTAGTCATAACAAGTAATATATCTTCTTTACCAGAGGTAGGAGGAAACGCTGCTATATATTTGAATGATGTAAAAAATGAAAAAGAGTTAGAGAATATTATAAAAAATGTAGTAAATATGAAACCAGAAGATAAGCAAAAATATATTAATGAAGGTTATGAACAAATAAAAAAATTTACATGGGAAGATTGTGCGGGACAAGTTTTAGCTGAGTTTAAAGAAAAATGATAAGTCAGTGAGGTTTTTATGAATATATTGTTAGTAAATACTTTCTATTTTCCTAATATTCAAGGTGGTGCCGAAGTAAGTATAAAATTATTAGCAGAGGGATTAAAAAGTGAAGGACATAATGTTGCTATATTTTGTATAGATGGAAAAAATAAGGGAATTGTAAAAGAAAATATAGAAGGAATAGAAATATATAGAAGTGATAGTGGAAAATTTGAATTTTATGATGAAAAAGATACAAGAAAAACATATAAAAAAATTATTAATAGATTAATAGGAATAAATAATAGGTATGTAGGAAAAAATTTAAAAAAAGTATTGGAAGAATTTAGACCTGATATTGTACATATTAATAATATAATTGGAATTTCATCAATTATATGGAAAGTTATAAAAAAGAAAAATATTAAAATGGTACAGACTGCAAGAGATTATTGGATTGTATCTCCAGTAGAGGAAGAAAAATCCAAAGATTTATTAAGAAAAATGCAAATTTTCTTGCATCATAAAGTGTATAAAAGAAGATCATGTTTAGTAGATTGTATAACTGCCCCATCTAAAATAGCACTAGATAAAATTCTAGAAACAGGATATTTTAAGAATTGTAAAAAAGAATATGTATATAATCCTATAGATATTAATTTTGATAATACAAAAAAAATAATAGAAAAAAAGATGAAAAATAATAGTGAAACTATTAAATTTATCTACGTTGGAAGATATAGCAAAGAAAAGGGAATTGAAAATTTATTAAATGCATTTTGTAAAGTTAAAAATCAAAATATTACACTAGAATTTTGTGGACAAGGTACTGAAAATGAAACTATTAATAAATTTATTGAAGATGATAGTAGAATAAAGAATTGTGGAATGTTAAATAAAGAAAATTTAGAAAAAGAATATATAGATTCAGATGTTATTATTGTACCATCAATATGGGAGGAACCTTTTGGAAGAGTTGTTATAGAAGCTAATCAATATGGATTACCTGTAATCGGTTCAAATAGAGGTGGTATAAAAGAAACATTAGATTTAATACATACAGGGAAAACATTCCAATATGATGATATTGATGATTTAAAAAGTAAAATCGATTTTTTTTCAAATAGAGGAAATATAAAAAAATACTATAAATCAATACTAGATAATATAAATCAGTATTCAATAGAAAATCACATAAAAAGATATTTAAAAATTTATAGTACGTTATAGAGGTATAAAATGAGTATAATTAAAAAAATTTTTATAAAAGTTCGATTAATTATTTTGGATAATTTTATTTATTATTTAAGAAGTATAAAATATAAGTTTTTAAGTTTATTTAATAATAAAAAAGGAATAAATATTGGTGAAGAACGTGAAAATAAAATCATAGTGTCTATTACAAGTATTCCTTCTAGATTTACAAGTTTATATCTATGTCTAGAAACAATTATGAGACAATCATTAAAGCCTGATAAGATTATTTTATATTTAGGAAATAATACTAAAAATATGGAGTTACCTCAAAATTTTAAAAAAATGAAAAAAAGAGGATTAACTATAGAATATAGAGATGATAAGGAATTAAAACCACATACTAAATATTTTTATGCAATGCAAGAACATCCAAATGATATAATAATAACTTTTGATGATGATATATTATATAATAAAAATGTTATAAAAATGTTATATGAATCTTATTTAAAATTTCCTAATGAAGTATCTGCAATCAGAGTACATAAAATTACCTTTAATCAAGATAAGATAAATAAGTATAAAAATTGGATAATGGAGTATAAAGGAAAAGATACTTTAATACCTAGTCATTATTTATGTGCAACAGGGGTAGGTGGAGTGCTTTATCCGCCACATATAATGCCAAAAGAAACTTTTAATAAAGAGAATATTAAAAATTTATCTTTGAGTGCAGATGATTTATGGCTTAAAGTTATGCAAATAAAATATAAAATTAAAGTAGTAAAAGCTTTAGAAAAAAATTATTATTTATTTGTAATAAAAAATTCACAAAGTATTGCATTAAATAAAACTAATGTTGATAAATGTGAAAATGATAGAGTATTAAGTAATTTATTAAATTATTATGGAATAGATAAAAAAGATTTTGATTAATTGAAGGAATGGTATATATGAAAATATGTTTTATAGTAGGTTCTTTTCCATATATGGATTGTGGAGTGGGAGATTATACAAGTATGATAGCAAATGCACTTGCAAGAATAGGGAACGAGGTAAGTGTAATAACTTCTGTAAATGCTAATAGTGATGTGGATAATATAGAGGTTCATAATATAGTGGATAAATTTAATTATAGTTCAATAAAACTGATTATTAGAGAATTAAAAAAAATAAATCCAGATATTATACATATTCAATATCCAAGTCATGGTTTTTATAATAGAAAAATAACTAGTATTTTGTTACCATTAATGATTAAAAAGAAAATAAAAAAATCTAAACTTGTAGAGACAGTTCATGAGTATCCTAAATATTCATGGAAAGGTAAATGTATATATTGGATAAATTATAAAATAATGGACAAGACAATATTTGCTGAAGAATATTATAATAATTTGATAAAAAAAGATTTTCCTAATATGTATAAAAAGCTAAATATTAGTAATATACCAATAGGATCTAATATACCACAAAGTTCTATTTGTGAGCTAGACAAAAAGAAGTTAATTGATAAATTAGGATTAAGTAATAAAAAAATAATAACATATTTTGGATTTGCGAGACCTAACAAAGGGATTGATGACTTATTTAAAGCAATTAGTGTAATTAAAGATGAAAATATTAAAGTGTTATATATAGGTGAATTAAGAGAAAATAATGAATACGAAAAGAGTTTATTAGAATTAATGGAAAAATTAAATATAAAAGATAAATTTGTAATAACTGGGTATATAAAGACTAATATAGAGGTGGCAGATTATTTGTCTATTAGTGATGTGTGTGTATTGCCGTTTAAAGATGGTGTAAAGGAAAGGTATGGAAGTTTTCTAGCAGCATGCACACAGAAAATAAAAATTATAACAACGTCAATGGAAGAGAGAGAAGATGAAGAAGGAATCTATTATATTAGGCCTAACGATTCAAATAGCTTAGCATTTAAAATAAAAGAAGTTATAGATAATAAAAATATAAGAAGTAATAAGAAGGTTAATGATTGGAACGACTTAGCCAAATTATATGTACAAGCATATAATGATATTAATGTAAAATAAGGAGTGTAAATGAGAACACAAGAATCATCAAAAAATGCTATAACTTCATTAATATTTTATTTTATTAACAGTATTTTTACTTTTATATCAAAAACAGTATTTATACAATATTTAGGAATAGAATATGCAGGTTTAAACTCACTTTTTACTAATATATTAGGTGTATTAAATATTGCTGAACTTGGATTAAGTACAGCTATTGGATATTCGTTGTATAAACCTTTAGCAGAAAATGATACAAAAACTATAAATGAAATTTTAAAGTTATTTAAATACTTATATAGAATAGTCGGAATCGTTATATTAATAATTGGAATTATCGTAGTATTCTTTTTACCATATTTTATAAATTCCAATATCTCTTTATTTGAAATAAGAAGTTCTTTTCTTTTATTTTTAATAGCAACGTCAATTTCGTATTTATTTACCTTTTTAAATGTTTTACCATCTGCTGATCAAAAAAATTATATAGTTACTAAAATACAAGGTATAACAAAAGTTATTAAATGTATTATTCAATTATTTGCAATAGTAATATTTCAAAACTATTACGTATGGTTGTTTTTAGAAATAGGTTGGAATTTAGTAGGATACATATATACTAATTTTGTTATAAGAAGAAAGTACTTATATTATCAAGACTATAAAGAATTAAAATTTTTTGAATTACTAAAAAAGTATAAAGAAGTAATGAAAAGAGTAAAAGACTTATTTTATCATAAAATTGGAAGTTTGGCAGTTAATCAAACTGATAACATAGTAATTTCATATTTTTGTAATTTGACCACAGTTGGAATATATGGTAATTATATATTAGTATTTAATTTGGTAGTAGGAATTTTTGAACAAGCATTTTCAAGTGTTACAGCTTCAATTGGAAATTTAATAATAAATAAGGGAGAAAAAGCAACATATAATCTTTGGAAAGAATTACATATTTTAATTGTATTTTTAACGGTGGTTTCATGTTATTTATTTTATAAGTTAATAAATCCTTTTATAACTGTATGGATTGGTAAAGAATATCTTTTAACTAATGTTGTTGTATTGTTTATAACTTTAAATATAATGTTTAAGATAATAAAACAGCCAATAGATAAATTTAAGGAAGCATTTGGAATATTTTGGGATAAGCAGGCACCATTTTTTGAAGCTATTATAAATTTAATTGTTTCTATTGCTTTGGCGATGAAATTTGGAGTGTTAGGAGTTGTAATAGGTACAGTTGTAAGCAATATAATAATTATAGCAATATGGAAACCATATGTTACTTTTAAATATGGTTTTAAGGAAAAATTTATAGAATATATAAAATTAAATATACCATTAGTAGTTATGTCTGTGATATCAATTTTCAGTATTGATTATTTTATAAACTATATTGAAATATCAATTAATAATGCATGGATAAATTTAATTATTACAGGAATTATATATGGTATGGTGGCTACTATAATTGCTTTCATGTTTTTTGTAATATATAAACCATTTAGAATAACATTTCTTAAGTATATAAGTATATTTAAAAGTTTAATTTTAAATAGAAAAATTAATAAAAAAATTTAATACTATTTGTAGGAGGTAAATTATGAAAGAACCTATATTTTTAAAGCCTATATATAAAGATTATATATGGGGGGGAACTAGATTAAAAGAGGAATATAATAAGACGGAAAGCAACAAAGAAGTAATTGCAGAAACTTGGGAAATATCAACAAATAAAAATGGAAAAAGTTTAATAAAAAATAATGATGAATATAATTATAATAATCTTGATGAAATATATAAAAATAAAGAAATAAGAGAAGATATATTTGGTAGTAAATGTAAAGAAATAGAAGAATTTCCTATATTAATAAAATTTATAGATGCAAATAAGCATTTATCTGTTCAAGTACATCCAGATGATAATTATGCAGAAAAATATGAAAATTCTTCAGGGAAGACAGAAATGTGGTATGTATTAGATTGTAAAAAAGATTCAAAATTAGTATGTGGTATGAAGGATAATATTAAACAAAATGATATTCAGGATATTGTCAAAAATAATAAAGTTAAAGAAAGTGTAAACTATGTTAATATCAAAAAAGGTGATATAATTTATATTCCATCTGGAACTATTCATGCAATTTTAGAGGGGGCTTTAATTTGTGAAGTACAACAAAATTGTGATTTAACATATAGAGTATATGATTGGGATAGAGTTGATAAAAATGGAAATAAGAGAGAACTACACATAGATAAAGCTATTGATGTTATAAATGTTAATTCTGAATATTTTATTAAGAATATAGATAATAAATTAAATTTAAATGCTTGTACAGAAATTATATCAACACCATATTTTAAAATAGAAATGATAAATGTGAATAATAGTATAGAATTAGAAAGTAATAAAGAAACGTTTTATGCAATGAATGTTTTAGAAGGAAATGGACGTTTAAAAACATACAATAATGAATATATTATAGAAAAAGGAGATAGTTTTATAATTCCAGCAAAACTAGGAAAATTTAATATAGAAGGAGAATTAAAAATTATAAATTCATATATATAGGAGGTTTTATATGGAATACTTAAATAAATATAATTATTGGTTAAATAATAATATTTTTGATGACAATACTAAAGAAGAATTAAAAAGAATTAAAGATGATATGAAAGAAATAGAAGATAGATTTTATAAGGATTTATCGTTTGGTACAGGGGGATTAAGGGGAATAATTGGAGCAGGAACAAATAGAATGAATATTTACACTGTAACAAAAGCAACACAAGGGTTAGCAAATTATATTATAAGAAAAAATGGCCAAGATAAAGGCGTTGCCATAGCATATGATTCTAGAATTATGTCAAAAGAATTTAGTGAGGCTACAGCATTATGCTTAAATGCAAATGGAATAAAAACATATATTTTTGAAAGTTTAAGACCAACCCCAGAATTGTCATTTGCAGTAAGAGAATTAAAGTGTATAGCTGGTATTGTTATAACAGCAAGTCATAATCCTTCTAAATATAATGGGTATAAAGTTTATTGTGAAGACGGCGCACAAATTACTTCTCCTATAGATAAAGAGATAATATCAGAAGTAAATCAAGTAAAAGATTATAATTTGATAAAAAATATAAAAAAAGAAGAGGCAATTCAATTAGGTTTATATAATGTAATTGGAGAAGAAATTGATGATAAATATATTACAAAAATAAAAGAATTAGTACTAAATAAAGAAGTTATAGACAAACAAAAAGATAATTTAAAAATTGTTTATACACCTTTACATGGAACTGGAAATATACCAGTTAGACGAATATTAAGTGAATTAGGTTTCAAAAATGTTTATGTAGTGAGAGAACAAGAGAAACCAGATGGAAATTTTCCAACAGTTACTTATCCTAATCCAGAAGATAAAAATGCGTTTAAAATAGCATTGAATTTAGCACAAGAAGTTGATGCAGATGTTGTACTTGCTACAGATCCAGATGCTGACCGTTTAGGAATATATGTAAAAGATAATAAAGAAAATGAGTATATATCTTTTACTGGAAATATGATAGGAGTACTTATAGCAGCATATAGATTAGAACAATTAAAAAAGAAAAATATGTTAAATGAAAAATCAACAATTGTATCAACAATAGTTTCAACTAATATGATTAAAAGAATAGTAGAAGATTACAATATTAAATATATTGAAACTTTAACTGGTTTTAAATATATAGGTGAAAAAATAAAAGAGTTTGAGAAAAATAATACAAATGAATTTATTTTTGGATTTGAAGAAAGTTATGGTTCTTTAATAGGAACTTATACTAGAGATAAAGATGCAATATCAGCAGTAATGGCCATAGTAGAAATAGTTTCATATTATAAAAACATTGGAATGACTTTAATAGATGTTATGGAAGAGCTATATAAAAAATATGGATATTATAAAGAAGATTTAGTATCAGTTACTTTAGAAGGTGTAGATGGAGGTAAAAAGATAGAACAAATAATGGCTACATTTAGAAATAATACTCCAACTGAATTAGGAAGGTTAAAAGTTCTAGCGTTAAGAGATTATAAAAAGAGAATTAGAACAGAACTTATAAACAAAAATGAAGAAAAAGTAGAATTACCAGAATCAAATGTGTTATACTTTGAATTGGAAAATGATTCTTGGTGTTGTGTAAGACCTTCTGGAACAGAACCAAAAATAAAGTTTTATATAGGTGTTAAGAGTGATAGCAGTAATAATGCTATGAAAAAAATCAATGAAATAAAAGACATTTTAATGAAAAATATAAATAATATTAATTGATATCTTATTAAAAATGTAGTATAATATAACATATTTAAAAAAAGGAGATTAAGATTTTGAAAAAAGAAGAAAAGAAAAAAAGAATTATAACGGTACCGAGAGTGATAATAGCAATAGTAGTAATAATTATTTTAATAATAACAATAACAATATTTATGATAACAAATACATTATCAAATATGATGAAAATGGAATTGGATGAAGCGGATTTAGCTGTAAATAATGAGTTATATGATGAATTAACTGAATATGGGATAACTAAAAAAGAATTTGATAGTATAATAAATATTGCATTTTTTGGTTCAGATTCTAGAGATTTATCAAATATGGATTCAGGAAGAGCAGACACAATAATGATAATATCTGTAAATCCAACAAAAAAATCTATAAAGATGATAAGTATTCCTAGGGATACATACGTAAATGTACCAGGTTATGGAAATACTAAAATAAATCATTCATATGCATATGGACAAGAACAGTTAGCTATAAAAACAATAAACAGTAATTTTGGCTTGAATATAACAGAGTATGTAACAATAAATTTTGAAGGTTTGATAAATGTTATAAATGCTGTTGGTGGAGTAGATATAAATATATCTAAGGAAGAAAGAGATGTTTTAAACGAATACCTAAAAGATTCATATCAAATAATGGGGAAAGAATATGTTCCAATGACTGAATATGGAGATGTACATTTAAATGGTGAGCAAGCGTTAGCACATTGTAGAGATAGATATGTAGGAAGTGATTTTACAAGAGCAGAAAGACAAAGAGAAGTTTTAACAGAAGTAATGGGAAAAATATCTCAAAAATCATTTGGAGAAATGTTAGATTTAGTAGACATATTTTTACAACAAGTTAGAACAAATATAAATGTATCAGAATATTTAGGATTAGCAGCCTCTGCATTCACAAATAAAGATGACTATATGAATAATATAATATCTGCACAAGTACCAAGTACTGATTATGGAAAAGGTGATTATATAGATGGTGTATATTATTTCGTAGCAGATTTAGATACTTGTAAAAAAGATATGTATGAGTATATTTATAATAAGTAAATAAAAAAGTATTATAGAATATAAGATTTAGATATAATAAAGGAGACATCTTAATGGAAAATAAAATACTAGATTATATGCAAGTATTATCTAAATTAAGACGAATTGAAAATATTTCTGATAATATAAAAAGAAATGAACCAATAGGCTATACAACATATAATTTGCCAATTTTACATTTTACTGCAGGTACAGGGAAAAATCATATTGTGTTTAGTGCCTCACAACATGGGTGTGAAATAATAACAACCAATTTTTTATTAACATTAATGGATAGAATTGCAAAAGATAGTAAACAATTTGAGTTTTTGAGGAATAATGAATATACTTTGCATTTTTTACCAATTTTAAATCCAGAAGGCTTTTTAATAACAACCTCAACTATAAGAAAAATTATAAGAAAAGATTTACCAAACGATGAAGCACAGGAAGTATATGAAGATTATGTTGATATGTATAGAAAAGATGATAGAGATTATAAATTAAAATTAAATACTGAAGTTAAAAGACATCAGGAATTTTTTGGACATATAGACCCGTATGTAATATTAGGAAGAAAGTTTAGGCATATACAAAGGGCTTTAATAAAAATGTATGGGAAAAATAATATACCAGATGGTACATTAGCAATATGGCACTCAAATGGAAATGGAGTAGATTTAAACCAAAATACACCATATAATCATAAGATACAAGCTATTAGAGAAGGTAAAAAAATGTATTCGTTATTAAGGTATAATAATATTGAAACAACTAGACCAGGTCCAATTGGGTGTCCAATGAAGGGAAAAGAATTTGAGTATGAACCTGAAAATATAGCATTATTAAAATTCTTATTAGATTTAAAAAATAATAAAGATATAGAATTATGTGCATATATGAATTATCATAGTACAGGAGGAATTATTTATCATAGACCGTATAGAAATGTAGATGAGATTAATTCTGAAGATGTTATGCAACATATGGATTTAGAAGAAGTATATAACAGAAAAATTGCAGAGTTATATGCAAGTCAGGCTAAGTATAGAGTTATTAATTCTGAATCCTCTATAAATTGTTTTAATGATTTATTAAGATTACAAATTCCAGGTGATATATTAATAGAATTATCAACTGTAGTAGGTAACCCTTTAGCACCTTTTTTAGATAAAAGTTATGACAAAATTATGAATAATAATTTAAAAGCAGTTGCTTACACCTTACAAAAATTACCAGAAATGAATAGAATAAAAAATGAATATATAAAGAAAAAGGAAGAAAAAGAAATTAGCTTAGAGGAAAGGTAAGTCTAAATGAATAAGATAGTTAATGAAATTTCAAATTCAATAAAATTTAACAATTATTTAAAAAATGTAAAAAATAAAGTAACTCCGATAATTTTATCGGGGTTAACAGACGTTAGTAAGAATATTTTTATATCTGCTACAGAAGAGCTTTTACAAAGGAATATTTGTATAATTACGTATAATGAAATACAAGCAAAAAATATAATGAAAGATGTTAAAGCTATAGTGAAAGACGAAGTGGAGGTATTATATTTTCCAAAAAGAGAAATAATGTCATACGATTATGAGGCACAAAGCAAAGAAGTGTATGCTGAAAGAATTAAGACTTTAAATAAGATGTATTCTAACAAGATTAATATAGTTGTAACTACAATAGAAGCTGTTTCTCAAAAAATGATTTCAAAAGATATTTTATATAAAAATGTATTGGAATTAAAAGTAGGTGAAAGATATAATTTAGAAAAAATAAAAGAAAACTTAATTTCATTAGGATATGAACGCTTTGACTTAATAGAAGGTAAGGGACAATTTTGTATAAGAGGAGGAATTGTGGATATAGCTATTTCCTCTGAAAAAGGTGTAAGAATTGAATTTTTTGATGATGAAATTGATAGTATTAGATTTTTTAATATTCAGTCGCAACGTTCAACAGAAATGATAGAAAGCATAAATATATACCCTGCATATGAATTTTTGTTAGAAAAAGGTTTAGAAGCAATTACGAGTGATATAGAAATTTCTAAGGTGACTGCTATAAAGGAAAGACAAGAAGAAGATATAGAAGAAATATTACAAGGTAATTATATAAGTAAAGTTGATAAGTATTTTAACACATTTTATAAAAAACAAGTTACTTTTTTAGAATACCTAGAAGAAGACACTATAATATTTTTAGATGAAATAGATAAAATAAAAGCGAGAATTGAGAATATAAATAGAGATACTGAAAATATTATAAAACTTCTCATTGAAAAGGGAAAATTAGTACCAGATGCACTAAAAAGCATAGGAAATTTTTATGATTTCTATTCAATCGAAAACGATAATATGCTAAATGACAAAATTATTGTCCATTTGTTAAGAGAAGAATTGATAGGTGAAAAAGAAGCTTTATTAAATAGAAATACATATACAAAGCCAGAAAATGCTGGGAAAGTTATCTTAAGAGGCCCTTCTCTAAGTGAAAAATATAATTTTAAAACTAAAGAGATGAATTTCTTTAGAAGTACATTAGAACTTTTTATACAAGAAATGAAAAAAGCTATGAATGACAAGAAAAATGTAATCATATTAAATGAAACAGGAGAAGTAAAAGAAAAAGTTGTAAAGTTATTAGAAGAGAATAACATAAATGGCAGTATAGAAAGTGAAATAGGAAGTTTAAGTACAGGTGTAGAGTTATTTGATTTTAATTTAATAATAATTACAACAAAGGATTTATTTGAAGTTAAAAAAGAAAGAAGAAAGTATAGTAAGGAATTTAAGGAAGGACAGCATATAGTTGTAGATGATTTAAGCGTTGGTGATTATGTTGTTCATAAAAATCAAGGTATAGCTCAATTTGTAGGTATAAATACTATAAAAGCAGATAATGTAATAAAAGATTATATAAAATTAAAATTTGCAGACGACGGGATATTATACGTACCAATAGATTCTTTGGATTCTGTAAGAAAATATATAACAGATACAGATGGAATACCTAAATTAAATAAACTAGGAACTAAAGATTGGTTAAAAACAAAAGCAAAAGTTAAGAAAAATTTAAGAGAAGTTGCAAAAGAACTTATTCAATTATATGCAAAAAGGAAAGATGCTAAAGGATATGCATTTTCAAAAGATAATGAATGGCAACAACAATTTGAAGGAACTTTTCCATATCAAGAAACAGATGACCAATTAAGATGTATAGAAGAAGTAAAAGCCGATATGGAATTAGATAAACCTATGGATAGGTTATTATGTGGAGATGTGGGGTATGGTAAAACAGAAGTTGCTATAAGAGCAGCTTTTAAAGCTTGTATGGATAGTAAGCAAGTTGCATACTTAGTACCAACAACAATACTTGCAAATCAACAATATGAAAGTTTTAAAAGTAGAATGGAAGGATTTTCAATAAAAGTTGAAGTTTTAAATAGATTTAAAACTAAAAAAAAGCAAGAAGAAATAGTAAAAAAATTAAAATTAGGAGAAATAGATGTTATAATAGGAACGCATAGGCTTTTAAGTAATGATATAGAATTCAAAAATTTAGGATTATTAATAATAGATGAAGAACATCGTTTTGGAGTTAAAGCTAAGGAAAAAATAAAACAATTGAAAACTAATGTAGATGTATTAACAATGAGTGCAACTCCAATACCAAGAACATTACATATGTCAATAGTAGGAATAAGAGATATGTCTGTAATATATGAACCACCTCATAACAGGAAACCAGTTCAAACTTATGTATTAGAATATGACAAAGAAGTTGTTAAAGAAGCAATTACAAAAGAAATAGAAAGAGGAGGTCAAGTATTTTATCTATTAAATAGAGTAGAAGAAGTAGCTAGAAAAGCTACAGAAATAGAAGAAATGATACCAGAAGCAAAAGTAGATTTTGCACATGGGCAAATGTCAGGAAGAGAATTAGAAAATATAATGGAAGAATTTATAAATGGAGATATAAATGTGTTAGTATGTACAACTATATTAGAATCTGGAATAGATATACCAAATTCTAATACAATAATAGTAGAAAATGCAGATAGACTAGGGTTAGCACAATTATATCAAATAAGAGGTAGAGTTGGAAGAGGAGAAAAACAGGCATATGCGTATATAACATATAAAAGAGATAAGCTATTATCAGAAATTGCAGAAAAGAGGTTAAAAGCAATAAAAGAATTTACAGAATTTGGTTCAGGATTTAAAATAGCAATGAGAGACTTAGAAATACGTGGAGCAGGAAGTTTATTAGGAGAAATACAACATGGTCATATGGAAAGCGTCGGATATGATATGTATTGCAAATTATTAGAAGAAGTAATAAAAGAAATGCAAAACGCAAATGAACCAATAGAAGAAGAGGAAGAAGATGTACAAATAGATATATCTGTATCTTGCTTCATCCCAGATGAGTTTATAAGTAATAGTAACCAAAAAATAGAAATATATCAAAATATTGCATTATGCAAAACAGAAGATGATATAAGAAATATATTAGACGAATTAATAGATAGATATGGTAGACTGCCTAAAGAAATAGAAAATTTATTAGAAGTAGCAAGAATAAAAAGAATGTGTAAAGAGAATAATATAATAAAAGTACAACAAAAACGAGATAAAATTAATTTTACATTAGGCAAAAAATACGATATAAATAAAATACCAGATTTAATAAAAATTTATAATAATAGAATTAAAGTAAAAATGGAAAAAGAGAATGTTATTACAATACTTATGAAAAATAATAATGTATTTGCAGAAATTAAAGAATTTTTGAATAGTAAATAAGTTCAATAGAGTTTTAAATATAAATTTTAGAGGTGATTAGTAGTGCAAGTTATTACTAGTAAAGATAATGAGAAGGTTAAACATATAAAAAAATTAAAGGATAAAAAATATAGAGATGAAAAGGGCCAATTTATAATAGAAGGTATAAAAATGTTGGAAGAGGCTATAAAAGAAAACGCAGATATAGATACAATAATTATTTGTGAAGAATGTATAAAAAAAGAGACTTTAGATTCAAAATTTCTATATGAAATAGCAAATAAAGAATGTATATATGTAACTGAAAAAATCTATAATACTTTAACAGATGTTATAAATCCACAAGGTATATTAGCCATAGTAAATAAACCAAATAAGGTAAAAGAAATAAATTATAAAGAGGATTTTATATTAGTATTAGATAATTTACAAGACCCAGGTAATATGGGAACTATTTTAAGAACAGTTGATAGTGTAAATTTAAAGCAAATTATAGTGTCTAAAAATACAACAGACGCATATAATCCAAAAGTAGTACGTTCTACAATGGGAGCAATATTTAGAGTAAATATAATAGAATCTGAAGATTTATTAAAAACAATAGATGAAATAAAAAAACAGAAATATAAAGTATTAGTAACATCATTAAATACAGATGAAAATTTATATGATGTACAATTAAGAAAAGTAGCAGTTGTAATTGGAAACGAATCTAAAGGAGTCTCAAAAGAAATACTAGAAAAAGTAGATACACACATAAAAATACCGATGCTAGGAAAAACAGAAAGTTTAAATGCTTCAGTAGCTGCTTCAATTATAATGTATGAATATGTTAGACAAAATTTTAATTAATACTTGTAATTTTTTTAAAAATATAGTAAACTATATGCATTCTAGGGCAAACAAAAATATAGATTTGAAAGGGTAGATGTAAAATGTTAGATATTAAGTTTATTAGGGAAAATCCTGAGGTTATTAAAAAAACAGCGAAAGAAAAATTAGTAGAAATAGATGTAGATAGATTACTAGAAGTAGATAAATTAGTAAAGGAAAATTTAACAGAAGTAGAAATATTAAGAGCAGAAAGAAACAAACTATCTAATGAGATTTCTAAATTACAAGGAGAAGAAAAACAATTAAAAGTTGAAAGAGTTAGAGATTTGAAAGAAAAAATTTCAGAAATAGAGGCAGTATTGCATCCGTTGCAAGAAGAATATGATGATTTAATGTTAAGAGTGCCAGCACCTACATTAGATGAGGTACCAGTAGGAGAATCTGATGCTGACAATGTGGAAATAAGAAAAGTAGGCGAAATAAGAAAATTTGGTTTCACACCTAAATCACATTATGAATTAGGAGAAGAATTAGATTTAATGGATTTTTCACATGCATCTAAAATAGCTGGGTCAAGAACATATTATTTAAAAAATGAAGCAGCATTATTAGAAATGGCAGTTTGTAGATTTGTAATAGATAAATTAATAAAAAAAGGTTTTACTTTGATGACTGTACCAGTAATGGTAAAAGATGTTGCAATGAGAGGAACAGGATATTTTCCAATAGGAAAAGAGCAAGCATATGAAATAGGTGAAGATGGATTATATTTAGTAGGAACTTCAGAAGTATCTTTAGTTTCATACCATAATGGAGAAATTGTAAATTTAGATAAACCAATACTATATGCTGGATATTCAAATTGTTTTAGAAGAGAAGCAGGTACTTATGGTAAAGACACTAAAGGATTATATAGAGTTCATCAATTTACAAAAATAGAGCAAGTAGTAATATGTAAAGCTGATTATGAGGAACAATATAAACTCCATAACTTTATATTAAATAATTCAGAAGAAATATTACAAGATTTGAAAATTCCATATAGAGTAGTACAAGTGTGTACAGGTGATATTGGATTAGGTCAAGTTAGAAAACATGATATAGAGGCGTGGATGCCAAGTAGAAATGCTTATTCAGAAACTCACTCTTGTTCATCATTTAATGATTTCCAAGCTAGAAGATCTAATATTAAATATAAAGATGAAAATGGAGAATTAAAATATGCGTTTACATTAAATAATACAGCAGTAGCATCACCAAGAATATTAATACCAATATTAGAAAATTATCAAAATGAAGATGGCAGTATAACAATACCAGAAGTTCTAGTACCATATATGGGTGGAATGACTAAAATAGAAAAGAAATAGCTGTATATAAAGTTTTATCAATAATACTAGAAAGGAATGTGCTTTAAATGCTAATAAAAAATCCTAAATTTGAAATATCAGCAGTAGGACCAAAACAATATCCAAATAATAATTTACCAGAAATAGTATTAGTAGGAAAATCTAATGTAGGAAAATCGTCTTTTATAAATACATTAATAAATAGAAAAAGTTTAGCAAGAACTAGTAGTGAACCTGGTAAAACAAGACAAATAAATTTTTATAACATGGATGATAAATTCTACTTTGTAGATTTACCAGGATATGGGTATAGCAAAATGTCTAAAGAAATGCAAGTAAAAGTTGGTTCATATATAGAAGAATATTTATTTAAAAGAGATAAAATTTCTTTAATAGTTCAATTACTGGATATAAGACATAAACCTACTAAAGATGATATGTTGATGTATGAGTATTTATTGAAAAGTAATAAGCCATTCTTAGTTGTGTGTAATAAAGCTGATAAAATAGCTGTAACTAAGGTAGAAAATGAAGTTAAAAGTATTGCAAATGAGTTGAAAATAAAAGAATTAGGTTTAGAAGAAAAAGTAAAAGTATTACCTTTTTCGTCAGAACGAAAAATTTATACAGATAGAATTTGGGAAGAATTAGAAAATTATATATAAAATAATAAAGAAGAGGTGGAAAGGTTTCCACCTCTTTTGAGTTAGGCCGGCTGACGAACTAGTCGTCGAAGTGCTTGTCACGCCAAGCTTTCCACCTTGCGGTGGCAACTTTTTCCATTGCTTGGCGCTTCAGCTCCTCGTCCAGGGTACGTTTGTTGAGGGGCTTGCCGAGGACTTTTTTATAAAAGTCTCTTTCGCTTTGGGACAGGAACGACATCAGGGATTTGTTGTCATTTCTTGACATCACTTGTCCTCCACGTATCTGGAAAGGAGTTTTTTGATTTTCTGATGATGCTTGCACACCTTCTGAAACTCGTCCTTAAGCTTCGCAAGCCGTCTGGCTTGTTTTTCCGTAGGCTCAGGCCACGCCTTTTGCAGGGCAGTAAGCTCATCGAGCTTAGCCTTGCGAATTTTGGCAATGAGTTCCTCAGCTTCCCGAAGAGTCATATCAGCCATGCTAACCTCCTTGTTAGATATAAAATTACGATATAATAATTATAACATTCTTCCACAAAAAAGTCAACAAATTACATAAAAGTACTTGACTTTTAAATGTATAGTATGATATAATAAGTAACTGTAATCCGCTTAATTAAGGTACATAAATATTTGAAAAATATAAATTTTAAATTACCTAAAAATAAGGATTAGCGAGAGTTATGAAAGAAGGAGGTGCTACTTGGATGTACGCAATTATTGAGACTTGTGGTAAACAATATAAAGTAGCTGAAGGAGATGTTGTATTTTTCGAAAAATTAGATGCTGAAGTAAACAAAAAATATGTTTTCGATAAGGTAGTGTTAGTGTCTGAAGAAGGAAAAGTACAAGTAGGTAACCCTTATGTAAAAGGAGTTAAAGTTGAAGGAAAGGTAGTTTCACACGGTAAAGGTAAAAAGATTATTGTTTTCAAAATGAAACCTAAAAAGAATTATAGAAGAAAACAAGGTCATAGACAACCATACACAAAAATAGAAATTACAAAAATAATAACTGCTACAACAAAATCATCTGAGAAAAAAGAGAATGCAGAAACAGCTCAAGCTTCAAAAACAGTTGCAAAAAAAGGTGAAGCAGTAAAAAAATAAATAGTATTTAATTAAAATCACGAAGGGAGTGAATATAAATGGCTCATAAGAAAGGTCAAGGTAGCGTTAAAAACGGAAGAGACAGTGAGTCTAAACGTCTTGGTGTAAAAAGAGCAGATGGTCAATTTGTATTAGCTGGAAATATTCTAGTAAGACAAAGAGGAACACATATACATCCAGGTAATAATGTAGGTATAGGTAGCGATGATACTTTATATGCATTAAAAGACGGAAAAGTAAAATTTGAAAGAAAGGGTAGAGACAAAAAACAAGTAAGTGTTTACCCAGAACAATAAATTATAAAAGGTTTGGAAAAATATTCCAAGCTTTTTTCTATATATTAAAGAATAATTAAAGGAGAAATTATGTTTAATATTAAAGAAGAATTAAAGAAATTGCCTAAGAAACCACGGTGTATATATAATGAAAGATAAAGATGATAAGATATTATACATAGGAAAAGCTGTGGTTTTAAAAAATAGAGTAACTTCATATTTTAGAAAAACAAATAAAACAAATAGAATTTTAAAAATGGTATCTTTAATAGATCATTTCGAGTATATTGTAACAGATACAGAGGCAGAGGCTTTAATTTTAGAGTGTAATTTAATAAAAGAACATAGACCTAAATTTAATGTTTTATTAAAAGATGATAAAACATATCCATATATAAAAGTAGATATAAAATCTGAATATCCAAATGTATTTACAACACGAAGAATATTAAAAGACGGTGCAAAATATTTTGGGCCATACCCTAATGCAGGTGCAGCAAAAGAAATGGTACAATTTATAAAAGAACGTTTTAAAATAAGACAATGTAAAACATTTAAATCTACAACAAGAGCTTGTTTAAATTATCATATAAAACGTTGTATGGCACCTTGCATACATAAAGTTTCAAGAGAAGAATATATGCAAGAAATAAATCAAATTTTAATGTTATTAGAAGGAAAAACTGATAAAATAATAAAAGAATTAGATGAAAAAATAAAAGAATTTGCAGACAAGTTAGAATTTGAAAAAGCAGCTGAATTAAGAGATAGAAAAAATGCAATACTAGTAATAACAGAAAAACAAAAAATCTCTAATATAAATGAAAATTCAATAGATGTAATTGGTTTATATAAAAATGATTTAGAAATATGTATAGAAATATTCTTTATAAGAAATAGTAAAATGATAGGTAGAGAACATTACTTTTTCGCTAGAACTTATAGTGAAGATAAAGAAAATATAGAGGATGAAAAAGTTGAAAACGAAGAAATAATATCAAGTTTTTTAAAACAATACTATATGGATTTAGAAGAAATACCTGCTAAAATAATGGTAAAAGAAAATATTTCAGAAAAAGAAATAATAGAAGAGTGGCTATCTAAAAAAGCTAATAGAAAGGTAGAAATAAAAATACCAAAAATTGGAGAAAAATTAAAATTTATAGAAATGGCTGAAAATAATGCTAAAATAACATTAGAAAATAAACAGAAAGGAAAATATAATATTTTAGAAGAATTAAAAGAAAAATTAGATTTAGAAAAATTACCAATAAAAATAGAAAGTTTTGATATTTCAAATATATCTGGTACGTACATGGTAGCAGGAATGTGTGTAGCTTTAAATGGAAAGATAAATAAATCACTTTCAAGAAAATTTAAAATAAAAAATACATTTGAGCAAAATGATGTAGCTTGTATGAAGGAGGTTGTAGAAAGAAGAATAAAACATTCGATAAATGAAGAAGAAATTGGTAGCGGATTTGGAAAATTACCAGATTTAATATTAGCAGATGGTGGAATAACACAAATAAGAGCTATAAAAGAAATAGTAGATAAATATAATTTAGAAATACCAGTATATGGTATGGTAAAGAACGATAAACATAGAACAAGAGCCTTATTAGATGAAAATAGAAATGAAATAGAGATATCAGAAGAACTTTTAAACTTTATGACAACATTTCAAGACGAAGTGCATAAAACAGCTATAGAATATCATAAAAAATTAAGGGATGAAGGAATGTTAAAATCAGAATTAGATTTTATAGAAGGAATAGGTCCTGTAAAGAAAAAGGCTTTAATGCAAAAATTTGGTACTGTAGAAAATATAAAAAATGCTTCTATTGAAGAATTAGTAAAAGTAAAAGGAATAACAGAAGAACTTGCAAAGAGAATAAAAGAAAAGTAGAATAAAATCCTTCTTTTAGCACATATTAAATAGAAAAGTTTTAAATAGGAGGATTTTTTATGGAAAATTTTAGAACAGATTTAGCTGATGAGAGGCGAGATTTATTTAGGAAAGCAAATCATTTAGAAAATGAGATTCCTGGAATAGAAGCGGAAGAAGTACAAAAAAGTAAGTATATAAAGTTAAATAAAGTGAGAATTTTAAATGAAGAAGGAGCAAACGCAATAGGAAAACCAATTGGAAATTATATTACATTTGACTTAAAATATTTAAATGTAGCAGGCGATGAAGAAATACAAAGCGCGGCTGAAGCATTATCAGAAGAGTTAAAAACTTTAATAGAAAGTAAAGTTAAAAAGGCAGATGATATTTTAATTGTAGGCTTAGGAAATGAAAAGGTAACTCCAGATTCATTAGGACCTAGAGTAATATCAAAAATAGATGTAACAAGACATTGGTTTACGTATATGCCACAATTAACAGATGAAAATACAAGACCAGTTTCTGCTGTATCTCCAGGAGTTTTAGGAACAACAGGAATAGAAACACAAGAAATTTTAAAAGGAATTGTAGAAAATGTGAAACCAAAACTTATTGTAGTTATAGATGCTCTTGCATCAAAAAGTATGGAAAGAATAAGCAGTACAATACAACTAGCAGATACAGGAATAGTGCCAGGAGCAGGAGTTGGAAATAGAAGACAAGAATTATCAGAAAAGACCTTAGGAATTCCAGTTATTGCAATAGGAGTGCCTACAGTTGTAGAAGCTGCTACAGTAGCGGCAGATAGTTTAACAATATTTATAAAGAAATTACAAGAAGAGGCAAAATCAAATAAATTTTTAAATGAATTAAATGAAGAAAATAAATACGAAATGATAAAAGAAGTATTGCAACCAAATGATTTTAATTTCATAGTAACACCTAAAGAAATAGATGATTTGATTTTAAATATGAGTAGTGTGGTAGCCAGAGGAATAAATATGAGTTTATAGGAAAATTGAAAAATTGTCTTAAAAGTAATTATAGATATTATAATGTGATTTTATTTTAATTAAACAATCCGGAATTTTGATTGAAAAATATTAATATATAAGTTTTTATACGTTTTATAGTAAAATTTGTGAATTTTGACAATTAAATAATGAATTTCTTCACTAAAAATAAAATCTGACATAAAATATATTAGCCCATAAAATATGAGGTGAATTTTATGTCAGAAATACTAAGAACGAATATATCTAAAACTGTAGCAGGTAAAATTCTTCATATTGATGGTGATGCTCATTTAAGTAACAAGAAAAAATACAGTAATACCAATACTTCCGAGCAGGTAATATTTAACCACAA
>CAKPRQ010000001.1 GCA_934182605.1 uncultured Clostridia bacterium | reverse complement strand
CGTTATATTGATTTTGGATTAGAATATCCATCCTCTACGCGTGGCAATATTAATCTAGATTACAGTGACCCTAGTATGGGTTTCCGTGTAGCACTATATATAAAGTAGATATGAAATTTAAATAATTAGTTTATAAAAAATATAAAAGAGTAAGAAAAAATCTTGCTCTTTTATTGTTATAATAGTATAATATATGTAAAGTTTTAAAAAGATAGGAGAGTTGGAAAATGAAAAAATTACCTTATGGAATAAGTGATTATGAAAGATTACAAGAAAATAATTATTATTACGTAGATAAAAGCAAATACATAGAAAAATTAGAAAATATATCTGCACCATATATAATGTTTTTAAGACCGAGAAAATTTGGAAAAACATTATTTACAAGTATGTTAGAAAATTATTATGATGTAAAAAAGAAAGAAAAATTTGAAAGATTATTTGCTGAAACATATATAGGAAAAAATCCAACAGAATTGAAAAATAAATATCATATATTAAAATTTAACTTTTCAGGAATAGATACATCTGATAATGAAAGTACTATAAAGGGATTTAAGAGTAAAGTAATATCTTCAATAAAAGTATTTGTGGAAGAATACGGACTAGACTTTTTTATAAATTCAGAAGATGAAGCAGAAAATATATTAGATAATTTATTTAAGGCTTTTAAAATACAAAGAAACTCTGAAAAAATATATGTTATAATAGATGAATATGACCATTTCGCAAATGAATTATTAGGTTTTAATACGAATCAATTTAAAAATTTAGTATCTAAAAATGGAAAAGTGAGAAAATGGTATGAAATCTTAAAAGAAGGAACAGAAAGTGTAGTAGATAGAATATTTATAACTGGAGTAGCACCAATAACATTAGACAGTTTGACATCTGGATTTAATATAAGTTCAGATAAGACAAGAGATACAAATTTAAATGAAATGATGGGTTTTACAAAAGAAGAAGTAGTGGAAATAATGGAAAGCCAAAATATATCTAAAGAAAACCAAGAGAATATTTTATCAATAATGAAAGAAAATTATGATGGATATATGTTTTCAATATATGGAAAAGAAAAAATATATAACTCAAATATGTGTCTATATTTTTTAAAAGAATATGTACAATATGAAAGAATACCAGAACAACTAATAGATGTAAATATAGCAAGCGATTATACAAAATTAGGAAAAATGCTAGATTTATGTAAAGGAGAAGAAAGGGAAAAAGTAATACAAAAAACAGTATCAGGAGAGGGAATAATAAGCGAAATAACTGGAAAATTTAATCCAGCAATGGAATTTACAGAAAAAGATTTAGTTTCTATGTTATATTATTTGGGATATTTAACAATAGTAGATGAAGAAGTAGGATATCCAAAGTTAAATATACCTAATAAAGTAATGAAAGAAATTTATTCAGAATATTTTTTAAAAATATTAAAGAATGAAATAAGTGTAGATATAAATGAAAATTATTCGGAAATAGCAAGGAAAATTGCATTAGAAGGAAAGATAGATAAAATAGTAGAATTATTGCAAAAGTATTTAGAAAACCTATCAAATAGAGATTATATAAAATTTGATGAGAAATATGTAAAATTGATATTTTACTGTATAGCAATGAATTTAAAAATATTTAGATTAAAATCAGAAATGGAAGTAGAAAGAAAGTATCCAGATATATTATTAATGCCTAAAGATAGAAATAAAGGATATAAAGCAGTAATGATAGAGTTTAAATATTTAAAAAAAGAAAATGCAGATAAATTAAAAGAAAAGGAAGAAGAAGCAATAAAGCAATTAAAAGAATATGCAGAATTTGAAGAAATAAAGGAAATAGAGAACTTAAGTAAATATGCAGTAATAGCAGTTGGTGCAGAAATTAAAGTAATTAAAATATAGTAGTGTTGAATGATTACAATTCAGATGGTATTTTATAAAATCGTGATATATAGCTATTTTAGTTAAAACATAGCTAGGGTAACACAATCCGGGTCTTGACTCACAAATAGCTATATATCACGATTATGCTAAAACTATATGTTCCTCTACTGAATTGTAACTTACAATTCACAAATTGGTAATAAAATATATCAAAAACTCTTGCTAAAAAAAGTATTGTATGATAAAATGTACAAAACAAAAAGAGAGAGGTATTGGGTATGGAATTAAAAAAATGTGAAAGATGTGGAAATTTTTTTGCAGGACTAAACAATGTATGTAATAATTGTATAAAAAAAGAAAATTTAGACTTCTCTAAATTAAAAAGTTTTATAGATGAATCATCATATAATGAACAAGATATAAATAATAATTTAGAAGATGTATCATATGCAACAGGAATTCCTTCAAAAAATTTAACTAGACAACTTCAAAATGAGATAATTTTTAAGGATTTAAACTCAAAGAATTTTTAAATTAATATATTATAAAAAGTAAAAAACAGAAGCATTTGTATAGTGTTTCTGTTTTTTCATATAAATAGATTTAAAAAAGAGATTGCCAAAGAAATTAACACAGACTTTAATGAGAATTTAGCAAATTTTTTAGTTTTAATATTAATATCAAGTAAAGCATTATTTTTTATAACGACTAAAGCGGTAGATTTATTTTCAATTTTATTCTTTTCTGCTTTTATACTTTCTAAAAATTTCTCATACTTGAAAGTATTATCTAGTGATTCTCTTAACTCTATAATTTCAGTATTAATAATTTTATTTTTATCTTTTAATAATTTTAAATTATTTTTTAGACGTAACATATTTCTGTAATCATAATTTTCAAAAACTATAGTATTATAAACCTTGTTTTTTAATGAGAATTTCTTTTTAAAAAGAATTTTAGTTCCTTTAATGTAGCGTATCATAATAATTTCTCCTTCGTTGTAATTAATTTAAAATAATTATATCATTATGTTTCATAAAAATCAATGAAAATTTTTGCTAATTTTCTTAAAATGTGATAAAATAATTACTATAATCATAATGGAGGTAAGTATGTTAAAATTAGAAAATATATGTTTTCATAAAGAAAATAAAAATATATTAAATAATATAAATTACGAAACAAATAATTCAAAACTCATTGCTATAACAGGGCCAAACGGTTCTGGTAAATCTACATTAGCAAAAATAATAATGGGTATAGAAAAGCCAACTTCAGGTAAAATAATATTTAATGGAGAAGATATTACAGATTTATCAATAGATGAAAGAGCTAAATTAGGAATAAGTTTTGCCTTTCAACAACCAGTAAGATTTAAAGGAATTACGGTTTTAGATTTAATAAAATTATCAGCTGGAAAAGATAAAAAGATTAATTTTGGAGAAGCTTGTGAAATTTTATCAAGTGTTGGTTTATGTGCAAAGGACTATATATCACGTGAAATAAATTCTTCATTATCAGGGGGAGAATTAAAAAGAATAGAAATAGCATCTGTAATAGCAAGAAATTCAAAATTGACAATATTTGATGAGCCAGAAGCTGGAATTGATTTATGGAGTTTTAATAATTTAATAAATATATTTGAAAAATTAAATGAAAAAACAAATGGAACAGCTATAATAATATCTCATCAAGAAAGAATATTAAAAATAGCAGATAGTATAATCCTTTTAGAAAATGGAAAAATAGCAGATGAAGGCAATGCTGATAAAATTTTAGAAAAAGTATTAAATTTAGAGAAAACTTGTAAGTACAAAGTTTAAAAGGAGATGAAGTGATGAATAAAGATGAATTAAATGAAATAGATAATAGATTATTGGAAGAAGTATCTAATCACGAAAATATTTTAGATATAAAAAAAGGAGCATATAATATTAGAAAAGATGGACAAGCAGTAGAAAGAAAAATAACAGAAAATGTAAATATTGTAAGTAAAGAAGATGTTTCGGGTATTGATATAATAGTAAGAGAGAATACTAAAAATGAATTCATACATATACCAGTTATAATTACAAAAAGCGGTTTAAAAGATGTAGTATATAATGATTTTTATATAGGTAAAAATGCTAATGTAACAATAATAGCAGGATGTGGAATTCATAATGAATCTCATGAACATTCTGAACATAATGGAATTCATAGATTTTATTTAGAAGAAGGAGCGAATGTAAAATATATAGAAAACCATTATGCAGAAGGCAGTGGAGATGGAAATAAAAATTTAAATCCAGTAACAGAAGTATACATGAAAGCTAATAGCAAAATGGATATGAAAAGTATACAAATAAAAGGAGTAACATCAACTGAAAGAATAACAAAAGCAGTTTTAGGAGAAAATACTAACTTTGTAGTAACTGAAAAAATAATGACAAATGAAAATGAATATGCTAAAACAATTTTTGAAGTAACATTAAATGGAGAAAATGCAAGTACACATGTAACATCAAGAAGTGTAGCAACAGAAAACTCTAAACAAGAATTTATATCAAAAGTGTATGGCAATACAAAATCATTTGCACATGTAGAATGTGATGCAATTATAAAAGATAATGCGATAGTAAAAGCAACACCAGAAATAACAGCAAATAATGTAGAGGCAAATTTAATACACGAAGCTGCAATAGGAAAAATAGCAGGAGACCAATTAATAAAATTAATGACTTTGGGCTTATCAGAAAAAGAAGCAGAAAATGAAATTATAAATGGATTCTTAAAATAATTAATGTAGCTACTTAGTTCCCAAGCTTTAGTCAAATACATACTGAGTTGTTACTAATTAATTATTAATAGTTTTAAATATAAAAGTAACATTAAAATATATAAAGAATATTATCTATTAATTAAATATATTGAAAAATATAGGGTGAAATTAAAATCGAATGTGCAGTAAAAAATATTAGAACCTTAATTTCAAACGTATATTTTTCAAATATATATAATATTAAAAGGAGTGATATAATGACCAACACGCCATTAGTCAAGATAAATTATGAATATAAAGGTAAGAAATGTTATATATATTCAAAATTAGAATATTTTAATGTTACTGGGAGTATAAAAGATAGAGTAGTTAAATATATTGTAGATAAAGCAATAGAAAATAATGAATTAAAAGAAAATATGATTTTATATGAAGCTACTAGTGGAAATACAGGTATAGCTTTAGCAAGTATTGGGGCTAAATTAGGACATAAAGTTCATATTTTTATGCCTGATTGGGTAAGTGAAGAACGTAAAAAAATAATGAAATTGTATGGTGCGGAAATTACGTGCTTTTCTAAAGAAGAAGGTGGATTTTTAAGATGTATAGAAGAAGCAAAAATGGCTAAAGAGAGTACAAATGGATATTATTTGAATCAATTTGAAAATTATAATAATGTAATAGCACATTACGAATTAACTGGAAAGGAATTATTAGAAGATGTGCCTGAAGTTATTAGTGGATTCGTTTCAGGAGTGGGAACAGGTGGAACGCTTATGGGAGTTTCAAAGAGATTAAAAGAAAGTAATGAAAATGTTACAGTGGCTGCGTTAGAGCCTTCTATTATGCCGATGTTATCTCAAAATAAGATATATGGAGAACATAAAATAGAAGGAATAGGAGATGAATTTATTCCTAAAATTGTTGATAAGGAAAAAATCGATGAAATTATTTTAATAGATGATGAAGATGCTATAAATATGTCAAGATTATTATCTTCAAAACTAGGTCTTGGAGTTGGAATTTCGAGCGGAGCCAACTTCTTAGGTGCAGTTTTATTAAGAGATAAAATAAATAAAAATACAGTTACAATTTTTGTAGATGATAACAAAAAATATTTATCAACAGATTTATCTAAGGAGATTTCTAGTGATGAAAATTTCATATCAAATCAAATAAATTTACTAGGATATGAAATTATAAGATAATTAAAGAAGTTAATATGAGCGAGTTTCAAAGGTTGTATGTCGAATTTTGTATTAATTTGACGTACGATTTTTCTTTACAAAAGTGAGTTTTTATGGTAACATAAAAACATAGATAAATTGCAATTTAGTATCTAAAAAACAACTTATATTCTTAAGTTGATATTCAAGTCATAATTTATAAGATTGAGGTGGTGCGAATTAGTGATAAACTAGAAAGCATAATTATATTTATAACAATAATAATACTATTATTGTTAAACATTTGTATTGCACAATCTAAAGATAAAGTTATAGAAGCATTACATACAAAAGAATTTGAAGAGAAAGTTAGTTTTATTGATATAACAGAAGATGTAAGAGAAAATATTTTAAAAGAATATGTACAAAAGCAATTTTATAACAAATATTTTTCTGAAAAAATGCTATTAGATAAAATTAGTAAAAATGCAGTAAAAGTTTGGACTTTAAGTATAGAAAGTATAAAACTTTTTGCAAATATAAATGAAGGTACAGATGTAGAAAATTTAAATAAGTATATAGGCCATTTTGAAGAAACTAACATTTTCAATGGAAATGTGGGGCTAGCAGCACATAATAGAGGATATCCAGTTAATTATTTTGAAAATTTAGATAAAATTGAAATAGGGGCAGATATAGATTATAGAATAGATAATTTTGTAAAAACATATAAAGTAAAATCTATTACTATTATAAGAGATACAGATTGGACTTATTTAGGAGAAACAGATGAAGATATAATTACACTAATAACTTGTGTAAAAAACAAACCAGAATATAGACTATGTGTACAAGCATATAAAGAAAGTGAGGAAATTATTAATGATAAAGAAAAAAGTTTTAGTAATTGGTATGATAATAATTTTACTATTAAATATAGTTTTGCCAGGGGTAGTTAATGCTACTAATGAAAAAACAGTTACAGTATATACAGAAGGGAGGTGCCAGTCATTGCTAAAGTATAATGGTTACACTGTAGGATGTGTTAGAGTTTCATATTATGATGGAAGAACTGAACAACCTGCTTATTGTCTCCAAAGAGATATGCCTGGTATAGGTGAAAATGAAGGTGAATTAGATTTCTATGATGTTGAAGTTCAAGATACATTAACAAATACATTAATATGGAGAGTTGTTTCTAATAGTTATCCATACGTAAGTTTACAAGAGTTAGGAGTGGCTTCAATAACAGAAGCATTTGTTGCTACAAAACAAGCCGTATATTGTATCTTATATGGAAATGATGGAGACAACTTTACGAGATATACTGCTATAGGTGAAGCTGGAGAAAGAACTTTAAATTTATTAAAAAGACTAGTAAATAAAGCTAGAAATAGTAATGAAACAAGACCAAGTAAGGTAATAGAAATAATTGACGAATCATATAAATGGGAAGTTGATAGTATAGATAAAAATTATATTTCTAAAACGTATTCAATAAGAACAGAAGCAGAATATAATGAGTTTCAAGTATCTATAAATTCATCAAATTTACCAGAAGATACTAGAATAGTTAATTTAAATAATCAAGATAAAACTAAATTTGGTAATGCGGAAAAATTTAAAGTTTTAATCCCAATAAATCATAATGTTCAAGAAGGAACATTTACAATAAATGTAACTTCTAAATTAAGAACGTGTCCTGTATATTATGGTAAAGCACCAGCAGGATATCAAGATTATGCTTTAGCAGCAAATTCATATGAAGATGGAAATGGTAGTATAACAGAAACTTTTACTAAAAATAATAGTAAAATTATTATAATTAAAAAAGATGGTGAAACAAAAGCATTGTTGAAAGATACAGAATTTAATATACTAGACGCGAATAAAAAAATTGTATACTCTAATTTAATTACTAATTCAAATGGAGAAGTAATTTTAGAAGGAATAGAACCCGGTACATATTATTTACAAGAAGTTAAATCAACAAGTGGATATCAAAAAATGGATGGCTTAGTAGAATTCAAAATGGAATTAAATAAATTATTAACATTAACAGTAAATAATAATAAAGTTCAAAAAAGCGAAGTAGATATAAACACAGAAAATATTAATGTAAATGTAGAACATTCAGAAACTGATATAAATATTACTTCTGGAAATCAAAACATAAATGAAAATAATAGTGATAAAAATATAAATATTAGTGATAGTGATAAAAATATAAATATAGACAATCAAAATGCAAATAGTAATATACAAAACACAAATGCAAATATAAATATAAATAATCAAAATACAAACAGTAACATTCAAAATACGGATGTAAATAGCAATGTAGAAAATATGAATTTAAATAGTAATATCCAAAATATTAATGAAAATTCTATTGTAAAGGCACAAGCAGAAAATGTAAATACATTTACAAAAAAATTACCAAAGACAGGCTATTAGAATTAATAGATAGAATATGACTCCTTTCAATTGTTTAAAATCTATTTTTGATTATATGTAAAGAGTATACTATATGAAAGTCATAGTATACTCTTACAATTATTTAGTTAATTCCTAAAATTCTTTTAGCTCTAAGTATATCGTTTACAGTAGCAGCGGGTACACCTTCTAATTCATATTTGAAACCTAATTCTTCCCATTTATATTTTCCCATAGTATGATAAGGTAAAATTTCTACATTTTCTACAGTTTTCAATGTAGATAGAAAATCTTTTAATTTTAACAAATCATCTTCATCATCTGTATATCCTGGCACCAAAACTTGTCTTATCCATAATTTTATATTATTATCACTTAAATATTTTGCAAATTCTAATGTATACGTATTAGGTTTTCCAGTTAATTTTATACATTTTTCATTATCTATATGTTTAATATCTAATAAAACTAAATCTGTATATTTCAATACTTCAATAATTTTGTTGGACATAGGAAAGGCTCCTGATGTATCTAATGCAGTATGGTAACCTTTTTCTTTTAAGCATTTAAAAAATTCTCTAACAAAATCTGCTTGTAAAAGAGGTTCACCACCTGAAACTGTTACACCACCATTAGAGTTTATAATATATTCTTTGTATCTATCTATTTTTTCTACTATTTCTGTTAATGTCATATCTTGACCTGTTCCTATACTGCAAGAATCTTTATTATGGCAGTACAAACAGCCTAAGTGGCATCCTTGTAAAAATAAAACAAACCTAATACCAGGTCCATCTACTGTTCCAAAAGTTTCAAATGAGTGTACATTTGCTGTGATTTCGTTCATATAGAATATTCCTTTCTTTTATATATCAAGATTTTTAATAAGAAAATACTTATAACAGGTTATATATTAATTATATTGTTTCATGTATAGTTCTATTTATAACATCTAATTGTTGTTCACGAGTAAGTTTTGTAAATTTAACAGCATAACCAGAAACTCTTATTGTAAGTTGTGGGTATTTTTCTGGATGTTCCATTGCATCTTCTAATAAATGTCTATCAAAAACATTAACATTTATATGGTGACTTAATTTAGAAAAATATCCATCTAATAAAGCTGTTAAGTTGTATACTTTTGCTTCATCTGTTTTTCCTAAAGCACTTGGTATTATTGCAAATGTGAATGAGATCCCGTCTTCTGAGTCATTATATGGTAATTTAGAAATTGTATTCATTACTGCTAGAGCTCCATTTGTATCCCTTCCATGGAGTGGGTTAGCACCTGGTCCGAAAGGAGCTCCTGCACGTCTTCCATCTGGTGTGTTTCCTGTATTTTTACCATATACAACATTTGATGTAATTGTAAGGATTGAAAGTGTAGGTACAGAGTTTCTGTAAGTTTCTTGTTGTCTTAATTTATTCATAAATCTTTTAACAATATCTACAGCAATATTATCTACTCTATCATCATCATTACCGTATTTTGGAAAATCTCCTTCTATTTCATAATCTGTAGCTAATCCGTTTTCATTTCTTAAAACTTTAACTTTTGCATATTTTATTGCAGATAAAGAGTCTGCTACTACAGATAAACCAGCAATACCGCAAGCCATAGTTCTTAAAATATCTTTATCATGTAAAGCCATTTCTAATTTTTCATAATTATATTTATCGTGCATATAGTGGATAATATTTAAAGCATTTATATACACCTTAGCAACCCAATCCATCATTTGGTCAAATTTTTGCATTACCTCATCATAATTCAAATATTCACTTTTAATTGGTTCAAAAATAGGTGCTACTTGTTTACCACTTATTTCATCCTTACCGCCATTTATAGCATATAATAATGTTTTAGCTAAATTACATCTAGCTCCAAAGAACTGCATTTGTTTTCCTATTCTCATTGCAGAAACACAACAAGCAATTCCATAATCGTCGCCCCAATATTCACGCATTAAATCATCGTTTTCATATTGTATAGAACTTGTTTTTATAGATAATTCTGAACAATATTTTTTAAAGTTTTCTGGTAGGCGAGTAGACCATAAAATAGTTAAGTTTGGTTCTGGAGCAGGTCCTAAGTTAACTAATGTGTGTAAAATCCTGAAAGAATTTTTAGTAACTAAAGTTCTACCATCAATACCCATACCACCAATAGATTCTGTTACCCATACGGGGTCACCACTAAATAATTCATCATATTCAGGTGTTCTTAAAAATCTAATCATTCTTAACTTCATAATGAAATGGTCTATAATTTCTTGAGCTTCTTCTTCAGTTATAATATTATTTCTTAAATCTCTTTCAAAATAAATATCAAGGAAAGTAGAAGTTCTACCTAAACTCATAGCAGCTCCATTTTGTTCTTTTGTTGCACCAAGGTAAGCAAAATATGTCCATTGTACAGCTTCTTTTGCATCACTAGCAGGTTTAGAAATATCAAAGCCATAGAATGAAGCCATTTCTTTTAATTCTTTTAGAGAAGAAATTTGTTCTGATATTTCTTCACGCTCTCTTATAATATCTTCATCTATTGTAACAAGAGTCATATTATCAAATACTTTTTGTTTATCTTCAATTAAAGCATCTACACCATATAAAGCAACTCTTCTGTAATCACCAATAATTCTACCACGACCATATCCATCTGGTAAACCTGTTATAATATGAGAGGAACGAGCAGCTCTAATTTCTTTTGTATAAGCCTCAAAAACACCGTCGTTATGAGTTTTACGATGTTTTGTATATATTTCTTTAATTTCTTTAGAAACTTCTCTATCATATGCAGAACAAGATTTTTCAACAATTCTATAACCACCAGCAGGCATAATAGCTCTTTTTAAAGGAGCATCAGTTTGTAAACCTACAATTTGTTCTAAATCTTTCTCAATATATCCAGCTTTATGACTGGTAATAGTAGAAGCTGTGTCAGTATCTATATCTAAAACTCCATTATTTTCATTCTCTTTTTTGTATAAATCTAAAACTTTATCCCAAAGTTGCTTTGTTCTTTCAGTTGGTTTGGCTAAAAAATTAGCATCTCCATTATATGGAGTATAATTGTTTTGTATGAAATCTCTAACATTTATTTCTTTTTTCCATCCTCCGTTTTTAAAACCTTCCCATTCTTTAAATTCCATGAATTTTTCCTCCTTAAAATAAAATTAAATAACATTATAAATATATCATATTGAAAAATAAATATCAATAATATTATTTATTTTTATTTTAAATATTATTCATTAATGTTACAATTTACAGTTAAATAAATATTATTAGTACTTATATATTAATATTTTTTATCAAAAACATAGCTGGTGTTAACAATCTGGGTCTTTGATTGCAAAATATTAATATATAAGTACTATATAGCTATTTTTAGTCAAAACATAAATTTTTAGAAAAAATAAAAAATCTTGATAGTAGTAAAATATCAAGATTTTCCAAAAATTATATAGTTTATTATTGAATTGTTGTTCTAGATTTTAGCGATTACTTTTATCTGATCCATCTTTAATAATTAATTTTGCAATATTATAAATTAATTTTAATTTTTCAGGCGGACAACCTTTAAATAATAAGTTAAATTCTGATATTAAGTAAGTTTCAGGATTAGTAACAGAACCATTTAAAACTTCACCTTCTGATATCTCTAAAAGTTTGCAAATTTCAGTTAATCTTTTTAAATTAATATGAGAACTTCCACGTTCAATTCTACTTAAGAATGCTACAGATACATTCATTTTTTCAGCCAAGTATTCTTGAGTATAATTTTTTTCAAGTCTAGCCTTTCTTAAACGTTCACCTATTACATGATAATCTAATTCCATTTTTACTTCCTTCCTTTCTTTTTTGAGGTAAAATCTTATTTTTAGATTTACCGTTCCCGATATATAGTAAATTTTAATTTATAATATGATACCATTAAATTAATAGAATTTAAAGAAACTTAAATAGTAAAGTTTACTTTGAAGTTAAATTTTCAATAACTTTACTTGCTATTAATAATCCTGCAACACTAGGGACAAATGAAATACTTGCAGGAGTTGTCGAATTTTCTATTTTTATAGGTTCTTCTTTAGAATATACAACAGTTAGATGTTCAATATTTTTTGATTTCAATTTTTTTCGTATAGCTCTAGCAAGAGGACATACAGAAGTCTTAGAAATATCAGTAATTTCAAATTTTGTAGGGTCAATTTTATTACCAGTACCCAATGCAGAAATTATTTTAATATTCATTTTATAACAATATTCTATTAAAGCAATTTTAGAGTTTACAGTATCTATGCAATCGATTACATAATCAAAATTTGTAGTTATTACAGAAGATATATTATTTTCATCTAAAAAAATAGGAAAAGTAATTACATTTGCATTAGGGTTAATTTTTAAAATACGTTCTTTCATAACATTGGCTTTTAATCTTCCAATGGTGGAAGTATCAGCAATAAGTTGTCTATTAATATTAGTAATATCTATAGTATCCATATCTATTAATGTGATATTATTAATACCTGTACGAGCTAATGCTTCAGCACAAAAAGATCCGACACCACCAATACCTATGATTGCGACACTGGAATTTCTTAACTTATCTAAAGTTTCTTTTCCTATTAAATTTTCTGTTCTACTTAACCAATATTCCATAATTTCATTCCTTTTTTAAATTTATTTCCATTATATCATAAATATTTAGAAAAGTGTAGTAATTGTAAAAATAAAAGTTAATGAATTAAAATTTTATATATGTGTACTTTTGATAAAAAAATATTTTGTTTTTTTAAAACATGTGGTATACTATTTGTAAAATAAAAAAAGATATATAATGGAAAAATTATAATGGAAAGGAAATAAAACCAATAACAGATGAATTGGAAAAAGATTTAGAATATTGCAAGTCATTATTAGTATAAGATTATTATGCATAATAATTTTTAATAGATTCAGGATAAATACCTAATTTTTTAAAAGTAGAAGAAAAAAGTGGCATCAAAGTGGAAACTCTTTATTGATATTTTTGAAAAAATATAGTAAAATAATAAAGTGATTTAAAGCAAACATAATGTTAGGAGAGAAAGGTTGAAAAATTCTTTTTTATCCAGATTTGTGCCTTGGGAAGGAATGATATTAAAAATGAAAATTTTAAAAAAATTTTTATCATTAGTAGTGATAGCCGTTTTGGTATATATTTTGATATTAGTATATAATGCATACAAGCAAAAATTTTTTAATGATTTTAATACAGCTGAATTAACATTGCATTTGAGCGAGTTTTCAAGAGATAAGAATGTACAATATGAAGATGGTGTAGATTCATATAAAATAGTTTCAAATACAATGAATGACGCAACATTTTATAAAACACTAGAAGTTGAAAAAAATACACCATATAAAGTAAGTTGTATGGTAAAAACAGAAAATGTTGTGGCAGAAAATAATTTTAGTGAATCTGGGGCCCATATATCAATTATAGATACTGTTGAAAAATCTGAAAGTATTCAAGGAACTTCAGATTGGCAGGAAATAGCAATGTATTTTAATTCATATGGAAGAGAAAGTGTAAATATAGGATTTAGATTAGGTGGCTTCCAAGATGATTGCACGGGTACAGCATGGTTTTCTAATTTTAAAGTAGAAAAAGGAGTAGTGAATTCAGACTCTACTTGGAATGTAGCATGTTTTGTAATTCCTAATACAGATGTAGTTTTAGATAATGGAACAGAAGTTATAGCTAGAATGTCAGAAAACGATATATATAATACAAGAGTAAATATGCAAAGATTTCAAAATTCTTGTAATATATTATCAGGAGGTTTAATTAATATTGAATATGATTATTTTGAAACTGATGAAACTTTAACTTCTATTTCATATGATGGAGTAAATGGTAATTATATTGCAGGAACAAATGTAGCTAATATAATAGATCCGTATTTGGAAAAAGAAGAGTATGATCATATTTTTATAGTAGCAAAATTAGGGGATGCTTCTAAAAATTTAGAAATAGAAGTAAATGATTGGATAGGCCTTGGTGGAATGACTTATAAAGGAATAGGCTTTTCAAATATAAGAATCCCAAGTGACGAATATAACGAAATTTATGTATATAATGGAACTACTAATACTTTCCCAGAAGAAGTTATGGTTCATGAATTTTTACATGATTTAGAAAGAATATGTACTGCAATGAATTATGAAATACCTGCATTACATGACTATAAGGAATATGGGTATGAAAATGAAGCTGTAATAGGACAAAGAACTTGGTATCAAGATTACATGTCTAAAAAAATAAATGATACAGTAAATGAAAAGTATATAGGATTAGAACCAGAAGTATATAAAATGCAACCAGCAAAAGAAAGCGACTTTGAATATTCTTTAGAAATTGAATTTATAGAAGAACCTGAAAATATAATAGAAGAACTTTCTAAAATATTTAGGAAAAATTATAGTAATATAATGACTAAAATAGAAAGAGAAGAAGTGGGAGTATTAGTATATAATAGATAAAGAAAGGTGTAAAGGTTGAAAATTTTTTTCCAACCGTACTTGTGCCTTAGGAAGGAATGATATTAATTATGAAATTAGAAGAATTTAATTATGAATTACCAATAGAATTAATAGCTCAACATCCAATAGAAAAAAGGGATGAATCTAGATTAATGGTATTAGATAGAGTAACAAGAAAGATAGAGCATAAAAAGTTTAAAGATATTATAGATTACTTAAATCCAGGAGATTGTTTAGTCATAAATGATACTAAAGTAATACCAGCAAGAATATATGGTGTGAAAAAATATGAGGAAGAAAATAATACACCTTGTAAAGTAGAAGTATTGCTTTTAAAAGACTTAGGGAATGACACTTGGGAAACTTTAGTAAAACCTGGACGTAGGTTACAAGAAGGCGCTAAAATTACATTCGGAGATGGAATTTTAGAAGCAGAAGTTTTAAACATTTTATCTGACGGTAATAGAATAATAAAATTTACGTATGAAGGGATTTTCAACGAGATTTTAGATAAAATAGGTGTAATGCCATTACCACCATATATAAAAGAAGAATTAGAAGAGAAAGAGAGATATCAAACTGTATATGCAAAATATGAAGGCTCAAGTGCAGCACCTACAGCAGGTTTGCATTTTACAGATGAACTTTTAAGAAAAATAGAAGAAAAAGGTATAAAAATAGCAAAGGTAACTTTACACGTTGGAATAGGTACGTTTAGACCTGTAAAAGCAGAAAATATAGAAGATCATGTAATGCATACAGAACATTATATAGTAAGTAAAGAAAATGCTGATATTATTAATGAGGCGGAAAAACGAGGAAATAGAATAATTGCAGTAGGAACAACATCTTGTAGAGTATTAGAAACTATAGCAGATAGAGAATTAAATAGAGTAAAAGAAGGAGAAGGAGATACATCTATATTTATATATCCAGGATATAAATTTAAAATAGTAGATTGTTTAATAACAAATTTTCACTTGCCAGAATCATCTTTATTAATGTTAGTATCGGCATTAGCAGATAGAGAATTTATAATGGAAGCATATAAAGAAGCAATAAAAGAAAAATATAGATTTTTTAGTTTCGGAGACGCAATGCTAATTAAATAATTAGAGTATATATCATTACTTATTAAGTTAATTATATAGTATAGGAGGAAAATAATGGACGCAGTAAGATATGAATTAATACATGAATGTAAGCAAACAGGTGCAAGAAGAGGAAGAATATATACGCCTCATGGTATAATAGAAACACCTGTATTTATGCCTGTAGGAACTCAAGCAACTGTAAAATCTTTAACTCCAGAAGATTTAAAAGAAAAGGTAAATGCGGAAATAATATTATCAAATACATATCATTTATATTTAAGACCAGGACAAGACATTGTAAAAATGGCTGGTGGTTTGCATAAATTTATGAATTGGGATAGACCAATTTTAACAGATAGCGGTGGATTTCAAGTTTTCAGTTTAGGTGCTTTAAGAAAAATAACAGAAGATGGAGTAGAATTTAAATCACATTTAGATGGAAGTAGACATATTTTTACTCCTGAAAGTGTTATGAAAATAGAGGAAGACTTAGGAGCAGATATAATAATGGCTTTTGATGAATGCGTAGGGTATCCTGCAACTTATGAATATACGAGACAATCAATGGAAAGGACAAGTAGATGGGCCTTAAGGTGTAAGAACGCTCATAAGAATATAGAGGAACAAAGTCTTTTTGGAATAGTACAGGGTGGAATGTATAAAGATTTAAGAGAAAAATCTGTAAATGATTTGATAGCTATTGATTTCCCGGGCTATGCAGTAGGAGGCTTAAGTGTAGGAGAAGACATAGAGACTATGAAAGATATTTTAAATTTTACAACTCCACTTTTACCTAAAGAAAAACCAAGATATTTAATGGGAGTAGGAAGCCCAGATTATTTACTAGAAGCAGTATTTGCAGGAATAGATATGTGTGATTGTGTATTACCTACAAGAATTGCAAGAAATGGAACGGCTTTTACATCTAAGGGAAAAGTTGTAGTAAGGAATGCAACTTATGAAAAAGATTTTGAACCATTAGATGATGAATGCGATTGTTATACTTGTAAGAATTATACAAGAGCATACATAAGACATTTGATAAAAGCGAATGAAATACTAGGTGTAAAATTATTATCAATTCATAATTTAAAATTCTTGACCAATTTAATGAAAAGTGTTAAAATAGAAATAGAACGTGACAATTTTGGAAGTTTTAAAAAAGAATTTTATAAAAAATATGGATATACAAATGAGTAAAAATTATATGTAAAAAATTTTTTGTATATAATAAGAATTTTAGAAGGGATGGAGTAAAAAATGAGTGATTTATATGGTGGAATGGGTAATAATTTGAACATGAACAATGGTGGTATGGATAGTGAAAAAAAGAAAAAAATAATGATAATAGCAGGGGCTGGAGTTATAGGGGTAATAATTATTATGATGATAATTATTGCTATAATATCTAGTGCAAATAATCAAAAAAATAATTTATATGTTAATGGTTCTTTAGCAAGTAAATTGAATTCTAATATATTTTATATAGGAGATGATAATGTACCTTATGTATGTGTAGAAAAAATGGCGCCTTTATTATCATATGAATTTTATAATGGAGAATATGGTACGGCTAGTGAAGATAAAACACATTGTTATGTAAGAAATGAGTACGAAATAGCACAATTAGAAATGGATAGTACTGATGTATATAAAACTCTAGTAAGTGATGAAACGTCTACGTATGATTATTACAGAATGTCTTATAAAGTTAAAAGAATAAATGATTTGTTATATATAAGTTTACCAACAATGCAAAAAGTATTTAATGTAAAATTTACATATAATTCAGATAAAAATTCATTAACAATACAAACATTACCTTATTTGTTTAATAAGTATAATACTGTAGCAAAAAATGCTGGGTATTATTCATTATCAGAAGATTTCTCTAATCAAAAGGCTTTAATACAAGATATGATGGTAGTTTTAACTAAAGAAAGAATGGTAGGAGTAATTAGTACAAAAGATAATTCTTCAATATTAGGAACTAAATATAATAGTTTAACTTATTCAGAGGGCATGCAAGAATTCATAGGGGTACAAAATGGTCAATATGGAATATTGTATGCAAATTCACAAAATGGTTCAGATGTTGTAAAAGTAGGACTTGAATATAGTTCTTTAAAATTAATAGATAATAACATAGGCTTATATCTAGTTAGTAACGGAAAGAAGTATGGTGTATTAGATAAAACAGGAAAAGTACTGGTAAACTTAGAATATGACAAAATAGGAATAGAAAATCCTAGATTATTTCCAACAGATAATCTAAAAAATGGTTACGTATTATATGATTATTGTATTCCTGCTAAACAAGGAGATGAATGGACCTTATTTAATATAAAAGGTGAAATAAAACATAGCGGTATTTATAGTTTTGGCTGTGTAGCTTCATCATCTCAAACTTCGCAGAACGTATTGCTAATACCAGCAAGTGAAGGTGTAGAAGGAATAGTTATAGCTGAAAAAGATGTTATAAACAGAGTTAAATATGGTATAATAGATATAAATGGAATGCCTAGAGTTCCAACTACTTTTGATAGTATATATAAAACAGTATCAGGAGGAAAAACAGAATATTATATGTTATTTGGAAATAATGTAATTTCAGTAAGAGATAGATTAAAAGATGATGTATCGTCAGGAGGAAATTCTGGACCAATACAAATAAATTAGTAAATTTAATATTATTAAAATTATTATATAATGACTATTTTTAACTAATTTCCTTAGTTAAAAATAGTCATTATATTGTTAGTGTCTATATAATAAATAAACAATTAATAGAAATACAATAATTTGTAATACAATAGAAATAATTCCACCAACTTTATTATTATTAACTTTAATCTCGTACATACCATATGAAAATGTCTTTATTAAAACAAAAATATTTAAGATATGAAGAATTATATGCATTGCAGTAGAGTACATTTTTGATCCACCTTTCTAATCTTTTATAAATAAAGAACTTGGATTAATAGTAACTTCAACATTAACATTAAAAAAAGAATCTTTGTATAAATTTGACCAATTTAAAGCTTCCCATTCTTCAATAGTTAAATAATCATAAACTATATTTTTCCCAAATCCAATAATATCAGCTTTAAAATCTTTTGCAGTTTTATATAAAAGAGATTTAATATTATAAGATACATAACTTTCGATATATTCTTCAATTGTACTTAAAGTTTCAGTCTCAGAATCATCTGTATTTAAACTTATAGAAGTTATAGAACCATTTAAATAAATATTGCTTTCTATAAACGGAGAACCATTAATTAACTCCACATTGTTTTTAGTTTTTTTCTTTAACTCTAATTTTACATTTATAATAGAATTATTTTCAAAAGGATTAGGTACAGATATATTACAACCATCTAAATTATTTGTAAGCATAAGGTAAGAAATACATTCTATAGCATTTAATTCACCTACTAATTTGTCATGCGAAAATACGGCAAGTCCCATATTTTGACTAATAGTTTTTCCAGTAAGAGGAGTTTCACCAGCTTTATAATTTACATCTTTATCCATTAAATTAGTATCAGAAATTCCTGTAGATGAAGAATTTAATCCACATAGTATTGCAACAGGCTCTTTAGTAATATTTCTTAAATTTATAAAAAAATTCCATAGTGGTACATTTTCTGAAAATCCTGTATATTCTTTTGAATTTAACAATATTTCATAATATCTAGGAGTTAAATTAGTCAAAGCAGGTACAGAATTTTCTAAGAAATCCTTAGCTTTACATTTGCTAACCAAAACATCACAATCGGGTCTAATTTCTCTATCTGCAGCTAACACATTTACATGTTCTAGAATTCCAGTTACGGCAATATCTTCAGAAAAAACAATTACTTTGCAGTGTGACAAATTTACTTTCTTACTAATATAGCTATTCACAATATTAAGCCCAGAATCGAAAGAAGAACAATCTATAGTTACTATTTCTGAACTTTGAGGTTGAGGGGAACCGCTTTGTTTACTAGATGTTAATTTTGCAAATTGGAAAGAAACTTTTATTAAATTATCTTCACCAATATCAAAACCAATAGCAGTAACATAAGCTAAATTTTCAATACCTTTTGTATCTTGGCAACCTGTTAAAGTAAAAGGGATAAGTGTTAAAACTATAATTATACTAATAATTTTTCTAAAATTATCCATATATTAAACCTCCCTTTTTTGAATTTTACTTTTTCGTTTAAATTTCATATTAGCTAAAATAAATATTATAAGGGGAAGAATAAATACTAAAGGTATTGCTAGAATTTTTAGTAATTCATTATCTAGGAAATTTATTTTAATAACATTTTGTGGTAATAATGCTAATCCGAATATTATAGTAGAAAATAAGTATAATACACCATTCTGATCCTGTAAGTTTGTAATACGCCTATAGGTGTATAAAGCAAAGTATAAAATAAAACTCAAATAAGCTAGGAAAGATAATATCCAAACTAACATAAGAATAGAATCTATTCTTTCTAAAAAGCCACCCAAATTAATAACTTTAGTAAGTAATAAAATTGAAAATATGTCTTTAGACGTAGTCAAATAACTAAATAATCCTATTAAACTAATAACACTTAGGAGTAAATATATACTAGAGACCACTGTAGACACAATAGCAATTTTATTAAAATTTTGTGGTTTATTTAAAAAAGGCATCAAAAAGTATAAATATCCTATTCCAGAAAATGCGAAAAGATTAGTAAGTCCCGAAAAGAAAGTTTCATTAATACCATTTCCCATAATAGGAAATAAATTTGAAAAATCAAAGTAAGAAATAGGTGCTATAGATATTATAATTACACTTATAAAAATTAATCCAATAATTATAATATTAATTTTTATAATAGAAGGCAAGCCTAACTTATTTGCAAGAATAATTCCAACTATAAAGAAAAACATAATATATGTTATAGTAGTGTTAGGTAAAAAAATTTTTCGTAAAGAATCGCAAAAATTTCTCAAGAGTATAGCAGCAACATATAAAAATAAAAGTAAAAATATAATACCAATAATTGTTTTTAATATATTTCCGCCAAGATATTCAGAAATATCTAGTATATCTTTTCCACTGAAATTTTTATATAATTTACATATTATTATTATAAATACTATTGTTATAATAGAAATTACTATTACATTTATCCAAGCTGAAGTAGCACTATTTTTAATTATTTCTTTAGGAGTATTTAAAAGCATTCTGTTAATAATAACTACAATCATAAAACATATTGCTTCAAAAGTACTTATTTTCGCAATACCATTCATAATAAAAACATTCCTTTCTTACTTTGTTCATAAATTATTTTTTTAAATCTTTGTTTTTCCATTTCATAGTAACAGTATTTTCTGCAAACTTTCTTTTAGTATTTAAGAAGTCTGGTCGTCTTTCAGTTTGCCAGAAAGGTTTTAATATAAAAGATCTATTTCTAGCATAATTTGTAATAGGTAAATATGGCGCTAAATAAGAAGCACCGAAAGATTTTAAATTTCCCATTATAATTAATTGTATAAATAATCCTAAAGCGATACCTAGAAAACCACCTATATATGCTAAAATAACATAAAAAAATCTATATATTCTTAAAGAAAAATTCATTTCATAATGAGGAATTACAAAAGAACTTATACCTGTTATAGCAATCACAATTATAAGAATTGGGCTAACAATATTTGCACTAACAGCAGCTTCACCCAAAATTAATGCACCAACAATTCCGTATAGTAGGTCCTACAGGTGACGGAACCCTTAAAATAGCCTCTCTAATTAATTCAAAAGATAATTCCATAATTAAAAGTTCAAATAAAATAGAAAAAGGAACAGTTTCTCTCGAAGATGCAATTGCAAATAAAAGTTCTGTAGGTAGCAATTCTTCGTGATAATACGTTATTGCAACATAAAAAGCAGGAGTTAAAAGAGTAATAATAAAAGCGATAAATCTTAAAATTCTCAACAAATTACCATATTGATACTTTAGATTAATATCTTCAGGTGAAGATAAAAAATCTATAAAGATAGCAGGAACTATTAAAGCATAAGGGCTACCATTTACGATAATAGCAACTCTACCTTCTAGTACGTAATTAGCTACTTTATCAGGCCTCTCTGTAGATAAAGTTTGAGGAAATAAAGATTTTGGTGAATCTTCTATTAATTGTTCTAATTGTCCAGAAGATATAATTCCGTCTAAATCAAGATTATTTAAACGATATTTAACTTCATTAACTAAGTTATCATTAGTTATATTTTTCATATAGCAAATAGCAACAGGAGTTTTAGTAATTTTACCTACATTAAGTTGTTCAATAATTAAATTTTCATTATTAATAATTCTTCTAATAAGAGAGGTATTAGTTCTTAAATTTTCAATAAAAGCCTCTTGAGCTCCACGTACAACGATTTCATTTTGAGGTGGACTTATAGAGCGTTTTTCAAAACCTTTTAATTCAATATTAAAAGCAATGTTTAGAGTATCTATAAAAAGAGCAGTATTACCAAGATTAATACCATCACTAATTTCTTTAAAAGTAGTGGATTTTTTTATATTATTTTGTGGCATTAGTGAAGAATAAATATAATCTTCTAGATCAAATTGCTTTAAACGTTTAACAGAAATATTTTTAGTAATAGCAACTTTTTGAGTATCTGTAGTATTAAAATTTTCTCTATTTTTTTTCATTAAAGGTTTTAAAATGAAATCATTAATATCAGTACTATTTACCATACCGTCTATATACATAATAAAAGCTCGATATGTTTTACCTTGGATTGTTAAATTGAATTCTCTAACAATTATATCTGCATTAATAAGTACGCTAAATTTTGATTTCATAAACTCTAAATTTACATTTAAATTACTATAAATCTCTTGCTTTTCTAATTTTTCATTTTCTGGTTGTTGATTTTCGTAAGTTATGTTAGGCTCGTTTTCGCTAGATTCTTCAGGAATAGTAAAATAGTAGTCATTTTTAGGTTCATATATAAATATTTTTTTAAATAAATTTTTTAATTTACTTTTAGACAGATTTAACATATAATTAACCTTTCTTAATAACATTTTAAGTTTAGTATTTACATAAATGTAAAAAAAATACATAAAATTTAAATCTCAACTAGTAGTTTAGTAAGAAAACACGTAATTCTTGTAAAATCGTAACAACTCAGCTCTTAATCATTAAAAAGCTTGGTATATAGCTATTTTTAGTCAAAACATAGCTAAAGCGACACAATCCGGGTCTTGACTTGCAAATAGCTATATACCAAGCTTTAAACAAATTTTCCCTAAGTTGTTACGTAAAATCGTGATATATAATAACTAATACTTGATATTTTTATATTTATATTGTAAAATAATAATGCTAATAAATAAATTAGTAAAATAAGCATAAAATAGAAGTAGTATAAAGATGAAAGCAGGTAGATTATGATTAAAGTTAAATTTAATAATAAAATTTTAGAAGTAGAGAAAGGTAAACGCATAAAAGAAATCTTAAAAAATGAAATTAAAGAAGAAGAAGCATTAGCATGTATGTGTAATAATGAAGTAAAATCATTAAATGAAATTTTAGAAGAAGATTGTGAAATTCGTTTAATAAATTATTCTGAAAAAGATGGAAAAAGAATATATAATAGAGGAATTATATATATAATGACAAAAGCATTACAAGAAGTGTATCCTAAAGCTTTATTAACAGTAAATTATCAATTAGGAAGTGCTATGTTTTGTGAAATTGATAATATGGAAGTTACAGATGAATTTATACAAAATATAAAGAATAGGATGATTGAGATAAGTAATAGCGATTTCCCTATTGAGAAAACAACTATGACAAGGTTGGAAGCTGAAAAATTTTATGGAGAGAATAAAACCCTAAAAGGTATATTGCAATTAGATGTTAAAGAAAGAGATAAAGTTTCATTATATTATTGTGATGGCTTTTTTAACTACTTATATGGAGTATTACCAATTTCTACAGGCGTTATAAAAACATATGATGTGCATAAATATCAAGATGGATTTTTAGTACTTTTTCCAGAATTAAATACAGATAAAAAAATCACAGATTATAAGGAAAGCAAGAAACTTTTTAAAACACTTGAAGAGTATGAAGATTTGCATAGGATTTTAGGAGTACAAAGAATATATAAATTAAATAAAAAAATTAGAGAAAATGAGATTAATGATTATATTTTATTAGATGAAGCGTTACACGAAAAAAAGATTGCAAGTATTGCAGATTCTATTGTTAATAGGAAAAATGTAAAAGTTGTTTTAATAGCTGGTCCGTCTTCATCTGGAAAAACTACTTTTGCACAAAGATTAGGAATACAAATGAGATTAAATGGATTAAAACCAGTAACAATTTCTGTAGATAATTATTTTGTAGAAAGAGAAGAAACTCCAAAAGATGAGAGCGGAAATTATGATTTTGAAAGTATTGAAGCTATAGATTTAGAATTATTTAATACTCATTTAAAGAAATTATTAAATGGTGAAGAAATAAATATGCCTACATTTAATTTTGCTATGGGTCATAAAGAATATAATGGTAAAAAGTTGAAATTGGAAGATGATAATGTTCTAGTAATAGAAGGTATTCATTGTTTAAATGATAGGTTAACTTATGATATACCAAAAGAGCAAAAATTCAAAGTATATATAAGTGCTTTAACAGTATTAAATATAGATTATCATAATAGAATTTCAACAACAGATACTAGATTAATTAGAAGAATTGTAAGAGATAATCAATTTAGGGGATATTCTGCATTGCATACTTTAAGAATGTGGTATTCTGTAAATAGAGGTGAAAGAAAACATATTTTCCCTTATCAAGAAGAGGCAGATGCTATGTTTAATTCTTCTTTAATATATGAATTGGCTGTTTTAAAAGATTATGCTGTTCCACTGTTAAAAGAAATAGATAATTCAGTTCCAGAGTATTCGGAAGCAAGAAGATTATTAACAATGTTAAGTTTTTTTGAATCTATTAAAACTGATGTAATACCTAAGACTTCACTTTTAATGGAATTTATAGGAGGAAGTGCTTTTAAAGAATGAAAAGATTTACTAAAATAGATGAAGAATTCATTTGTGAAAATTGTGGAGCTAAGGTAGAAAAATTAGGTTACACTTGTAGAGACCATTGCCCACACTGTTTATACTCTAAACATGTAGATATAAATCCACGGAGATAGAGCAGAAGAATGCCATGGGTTGCTAGAACCAATAGGATTAGAGATAGATTCAAGAAAAGGATATGTAATAATATATAAGTGTAAAAAATGTGGTGTAATTAGAAAAAATAAGGCGGCTGATGACGATAATATGAAAAAAATAATAGAATTGAGTGCTAAACATTAAAATAGGAATTTGACTAATTTATTTCAAAATGGTATAATAAGATCATATTGAATACGGAGGTGTTACATATGGCAGATACATGTGGAGATTGCAAATATTATGAAAAAAATGGTTGTTCAAATCCTCAATATGAGAGAGAACATAATGCTTGTAGAGACTTTAAAAGAAAATAATAAAAAATGAGGGTGCATTTCATTTTGCACTCTTTTATTTTTTAATTGAGACGAACTTTTCATAAAAACATAATTTTAATAAAAATCTTGCTCTTTTAGTATTATATATAGTATAATATAGATAAAGTTTTTTTTAGAATAGGAGAGTGGGAAAATGAAAAAATTACCAAATGGAATAAGTAATTATGAAGAACTTATAGAAGATGGATATTATTATGTAGATAAAACCTTATATATAGAAAAGTTAGAGAAATTAACAGATAAAAGAATAATGTTTTTAAGACCGAGAAAATTTGGAAAAACATTATTTACAAGTATGTTAGAAAATTATTATGATGTAAAAAAGAAAGAAAAATTTGAAAGATTATTTGCTGAAACATATATAGGAAAAAATCCAACAGAATTGAAAAATAAATATCATATATTAAAATTTAACTTTTCAGGAATAGATACATCTGATAATGAAAGTACTATAAAGGGATTTAAGAGTAAAGTAATATCTTCAATAAAAGTATTTGTGGAAGAATACGGACTAGACTTTTTTATAAATTCAGAAGATGAAGCAGAAAATATATTAGATAATTTATTTAAGGCTTTTAAAATACAAAGAAACTCTGAAAAAATATATGTTATAATAGATGAATATGACCATTTCGCAAATGAATTATTAGGTTTTAATACGAATCAATTTAAAAATTTAGTATCTAAAAATGGAAAAGTGAGAAAATGGTATGAAATCTTAAAAGAAGGAACAGAAAGTGTAGTAGATAGAATATTTATAACTGGAGTAGCACCAATAACATTAGATAGCTTAACATCAGGGTTTAATATAAGTTCAGATATAACTAGAGATGAAGAATTTAATGAAATGATAGGCTTTACAAAAGAAGAAGTAGTGGAAATAATGGAAAGTCAAAATATATCTAAAGAAGAACAAGAAAATATATTACCAATAATGAAAGAAAATTACGATGGATATATGTTTTCAATATATGGAAAAGAAAAAATATACAACTCAAATATGTGTCTATATTTTTTAAATTCTTATGTAAGATTAAATAGAATACCTGAACAACTAATAGATGTAAATATAGCAAGTGATTATAGTAAATTAGGAAAAATGCTAGATTTATGTAAGGGAGAAGAAAGAGAAAAAGTAATAGAAAAAACAGTATCGGGAGAAGGAATAATAAGCGAAATAACAGCGAAGTTTAATCCAGCAATGGAATTTACAGAAAAAGATTTAGTTTCTATGTTATATTATTTGGGGTATCTAACAATAGAGGGAGAAGAAGTAGGATACCCTAAATTAAACATACCAAACAAAGTAATGAAAGAAATATATTCAGAATATTTTTTGAAAATATTAAAAGATGAAATAAGTGTAGATATAATTGAAAATTATTCGGAGATGGCAAGAGAAATAGCATTAGAAGGAAAGATAGATAAAATAGTAGAATTATTACAAAAATATCTAGAAAATCTATCAAATAGAGATTATATAAAGTTTGATGAGAAATATGTGAAATTAATATTTTATTGTATAGCAATGAATTTAAAGATATTTAGATTAAAATCAGAAATGGAAGTACAAAGGAAATATCCAGATATATTATTAATGCCTAGAGATAGAAATAAAGGATATAAAGCTGTAATGATAGAGTTTAAATATTTAAAAAAGGAAAATGCAGATAAATTAGAAGAGAAGGAAGAAGAAGCAATAAATCAATTAAAAGAATATGCAGAATTTGAAGAAATAAAGAAAATAGAAAACTTAAGTAAATATGCTGTAATAGCCGTTGGGGCAGAGATTAAGGTAAGTGAAGCATAGTATTAAATTGAATTGAACCTAAATTATTAGACAAAAAGTTTAATAATTTGGGTTCACTTTAACTTTTAGCAAGTTAGATATTTTATTTTTTACGTATTACAAAGTTATAAAAAAGTTCAAATTTTTAATAAAATCTTAATAATTTCTCTATTTTTTCTTAATGAATTTATGGTATAATAATTAATGTAAAAGGTAAATATTAAATTCTGTATTAAAGAAAGAGGGAAAAATAATATGTATAACATTCTAGTATGTGATGATGATAAGGAAATAGTAAAAGCGATAGAAATATATTTAAAAAAACAAGGGTATAATGTTTACAAAGCATATAATGGAAATGAATGCCTAGAAATATTAAAAAATAACAATATAAGTTTAATAATATTAGATATAATGATGCCTGAAAAAGATGGAATGGAAACTTTAAGTGAAATTAGAGAAGAATATAATTTACCAGTTATAATGTTATCTGCCAAGTCAGAAGACCAAGATAAGATAGAAGGGTTGAACTTAGGAGCAGATGATTATGTTACGAAACCATTCAATCCATTAGAATTAATAGCTAGGGTAAATTCGGGAATTAGAAGATATACAACTCTAGGGGCTAAAGACGAAGAAGAAAACAGTTCAATGTATAGAACTGGTGATTTAATTATAAATGATGAAACTAAAAAAGTCACTGTTGATGGAAAAGAAATAAAATTAACTCCTACAGAGTATAATATTTTAAAATTTCTTACTAAAAATAAGGGAATAGTATATTCAATAGATAAAATATACGAAAATGTATGGGATGATGAGGCTTATGGAGCAGATAATATCATAGCTGTACATATTAGACATATAAGAGAAAAAATTGAAATAGATCCTAAAAATCCTAAATATTTAAAAGTTATTTGGGGAATAGGTTATAAAATGGAATCTTTTTAGAAATAGGAGGTTTTATAAATGAAAAATATAAGAAACTCTATATTATTAAAAATACTATGCTATATACTTATTCCTATTCTATTAATATCAATAATTGTAAATATTATTGTGGGAATAATATTATTTAAAGAGCCAGATGTATTAAAGGGTGATAATGTGTATGCAACAAAGGATTTTAGCAACATATATTCTAACGAACTAAATAGCTTATATAATCAAATTTCAGAAGTAACAAGGAATATAGAATATAATGAAATGTATTATAATAATGAAACTTATTATTTGCATGCTAATTATGATGAATATATAAATGAAAATGATGAAAGAATTATATATAATATAGAAAAATATGACATTGAATTTGATTATGTAGTTGTAGATACTAAAAATAATATTGCATATACAAATTTAGTAGTAACCTCAAATAAAAATACTATCGATAGTTTAATTAAAAATCTAAAAAATGAAAATAAAGTATATTGGAATTTTGAAAACAGAAATATAATAACAAATATCGATAACTTAAAAAAGGAAAATATACCATATTCAGATAGATTATATAAATGGATAGAATCAAATGATGTATATGGAGTTTATACTACATTGAATAATAGTAATGGAATAAATGGAAGTATAGGAAAACTTGAAATATTATATAATGTTCTAAAACCAATATCTGAAACACCATATCAATTAAATACAGCCATACTTATAATATTAGTAATATTATTATCAATATATCTTGTTGCCTCTTTAGGTCATAAAAAGGGTTATAAAGGTATTTATTTGAATTGGATTGATAAAATTCCATTAGAATTTATAATTGTATTATTTTTTCTTGGAATGTATATTAGTTATTGGGTTATTGTGGATGGAATATCATATGCAGAGTACTTTTATAGCATAAGTTCAGCAATTGTCTCATTATGTTTTGTATATTTTATAGTGGCAATTTCTTTAACAACTTTTATAAAAAGAATAAAAGGAAAAGTACTTATTAAACACACCCTTATATATATGATAATAAAGTGGACTAAAAATTTAATAAAGGAATTTTTTAGAAATACGAAATTAATAGTTAAATTGTCTGTATTATATGGTGGTTTCGTTTTTGTATTCGCTTTTGTAATGTTAATATCTGCAACATATTTTGATTTTAACTTTTTTACATTTTTATTATTTGTATTTATAGTACTTGTATTTATAAAATTATATAATTATACAAAGAATTTATATAAAATAAAAATGGCAATTAAGAAAATCTATGAAGGAAATAATGAAATAATTTTAAATCCAGATGAAATGAAAGGTGAATTAAAAGATGTTGCTATATATGTAAATGATATAGCAGGTGGGCTATCAAATGCAATAGAAGAAAGTATAAAAAGCGAGAGATTTAAAACGGAACTTATAACGAATGTATCTCATGATATAAAGACACCTTTAACTTCAATAATTAATTATGTAGACTTATTAAAACAAGAAGATGTAGATAATGAAAAGATAAAAGAATATATTCAAATTTTAGATAAAAAATCACAAAGATTAAAGAAATTAACAGAAGATTTAGTAGAAGCATCAAAAGCTTCATCTGGAAATGTAAAATTAGAAATGGAAAAGATTAATATTGTAGAATTGATTAAGCAAGCAACAGGTGAATTTGAAGATAAGTTTAAAGAGAAAAATTTAGAAATTGTAACACAAATTCCAGAAAGCGAAGTAAATATATTAGCTGATAATAAGTATATTTATAGGGTTATAGAAAATTTATTTAGTAATATATCTAAATATGCTTTAGAATATTCAAGAGTATATATAGATGTCGTAAAAGAAAGTGAAAGAGTAAAAATTACGATAAAAAACATATCGAAAGAAGCTTTAAATATAACAGCAGAAGAATTAATGCAAAGATTTGTAAGAGGTGATAAATCAAGAACTACAGAAGGAAGTGGCTTAGGTTTATCAATTTCCAAAAGTTTAACAGAATTGCAAAATGGGAGATTAGATATTCAAGTAGACGGGGATTTGTTTAAAGTGGAGATTACTTTTGATTTAGTATAGAGAGGAAAAATAATTATTAAACAACAAGTTTAAAAAAATGTGAAACAAACTTAATAAAAAAACATAAAAAAGTTTCACATTTTTTAAATTTATGGTATAATATAAATGTGAAACAAAATTGAATGAATTAAGCGAAAATGTTTCACATTTATAAGGAGGCAAATTATGGAAGAAAAAATTGAAATTATGAATCTTCTTCAAAGTAAGCAGGTTCTTGAACATGAATTACAATCACTTGCATATGGAGCAGTAGAAATAAGAGAAAATGAATCTAATAAATATATATATGTACATTATAGAGAAGATGGAGTGGCTTTAACAAAATATGTTGGAGAATATTCTGATGAATTATATAATTTAGTATTAAATAATAGCATTAAAGCAAAAGAGTTAAAAAAACAAATAAGGGAAATAACAAAAAAATTAAAACAATTAAATTATATAGAAGAAGAACTTTCAGAAAAAGTAGAACAAAATATAGACTTTGCGAAAAGACAGTTAGTAGATACAATCTATAAGCAAGCTATATTAGAAGGGGTTGCAACTACATTTGCAGACACAGAAAGTATTATTGAAGGTGGAAAAGTAAATAATATGTCATCAGAAGATGTAATGAAAATAGTTAACTTAAAACACGCTTGGGAATTTATACTAAATAAAAATGTTATTTTAAGTGATGCAAATTTTGTTTTGTTATGCGAAATAAATAAAATGGTAGAAGAAGGATTTTATTATACAGCAGGTAAAGTAAGAAATACACCAGTAGCAATAGGTGGAACAATATGGAAACCAGATTTACCTATCGAAAGTGTAATTAAAGAAGAGTTAGCAGAAATATTTAACAAAGGATTGAATGATGTTGATAGAGCTATTGAACTTTTATTATATACAATGAAAAAACAAATATTTATTGATGGAAATAAAAGAACAGCTGTAATATATAGTAACCATTATTTAATTTCAAAAGGAAAAGGAATTATAGCAATTCCAGCAGAATTAACACAAGAATTTAAAGATTTACTAATTCCATATTATGAAGGAAAAGATGAGAATAAAATAAAGAGATTTATAAAAGAAAAATGTTATATAAGTATATAAAATGTGATGGAAGGTAGTGTGATAATTGAAAAACTATTTGCTAATTCTTAGTTTCTGTGATATTATATTACAAAATTAAAAGAAAGAGAATAAGTTATGAAGTTAAAAGTAAAGAGAATAATGAAAGTAAAAACAAAAAAATTAGCAAATAGTTTTAAATATGCATTTGAAGGATTTCTTACTTCTTTTAAAACAGAAAGAAATATGAAAATACATATATTTATTATGCTTCTAGTTATTTTATTAGGGATAATACTAAAAATTAATATGAATGAATGGATTATATGTGTAATATTATTTTCCACTGTAATAGCAGCCGAGTTATTTAATACTGCAATAGAAACTGTAGTAGATATAGTAATGCCGTATAAAAATCCGAAAGCAAAAATTGCAAAAGACGTTGCCGCTAGTGCAGTTCTTATATTAGCAATTGGTTCAATTGTAGTAGGTGGAATTATATTTCTGCCTAAAATTATCAATATTATATAGTAAAGGTTAGAAAGAAAATTTTAATATGGTGGAATTTGAATATAGAAGAAGAATAAATTATTATGAAACGGATAAAATGGGATTAGTTCATCATTCTAATTATATAGTACCAATTTTTTATATTTTTTTCTTAAAACACTTGACAGTTTGCAATATTAAAGTTACAATATATATTGTAGGTTTTTATATATAAATTAAAATAATTGATAAATATATATTACTGTACATTGAAAATTAAATAAAGAAAGAGGTAGAAATTATGATGGAACAAATTCCTTTAATTATCGTTACCTTTCTTATCTCAGTAGCAATTGCAGCACCTATAGGATATATTGTAAGAAAAAAAATTGCTGAGTCTAAAATTCAAGGAGCAGAAGTTGAAGCTAAAAGACTTATAGAAAATGCTCAAAAAGAAATAGCAAATGTTAAAAAAGAAGAAATGCTAGTAGTAAAAGAAGAAGCATTACGTTTAAAAAATGAATTAGAACAAGAGATTAAAGAAAGAAGGGGCGAAATTCAACATCAAGAAAAAAGAATTTTTCAAAAAGAAGAGTCTTTAGAAAGAAAGATAGAGTCTTTAGAGAAAAAGGAAAGAGAATTAGAGAAAGCTAATCAAGAAATTGAGAAAAAGAAAAGTGATATTGATGAAGTTATGAATAAACAAACTCAAGAACTTCAAAGAATATCAGGTTTAACTCAATTAGAAGCTAAAGAAATTATTTTATCTGAACTTGATAAAAAATTAAGTGAAGAAAAAGCAGAATTGATTAAAAAAGCAGAGCAAGATACTAAGGAAAACTCAGAAAAGTTAGCAAGAGAAATAGTGGGATTTGCTATACAAAAATGTGCAGCAGACCATACTTCTGAAACTACCGTATCTGTAGTAGAACTACCAAATGATGATATGAAAGGTAGAATAATTGGTAGAGAGGGTAGAAACATAAAGGCTTTAGAAACTTTAACAGGTATAGATTTAATAATAGATGATACACCTGAAGCAGTTATTATTTCAGGATTTGACCCATTAAGAAGAGAAGTTGCTAAAATAGCTTTAGAAAAATTAATAAATGATGGAAGAATTCACCCAGCAAAAATTGAAGAAATGGTAGAAAAAGCTAAACAAGAAGTAGAAGCCTCAATAAAATCCGAAGGTGAACGAGCAATGTTAGAAACAGGTGTTAATGCATTACACCCAGACTTGGTAAGATTAATTGGAAAATTAAAATATAGGACAAGTTATGGTCAAAATGTTTTAAACCATTCTATAGAAGTTGCAAATTTAGCAAGAATAATGGCAGATGAATTAGGAATAGACTCTAAAATTGCAAGAAGAGCTGGCTTATTACATGATATTGGAAAAGCTTTAGACCATGATATGGAAGGAACACACGTAGAAATAGGTGTGGAAATATTAAGAAAGTATAAAGAAAATCCAGAAGTTATTAATGCTGTATGGGCACATCATGGTGATATAGAAGCTAAAACTATAAATGATGTACTTGTACAAGCAGCCGATGCAATTTCAGCTTCAAGACCAGGTGCAAGAAGAGAAACTTTAGAGGCTTATATTAAGAGATTAGAAAAACTAGAAGAAATTGCAGATTCGTTCGATGGAGTAGAAAAATCATTTGCTATACAAGCTGGACGTGAAGTACGTTTAATAGTAAAACCAGAAACTGTAAATGATGCAGAAATGGTAGTAATGGCAAGAGAAGTAGCAAAACGAGTCGAAAATGAAATGGATTATCCAGGTCAGATAAAAGTAAACGTAATTAGAGAAACTAGAGCTATAGAATATGCTAAATAAAGAAATGCAGTAGTTATTAAAACTATTGCATTTTTTTTTCGTTTATAGTAAAATAAAAGCGAGTTAATCATAAAAAATAAATAAAAGGAGTTTAAAATAAGTGAATATTTTAATAATTGGAGATATTGTAGGTAAAGCAGGTATAAATAAATTAAAAGAAAATTTACCTAGTCTAGTAAAAGAAAAGAAAATAGATTTTATAATAGCTAATGCTGAAAATGTGGCTGATGGTATGGGAATAACAGAAAAAGCATACAGAGACCTATTAATATTAAATATAGATGTAATTACTATGGGAAATCATACTTGGGCTAAGAAAGAAGTTTTTAAAATAATAGATGAACCACATATAATAAGACCAGCTAATTATCCTAAAGGAGTTCCTGGATGTGGCTATAGAATTTATAATTGTAAAAATAAAAAAATAGCAGTTATAAATTTATTAGGAAGAGCAGAATTAAATATTTTAACTGAAAATCCATTTCAATATGCTAATAAAATTATAGGTAAAATAAAAAATGAAGCAGATATTATCATAGTAGATTTTCATGCAGAAGCTACAGCAGAAAAAAAATCTATGGGATATTATTTAGACGGAAAAGTACAAGTTGTATATGGAACTCATACACATATTCAAACAGCAGATGAACAAATTTTATCTAAAGGGACGGCATATATAACAGATGTAGGAATGACTGGACCAAAAAACTCAGTTCTTGGTATGGAAACAGATGTAGCAATAAAAAGATTTTTAACATCACTTCCAGAAAAATATAAAATAGCATCAGGAGAAGCGTTTTTAAATTCAATAATAGTTAAAATAAATGACGAGACTTGTCGAGTAGAAAGTATAAATAGAATGAATTGTTAAAAAATAGTAGTTGCCGTTGAAAAGCTGTAAAAACACGCGACCGATTTTATTATTTTTTTTATAAAAAGACTAGACTTTTTTGAAATAGTGTAATATAAATAGTAATGTAAATTTCGAAATAAAATAAATTTTAGGAGGAAAAGTAATGGAAATTTTAAAAATCTCATCAAAATCTAATCCAAATTCAGTAGCAGGTGCTATAGCTGGATTAGTAAAAGAAAGTAACAAGGCAGAAATGCAAGCAATTGGAGCAGGAGCGCTAAATCAAGCTATAAAGGCAGTAGCTATCGCAAGAGGATTTGTAGCACCAGCAGGAGTAGATTTAGTATGTATACCTGCATTTGCAGAAGTTCAAGTTGAAGGCGAAGATAGAACAGGAATTAAACTTATTGTGGAATCAAGAAAATAATATAAATTGGGCAGGATAATAAAAATCCTGCTCTTTTAAAATTATGTTACAATTATTTAAGTGTTGTGAAATTATAACAACTTTTTAGATAAACATATGTTGAATTGTTACTTAAAATTCAAAGAAAGGTGATTTTTATAAAAAAAATAAGTGATAGAAATAAATTAATATTTTTTTTAATATTATTAATAATATTTTTTATAATTTTAAGTATATGGTATTTTAACAAACCGCAAAACAATAAAAAATTAGTAATATCAGAAAATGCAAAGGAAATAACAACTACTAATGAGATAAATATTGGATTATATGATGAAAATCTAATAGAAAGTATAAATCCAATAAGTATAAATAATGAAAACATTAGATTTCTTTCAAATTTAGTATATAACAGTTTTTTTGAATATAGTAATAATAATACTCTAGAATCCAAAATAATTGAAACATACGCTAAAATAGACGGAAAAAATTATGTATTTAAAATAAAGGATGATATATATTTTCATAATGGTAAAAAGTTAACAAGTCAAGATATAAAAAATACTATAGAAAAAATATATGATAACATGGATTCGTATTATTCACTATGTGTAGACAATATTCAAAATATAAAGATTATAGATAATACTACATTGAGAATAAATTTGATAAGAGAAGATGAAGAATTTCCTAAAAATTTAATATTTCCTATACTATCTGATGAAGCCAATATTGGTACAAATGATTATAAAGTAAAAGAAATTAATAATGAAAAAATAATTTTACAGAATGAAAAAATAGGACAAGTTCTAAATATATATATATATAATAATTTAGATAATTTATATGGAGATTTTAAGAGTAAAAAATTGAATTATATAAAATCAGTTGAAAACCTCGATTACAAAAAGAATATAGGAGAATTTGGATATAATGAAAAAAGTTATGAAGGAAATAAATATATATGTTTAGAATTTAATACAGAAGGTTATTTTAGAAATAGTAAATTACAAGAAGCTGTTTTAACAGCAATTAATTCAGGAGAGGTTATAGATAAGATATATAATAAAAATGCTTATGATGTAAAAGAAATAAAATATGATTTAGATAATGTTGTTAAAATATTAGAAGAAGAACATTATATTTATAAAACAGATGGATGGTATAATAGAGATGAGATTTTAAATTTTAAAATATTATTAAATAAAAATCTATTGACCAATTTAGAAATTGCGTATATAATAAAGGAGCAGTTAGAACGAATTGGAATAAAAGTAGAATTAGTAATTGTAGAAGATGTAGAATATGAAAAAATGCTTGAAAATAAAGAGTATGATATTTTGATTTCAGATTTAAATATAGCTCATTATACCATTGAAAAAGTAGAAAATGCTATAATTTGTAATAAATTAAACGTACTTTATTCTTCCAATTTATCAGGAGAAATAAAACCAAATAAAACGGATATTTTTAATGGTATTAGAAGTTGGAAAGTTATAGTTGAGGAATAATATTTGCAGCCAGAGCAATGATTTTTAAAAGTTATAATTCAGTAGAGGAACATATAGTTTTAGCATAATCGTGATATATAGCTATTTGCGAGTCAAGACCCGGATTGTGTTACCCTAGCTATGTTTTGACTAAAAATAGCTATATATCACGATTTTATAAAGTACCATCTGAATTGTAACAAATTGCAACTTTTAAAATAAAAAATTTCAAAAAGTACTTGACAAATTTTAAAAATAATATATAATATAACAAACAAATGTTTTGAAAAGGAGAATTTGAATATGAGTAATAATGATGAAAAAAAGAAAGCACTAGATGTGGCAATGAGTCAAATTGAAAAACAATTTGGTAGAGGTGCAATAATGAAACTAGGAGAATATAAAGTAGTAAGTGTGGATGCAATACCAACAGGAGCATTAAGTTTAGATATGGCTTTAGGAATTGGAGGTATTCCTAAAGGAAGAATTATAGAAATATTTGGACCAGAATCTTCTGGAAAAACAACATTAACACTTCATATGATAGCAGAAGCACAAAAAATGGGAGAAGAAACAGCATTTATAGATGCAGAACATGCTTTGGATCCAGTATATGCTAAAAATTTAGGAGTTGATATAGATAACTTATTAGTAGCTCAACCAGATACAGGAGAACAAGCATTGGAAATAGTAGAAGCCTTAGTAAGAAGTGGTGCAATAGGTTTAATAGTAGTAGATTCAGTAGCAGCATTAGTACCAAAGGCAGAAATAGATGGAGATATGGGAGATTCTCATGTTGGCTTACAAGCTAGATTAATGTCACAAGCATTAAGGAAATTAGCAGGAATAATGAATAAAACAAATACAACAGTAGTATTTATAAACCAATTAAGAGAAAAAGTAGGAGTAATGTTTGGAAATCCAGAAACAACACCAGGAGGACGTGCATTAAAATTTTACTCATCAGTAAGATTAGATATTAGAAAAGTGGAAAATATTAAACAAGATGGTGTGGTGGTAGGAAATAGAGTAAAAGTAAAAGTAGTAAAAAATAAAGTAGCACCACCATTTCGAGAAGCAGAATTTGATACAGTATATGGGAAAGGAATATCTAAAGAAGGAAGTGTCTTAGATTTAGCTGTAAATTTAGATATAATAAATAAAAGTGGTGCGTGGTTTAGCTATAAAGGAGAAAAAATAGGACAAGGTAGAGAAAATGTAAAATTATATTTAAAAGAAAATCCAGATGTAATGGAAGAAATAGAGAAAAAAGTTAGAGCAAAAACTAATGAAGCTTTTGAACAAAGTTTAGGTGAAGAAATAGAAAATGTAGATAGTTTAGAAACAGTTGAAGAAACAAAATAGATAATAAATAAAGGTGGTATAAAAAATGAGTAGTTTTGATGGAGAGCCAATATATGAAAAAATACGTGAAAAAGTATTTATCTATGTAACATATCAAAGAAGGACAGTATCAGAAGTAAAGCGTACTTTTTTACCAACTTTTAGAAAATATAATATACCTGAGGAAATTTTAGAGGAATTAGTAGAAGAATTGCAAGAAAAAGGTCATTTAGATGATAAAGATTTTGTGAAAAGAAAATTTAAAGCATATATTAATTTTAAGTTATTATCTGTAAAAGAAATATCCTATAAGATATTACAAAAAGGTATTGCTAAAGACTTAGTAGAGGACTATATAGAAGAAAATAGAGAAAAGCTTTATGAACATGAAATTACATCAGCTAAAATTTTATATGAAAAGAAATTAGCAAATAGTTCGGAAGAAGAAGTAAAACGATACTTATTAAGAAAAGGTTATAGAGAAGATATAGTAAATAACTTATAGTAAATGTGCAAATAATTATAAACATTTTTAACTTTAATTTATGCTTTATGAAAGGAATGATATTAAAGGTGCCAAACGTACTATTACTTGAAACAAAAAAATACGAAATAAAAGTAGAGAATTTTGAAGGACCATTAGATTTATTATGCCACTTAATTGATAAAAATAAATTAGATATTTATAAAATAAGTTTAAGTGATATAACAGATCAATATATAGATTATATAAATAATATGGAAAAGCAAAATTTAGAAGTAACAAGTGAATTTTTAATAATGGCATCTACATTACTGTACATAAAATCAAGAGGTTTACTACCTAAAAATGATGATGAAAATGAAAACGAATTAACGGAAGAAGAATTATTAAGAAGATTAGTAGAATATAAAAGTTATAAGGAAGTAGCTAAAATATTAAAAGAACAATATAATGTATACTCGAAAAGATTTTATAAATTACCAGATAATATAAAATTACCAAAGCAAGCTCTTGAAAAAGTTTATGATAAAGAAAAAATAATAAACGCCTATAAAGAATTAAGACTTCGCAATGAATCAAAAATTAATTTGAATAGCAAAGAAAATATGGAAAGGATAGCCATAAGTGAAAGCGTAACTATAGGGAGCAAAGTTAAAATAATTTTTAGAGAATTATTAAAAAAACCTAAATTTGTATTTAACAAATTATTTGAAATAGATAAAAGTAGACCTATAGACGTAGTAACAGCATTTTTAGGATTATTAGAAATGACAAGAAGAAATAAAGTAAATGTAGAACAAGAAGAAAATTTTTCTGATATAATAGTAAGTAAAAAGAAGAAAAGCAAAGTATAATTAGTATAAAAAGTAAAAAAATGGAAAAACTAATATAAAGTTCAGGAGATGAAGTTTATGTTAGTTTTTTTCTCTAATTTAATATTAGTAATATTTTTAATATTAGTATTTTTATTAACAGTAATAATACTATCAACAATAAAAATTAATATTAAATATATAAATAAAAATTACAAAGTAATAATAAAACTATATTTATTAAATAAAATACGATATTTAAAACTTGAGTTAGATAAAAATAAATTAAAAGAAATTTTTATAAAAGTAAAAAATAAAATAGAAAAAGCTAATTATAAAAAAGTAGAAAAAGAAATATATCAAGATAGAAAAGTAATAAAAAACGTAGTAAAAAAATTAAAAATAGATTTAGAATATTTAGACTTAGATTTAAGAATAGGAACAGAATTTATTCTTTTAACTTCAGTAATAATAGTAACAATATCAACAATTTTTCCGATTATATCAAATAAATTTATAAGAAAATATGAAAAGAGAAAATATAATTATAAATTCACTCCAATATATAATAAAAATGATATAAATTTACAATTAGATTGTATAATAAGTACAAAAATGGTACATATTATCAATGTAATAATAAGTATTATATTCAAGAAAGGAGTTTTTAAAAATGTCAGAACATCCAATACAAGGTTTAATGATAACTGCTATGAATAGTATACAAGAAATGGTAGATGTAAATACAATTATAGGTGAGCCTATAGAAACAACTAATAATGTAGTTATTATACCAATATCCAAAGTATCATTTGGATTTGCAGCAGGAGGTAGTGAATTTAAAGGGGAAACAATAGACGAATATTCTAAAAAGGATAAGGAGGAAGCAATACAATATAGATTACCATTTGGAGGCGGAAGTGGCGCCGGCGTAAACATTAGCCCAGTTGCTTTTTTAGTAATACAGGAGAATAATATAAGGTTATTACCTATAAACTATACATCAGCAATAGATAAACTTTTGGATTACGTACCAGACTTAATGGATAAAGTAAATTGCATAATAAATAGAACAATGAATGATAAACAAGAAGAACTAAAAAGAATGTATGAAAGTAACAAACCTGAAAATACGAAAAGAGCAGATGACTCGGAAAATGTTGATAAAGAAGGAAGTGAAAGTATAGAAGAAACAAATATTAAAAAAGAAATAAAAGAAGAAAAAGGAAAAATGCCAAAAAGAATAAAGAAAAATTATGAAGTAGAATATGATGAAACGGATTTATAAAAAATAACAAACTAGTTTAAAATTAATTATTGTTTTATAGTGCTGTACAGTTCAGATGGTACTTTATAAAATCGTGATATATAGCTATTTTAGTCAAAACATAGCTATGGTGACACAATCCGGGTCTTGACTTGCAAATAGCTATATATCACGATTTTGCAAAAGTTATATGTTCCCTACTGAATTGTAACATAGTACCCTCACTGGGTACTTTTTTCTTATTAATATCTTGAAAAAATTTTAAATATGTATTAGAATAAACGATGTAAAAAAATAAAAAATGGAAAGGTAAAAGGTATTAAAAATGGGAAAAATATTTGTAATAGATGGAACAGATGGAAGTGGAAAACAAACACAATTTGAAGCTTTAAAGGAACATTTGGAAAAGGAAAAAATAGAATATAAGTCATTTGCTTTTCCTAATTACGATAGTCCATCATCATCATTAGTAAAAATGTATTTAGCAGGAGAATTTGGCCAAAATGCGAAGGATGTAAGTCCATACATAGCTTCAACTTTTTATGCTGCTGATAGATATGCAACGTATAAAAAAGAAATAGAAGAATATTATAATAATGGAGGAATTATTTTATTAGATAGATACACAACATCAAATATGGTACATCAATCTGGTAAAATTTCTGATCCTATAGAGAGAAAAAGATTTTTAGACTGGTTATGGGATTTCGAGTTTAATTTATATAAATTACCAGTTCCTAACGAAGTATTTTTCTTAAATATGCCACCTAAATTTGCAATACAACTTATGGAAGGTAGGGAAAATAAAATAACACATGAACAACAAAAAGATATACACGAAAGAGATGTTAATCATATTATAGATGCATATAATGCTGCTTGTGAATTGGCAGATAGATATGGTTGGTTTAAAATAAATTGCATTAAAGATGAAGAAATAAGAGGTATAGAAGATATACATGAAGAAATATATATAGAGGTTTTAAAAAATATTAAAAATTAAGGAGAAGAAAAATGATATATGATTCAATTATAATTGGTAAAGGTCCTGCCGGAATACAAGCTGGATTGTATATGAAAAGAGCAAATTTAAATATTCTAATAATTGGAAAAGATGGCGGTTCTTTAGAAAAAACTGATAAGATTGAAAATTTTTATGGGCAAGAAAATGTAATTTCAGGTAAAGATTTAGTCGAGAAAGGAATATTACAAATAGAACAATTAGGTGTAGAGGTTTTAACTGATGAAGTTGTAGCAATAGAATATATTGAAAATGAAAAAAAGTTGATGTTTAAAATAAAAACCTTAAAAACAGAATATATATCTAAAACAGTTTTGATTGCTACAGGAGTAAATAGAAAAACACCATCAATTCCAGGAATAAAGGATTTTGAGGGTAGAGGTGTAAGCTATTGTGCTATATGTGATGGTTTCTTTTATAGAGATAAAGAAGTAGCAGTAATAGGAAATGGAAATTATGCGATATCTGAAGTTGAGGCTTTATTGTCAGTTACTAATAAAATAACTGTATTAACAAATGGAAAAAGTGAGGTATTATTAAGGGATAAAGATATAGCATGTAATTCAAAAGAAATTTCAAGTGTAGTAGGTGATACAAAGGTGGAAAAAATTATTTTTAAAGATAATACAGAGATGAATGTAAATGGAGTTTTTATAGCAGAGGGGACAGCATCAAGTGTAGATTTTGCAAGAAAATTAGGGGCAGAAATAAATAATAATACTATTATTGTAAACAAAGAAAATATGGAAACAAATGTAAAAGGATTATTTGCAGCAGGTGATTGTACAGGTGGAGAAAATTATCAAATAGCAAAAGCAGTGTATGAGGGAATGAAAGCTGGACTTGGAATAGTTAAATATATAAAAAACAATAAGTAATTTGTAACTACTAAGGTCATAATCTTTAAAAAGTATTGACAAATTTCAAAATATTAAAATTTCTTTTATAATAAAGAATATTATTTATAACTTGTGACAAAATAATTATAAAAGGAGGGTTTTAATTAGTATGAAAGAAGGACAAAAAATAAATTGTACAGTTGAAAACTGTAAATATAATAATATGGAAACAAGAGAATGTTTGTTAAAGGCTATAGTGGTAGAACCGGGTTCAAAAGATTTTGTAAAAAGTTTTGAAGACCAATCAATGTGTGGCAGTTTTATTTTAGATGATAAGGAAAAATAATATTAACCGTACAGTAAATTAGACAAATTGAAAAAAATATGATATAATAAATATAGTTTGTTTAACATTTTAACTTCCCAGGAGGGAAAGATGAAGTCTCTTCTTACTTTTTCGTTTTGTCTGTTCGCTTTTCTGCTGACTTTTGCCAACCCTGTTGAAGCTTCGTATAATAGCGAGGCACCAACATGGATAGAAAAGGCCAAGGAAAGCGAAGAGGTGAAGTTCACTGGCATCTTCACTGGTGAAGATGTCTATGAAAAGGTCGCTTCCGAATTGAAGCGGCTTACGCAGAAGGCAGAAGTGAGTCGCTATCCTGTTATAGTGATTCCTTTTGAGGCTTTGCCGGAAGAACTTTGGCTGGAACTCGAAGCCCAAATCAAGGTACGAAACGGGCTTCGGATGGACATGGTCATCTTTGCGGAAGGTGAAGACCTTATTGAAGGTTTCGCATTTTCCCTTATAGAGTGAGTTAGGGAGTTTTTACCATCCCACCCTTGACAAATGAGAATTCATAAGTCAAGGGTGGGAATAATGTTTTTTAATACAAATTATATTGAAAAAGTGCAATATATAGAATTTAAAATAAAACAAATATGAAATAAAAAATATTTTTAAAAAATACAAATTTTCCAAAAATAATTGACAAAATCTAGAAATTACTTTATAATAATAGTGTTGGGTCAAACCAATAAAATGTATAACGGAGAGATGGCAATGGATGATGGAATTAGAGTGATGTGGAATATACCGTTTTTAGATATTCCAATTACCAATGTTGTCGTAATGTCTTGGATAGGTATGGCAGTAATAATTGCTTGGGCTTTAATTTCAACTAGGAAATTAAAGTTAGTGCCAGTAGGGTTACAAAATACAGCAGAAATAGTTGTAGAGTCGTTAACAAATTTTGCAGAAGATATAATGGGACATGCAGCTAAAAAGTTTGTACCATATATAGGCACAATAGCGTTGTTCTTAGCAATATCTAATACATTAGGCGCTCTATTTATGTCTGGCTTAACTGGAGGATTAGTAGCCCCAACAACAAGAGGATTAGCTATACCAGTAGCATTAGCAGTTATGACTATCCTTGTTGTAATCGGCGCAGGTATTCAAAAGAAAGGGGTAATAGGATTTATAAAAAGTTTATTTCAACCAGTATTCTTTTTATTTCCATTTAATGTATTGGAGTTTTTTATAAAACCATTATCTTTAAGCATGAGACTTTATGGTAACATATTAGGAGCATATGTTTTAATGGAAATGATTATACATGCAGTTCCAGTAGTGTTACCAAGTATAGCTTGTTTATACTTCGATTTATTTGATGGCTTGTTACAGGCATTTGTTTTCGTATTACTAACTTGCTTGTACATATCAGAAGAAGTAGAAGACAAAGAAGATGAATAAATTATTTTAAAGGTGGTGTAACAATGGAAGGAATGGTATTTTTAGCAGCAGCTATAGCAGTATTTACAGGTTTAGGTGCTGGAATTTCAATCGGTATGGCAACTGGAAAAGCAACAGAATCAGTTGCAAGACAACCAGAAGCAGCAGGAAAAATAAGAACAATGTTATTATTAGGTTGTGCTCTTGCAGAAGCAACAGCAATTTATGGTTTAGCTATTGCCTTAATGATATTAGGAAATGCATAAATTTAAACAAAAGCGGACAATAAAAAATTAACATATAAAAGTGTTTTTATAGTCCGCATTTTTTACATTATTTAGAATGAATGTAAAAAAAGAACAATTTAAGATATAGATTGGAGTAAAAAAATGGAATTTGATCAAGAGTTTTTTGCAACTGTAATATTTACATTTATAAATATTATTGTTCTATATTTGATATTAAAAAAAGTTTTGTTCAAGCCAATAACTAAGCATATGGATAATCGTACAAAAAAGATTGAAGATGCTTTAAAAATGGCTGAAGAAGCAAAACAAAAAGTGGAAGAAATGAAAGTCGAGTATGACCAAAAATTAAGAGAGGCAAAACAAGAAGGTCAAGTAATACTTGATGATTATAAAAAAATGGCTGATAAAGCATATGAAACTATTATAGCAAATGCCAAAAAAGAAGCTGATATGATTATACAAAATACTAAAAATGAATTAGAAGTTGAAAAACAACAAGTTATTGCAAAATTAAAAGATGAAATGTCTGATTTAGTTTTAACAGCAACAGAAAAAGTATTAAAACAAAATATAGATAATAAAACTAACAGAAAACTTATTTCTAATTTTATAGAAAATAAGTAATATAAAGAAAGTCGGTGGTATAATGGCAAATGTTGTAAATAATTATGTTGAAGCATTATATTATTCAACAAATAATTCTCTTGATAGAACTCAAATAGAAAAAGACTTACAAAAATTTGTAAAAATATCTAATGACAATAGTAATTTAAAAAAGATTTTAAAAGATCCTCGTATAGAAGAAGGGGTGAAATTTGAAGTTATAGATGAAATAGTAGGTAAAGAAAATAACCTTTTATCAAATTTTTTAAAATTACTTGTTAAAGAAAAAAGAGTGAATCTAATAGAAAGAATGTTATTAGAATATGAAAAAATGATGCGTAATTCAAAAAATGAATTATTTATAAAAATAATAGTATCAAGTGAAATTGATGATAATCAAATTGATAAAATTATACAAAAATTCAAAGATATTTATAAAGTAAGTACAGTAAAATATAGTATTGAAATTAATGAGAAAATATTAGGTGGCATAAAAGTTGTTGTAGGTAATACAGTATATGATGCTAGTATTAAGAGACAATTAGACCAAATATTTTAATATCCTATAAAGGAGGAGAAATTAGTGTTAATTAAACCAGAAGAAATTAGTGACATAATTAAAAAGAAAATTAATGATTATGACAACCAAATGAAAGTAGATGAAGTTGGTTATGTTATACAAGCAAGTGACGGAATTGCAAAAATTTACGGACTTGAAAATTGTATGTTAGGTGAACTTATAGATTTTGGAAATGATATTTATGGAATGGCATTAAACTTAGAAGAAGAATCTGTAGGTTGTGTTTTACTCGGTGGTGAAACTCAAATTAAAGAAGGAACTGTAGCTAAAAGAACAGGTAGATCTGTAAGTATTGGTGTAAGTGAGGAAGTAATAGGAAGAGTTATAAATCCATTAGGTCAACCATTAGATGGTAAAGAACCATATAGAGTAGAAAGCTATAGAGACGTTGAATATCCAGCACCAGGTGTTATTATGAGGGAATCTGTTAATACACCGTTACAAACAGGTATATTAGCAATAGATGCAATGGTTCCAATTGGAAGAGGACAAAGAGAATTAATAATTGGTGATAGACAAACTGGAAAAACTGCTATAGCAATAGATACAATAATTAATCAAAAAAATGAAGATATAATTTGTATATATGTAGCAATAGGACAAAAGGCATCTTCTGTTGCAGGTACTATAGAAACATTAAAAAGAAATGGCGCGTTAGATTATACTGTAGTAGTATCATCTACAGCAAGCGATATGGCTCCAGTTCAATATTTAGCACCTTATGCAGGTTGTGCTATTGCAGAATATTTTATGTATGAAAAACATAAAGATGTATTAATTGTTTACGATGATTTATCTAAACATGCCCAAAGTTATAGAGCAATGTCTCTATTATTAAGACGTCCACCAGGACGTGAAGCGTACCCAGGAGATGTATTCTATTTACACTCAAGATTATTAGAACGTGCTGCAAAATTAAATAAAGAGCATGGTGGCGGTTCTATAACAGCATTACCAATAATAGAAACATTAGCAGGAGACGTATCTGCATATATACCAACAAACGTTATATCTATAACAGATGGTCAAATTTATTTAGAGAGCGAATTGTTCTTTGGTGGACAAAGACCAGCTGTAAATGCAGGTTTATCTGTATCTCGTGTAGGTGGTGCAGCTCAAACTAAAGCTATTAAAAAATTATCAGGAACATTAAGACTAGACTTAGCACAATATAGAGAATTAGCAGCATTCTCACAATTCGGTTCAGATCTTGATAAAGCAACATTAGATAAATTAGTACAAGGTGAAAGGTCATTAGAAACTTTAAAACAACCACAATATAACACCCTATCTATGGAAAAACAAGTAGTAATCTTATACGCTTTAGTAAATGGATATTTAGCAAACATAGAAACTAAAAAAGTAAAAGAATTTAATGAGGCTTTAATCCAATTTATGGAAGATAAACGTCCAGAAATTTTACAAGAAATAAAATTAAAAAGAGAATTAAAACCAGAATTGGCTGATAAATTAAAAGCTGCGATTGAAGATTATCTTGCATTTTTTAATCTTTAATTGAAATTATAGGAAACGGAGTGAATTAAATTGGCTAATCCCCGTGAGATAAAGCTCCATATTAAAGGAGTAAATGAAACTAAAAAAATAACAAAAGCAATGAAATTAATTGCTGCTGTTAAATTAAAAAAAGCACGTGAAATGCATGAAATAACATTACCATTTTTCAAGCAAATCCAAGAAACTATGACAGAAATATTAAAACGTGTACCGGATATGGAAATAGAATATTTTAATAAAAGATTAGATAAACCTAATAGAAAAAAGGCATACATAGTATTTTCATCAGATAGTGGCTTAACAGGTGGATATAATATAAATGTTATAAAATTTGTTACAAAACTAGTAGATAAAGAAAATGATATAGTTTTTCCAATAGGTAATACAATTAAAAATTTCTTAATTAGAAATGGATATAATGTAAATGAAAATGTAGGATTTGAGGCATATGATGTAAATGTAAAGGTAGCACGTAAAATTTCAAGGAATATAATAAAATTATTTAAAGAAGGACAGATAGATGAAGTGGAATTAATTTACACAGAAATGGAATCAGCAATGAATCTTAAACCACATTCAATAAAATTGTTGCCTTTGGAGAAAAAAGACTTTGAAAATAGTTCAGGAAAGGATTATAGCGAATTAGAAATAGAGCCATCACCAGAAATAGTATTTGATGTATTAACAAGAAAATATGTAAAAGGTATTATATATGGTGGAATGGTTGAAGCATTTGTAAGTGAAAACTTTTCAAGAATGAATGCTATGGACAATGCAACATCAAATGCAGAAAAAATGGTATCAAAATTAACTTTAAATTATAACAGAGCAAGACAAGCAGCTATTACACAAGAAATTACAGAAATTATAAGTGGCGCAACAAATGTGTAAAATAAATTATAGAAAGGATAGTTTTATAGTGAATGAAGGTAAAATAACTCAAGTTATTGGAGCAGTATTAGATATAAAATTTAGTAAAGATAATTTGCCAAATTTATATAATGCAATAAACATTCCTGTAGGAGATAAAAATATTGTAGCTGAAGTTATGCAACACTTAGGTGGAGACACTGTAAGATGTGTATCTATGGCAGCTACAGAAGGTTTAAAAAGAGGAATGAAAGCTATAGATACTGGAACTTCAATAAAAACTCCTGTTGGAAATGAAGTATTAGGTAGAGTTTTCAACGTATTAGGAGATACAATAGATGAAGGTGAGCCAGTTAAAGCTAAAGAAAAGTGGGAAATACATAGAGCAGCCCCATCTTTAGTAGACCAAAAACCTGTTGCAGAAATGTTTGAAACTGGTATAAAAGTTATAGATTTATTAGCACCTTATGCAAAAGGTGGTAAAGTAGGTCTATTTGGTGGAGCAGGTGTAGGAAAAACAGTATTAATTCAAGAATTAATAAGTAGTATAGCTACTCAACATGGTGGATATTCTGTATTTACAGGTGTTGGTGAACGTTCAAGAGAAGGTAATGACTTAATTCAAGAAATGAGAGAATCAGGAGTTATAGATAAAACAGCTTTAGTATTTGGACAAATGAACGAACCACCTGGAGCAAGAATGAGAGTAGCATTAACAGGATTAACAATGGCAGAATACTTTAGAGATGTTAAAAACCAAGATGTATTATTCTTTGTTGATAATATATTCCGTTTTATACAAGCGGGTTCAGAAGTATCAGCATTATTAGGAAGAATACCATCTGCCGTAGGTTATCAACCAACATTAGGAACAGACGTAGGAGCTTTACAAGAAAGAATTGCATCTACTAGAAAAGGTTCAATCACATCAATTCAAGCCGTATATGTACCAGCTGATGACTATACTGACCCAGCACCAGCAACAACATTCGCACACTTAGACGCTATAACAGCATTATCAAGATCAATATCAGAATTAGGTATTTATCCAGCTGTAGATCCGTTAGAATCATCTTCAAGAATATTAGACCCACGTATTGTAGGTAAAGAACATTATGAAACAGCTAGAAAGGTTCAAGAAATGTTACAAAGATATAAAGAATTACAAGATATAATTGCTATATTAGGTATGGATGAATTATCTGAAGAAGATAAACAAGTAGTATTTAGAGCAAGAAAAATCCAAAAATTCTTATCACAACCATTCTTTGTAGCAGAACAATTTACAGGTAGACCAGGTAAATATGTTCCTGTAAAAGAAACAATAAGAGGATTTAAAGAAATAATTTCTGGTAATATGGATGATTATCCAGAAGCAGCCTTCTATATGATGGGAACTATAGATGATGTTATAAAAAATGCTGAAAATATGAAATAAGTCTCAAGAAAGGAATGAGATTATATGGCAAAATTATTTAAATTGGAAGTAGTTACTCCAATGAGAAAATTTTTTGTTGGTGAAGTACTAAGTATTGTATTTGAAACAGAAAACGGACAAATGGGAGTAATGGCAGATCATATTCCAATGTTAGTTGCGAATAGAGATTGTACTTTAAAAATTGAATGCGAAAAAGAGTGCAAGCTTGCTTTTATTACAGAAGGATTTATTGAAATTACTACGAATAAAGTAACTGTGATTGTTGATGATGCTTTATGGAACGACGAAATAGATGTTGATATGAATCTTAATAAGGTAAAAAGAGCAGAAGAAGAATTAAGTGATCCTAAAAATGATTTAGGTATGAAGGCAGAATTACAAGCTTCTATTAGACGTTATAATGCAAGAATTAAAACTGCTGGAACAATGAATAATAGAAATTAGAAAATGAAAGGAGTTAAAAATTATGATTTTAACTCTTTTTATTGTTACTAAATTGCCAAGTAACAACTCGGCAGGTATTTATCTAAACCTTGATATATAGCTATTTGCGAGTCAAGACCCGGATTGTGTCACCATGTGGTAATATGGTACTTGCATAAGTATTATAATATCTGTTATAATATTATATGTATTTAATAGAAATTTTTAGTAATAATTGGTGGTGAAATATATGAAAAGAAATAAACTTAAAAAAGAAGATAGTGAACAATTTTTAGAAGGAACTTTTGTATCTAAAGAAAAAGGTTATGGTTTTGTCGAATTAAACGAATTTTTAAAGGAAAAATTAAATTCTGATATATTTATATCTAAAGATAATAATAAACTTAATGCTTTAGATGGAGATACTGTTTTAGTTTCTTTATTAGATAATGAGGTAAGTGAAGGCAAAAGTATAGAAGGTAAAATAGTAAAAATTCTTAAACATAAAAATGATACTATAGTAGGGCTTTTTCAAAAAAGTCAAAATTTTGGTTTTGTAGTGCCGGATAACAAAAATTTGGGTACAGATATATTCATACCTAAAAAATATTTTAATGGTGCTAAGAATAATGATAAAGTTGTTGTTAAACTTACTAAATATCCAGAAAAAGATAAAAATGCAGAGGGAAAAGTTATAGAAGTTTTAGGTAGGATAGATGAAGCTGGAGTAGATATGCTATCTTTGATTAAGGAATATAAATTACCTTACGAATTCCCAATTTCTGTTTTAGATGAGGCAAGAAGTATTAATCAATTAATAGACAAAAAAGATATTCCTAATCGTGTTGATTTAAGAAATGATATTATTTTTACTATAGACGGTGAAGATGCAAAAGATTTAGACGATGCAGTTTCAGTTAAGAAAAATAAAGATGGAAATTACATTCTAGATGTTCATATTGCAGACGTAAGTTACTATGTTAAATCTGGTTCTGAGTTAGATAAAGAAGCTCGTTTAAGAGGTACAAGTATATATATGTTAGATAGAGTAATACCTATGTTACCATTTGAACTTTCTAATGGTATATGTAGTTTAAATGCAGGTGAGGAACGTTTTACATTATCTGTAACAATGGAAATTGATAAAAACGGACGAGTAGTTTCATCAGATGTTTATAAAGCAATTATTAAAGTAACAGAAAGAATGAGTTATACAGACGTTTATAAAATTATAAGTAATTCAGATAGAAAAGTTTGTAAGAAATATGAAAAGTATATAGAAAATTTTAAATTAATGGAAGAATTGGCACATATATTAAAGACACGAAGATTAAAAAATGGATATTTAAATTTAGATATTCCAGAAAGTAAAATTGTCTTAGATGAAAATGGAAAATGTGTAGATGTAAAAAGGTATGAAACTACATTTGCAAATGAGATTATAGAGCAATTTATGCTTACTGCAAATGAAAGTATTGCCGAAAAGTTTTTCTGGTTAGATGTACCCTTTATTTATAGAGTTCACGAAGAGCCAGATGTTGAAAAAGTAAGAGAATTGAATAAATTTTTATATAATTTTAATTATAGAATTAAAATCTCAAAAGATAATAAAATATATCCAACAGAATTTTCTAAATTAATAGAAGAAATAAAGGGAAAAGAGGAAGAAAAAGTTATTTTAAACTTAGTATTAAGAACTTTAAAACTAGCGAAATATGAGGCTAAAAATATAGGACATTTTGGCATTGGTAGTAAGTATTATTGTCATTTTACATCACCAATTAGAAGGTATCCGGACTTATTTATTCACAGGATTATATCTGAATATTTTGAAGCTAGTGACAATAAAAAGCAAAAATTTGCGAAACAAGCAGAAAAATTTGCTAAAACATCTTCAGAATCAGAAAAGACTGCTCAAAAAGTAGAAAGAGAAAGTATAGACATAAAAATGGCAGAGTATATGGAAAGTAGAATTGGAAAAGAGTACGAAGGAATAATATCAAATGTCACTAATTTTGGTATTTATGTAGAATTGGAGAATACTGTAGAAGGATTAATACGTTTTGAAAATTTAGGTGATGAGTATTTTATATATGACGATGAACATAAAACTCTAACAGGGGAGAGAACTAGAGTAGTATATAAAGTAGGAGAGAAGATAAGAGTAAAAGTAATAGAGGCGAATAAAACTTTAAGAAGAATAAGTTTTGCTATAATATAAAATCAAAAGCCGGCAAAATTTGCCGGCTTGGAAACACTTAGAAATCTGTGCCAAATTGGCATCACGTTAAATCCGCACTACAGGATTTTTACCCTGTAATGTTTAAGAGCGTAATATTTTTTTAGTTTTTCAAGGACATCCGGCAACTTTTTATTGCCATATGCTTGCAAGCCCATTTTGAGAATTCGTTGTATTGCACTCAACTTTTGCCTTGCATCGTCTACCGGAACGTTCTTGCAAAGCACAAAACTTTGCCCATTGGGGTTAATGGCCAGCTTGAAGTTGGTTTTCCCACAAAGGGGACAGTATAGGAAACCGGAAATGATGTTCTTTTTTTCAGGACGGAAATCATCTATACCAAAATGGATGATGATTTCATGTTTGCACTCTTGGGGAAGAGAAGCAAGAAGTTTCCTTCTTTTACCCAGTTCTTTGTCAAGACGCTGAGTCTCCTCAACAAGGAATTCGAACTCGGACATTCTGTGCATAATCGAATTGCTAGACATGGAAAAATCTCCTTGTGTTTTTTAATTGGCATAAAGCCATGATAGTACTATTGTATCATAAAAATTTATGTAAATCAAGGTTTAAAATACATTTCTATTTATTACTCGTTACAATTCGGTAACTATTTTGTATCAATTAAAGTTCTTTTACTGAATTGTAACATTACTCATTTTTTCTAATTTCAAAAGAGCTTCCCATCTAGCATCAACTTCTTTTTGGAATTCTTCTAGCATCCACTCATTTCCACTTTTAAACATATGATGAAAACGTTTTTGTGGTCTTAAAAATTCTTCTATAGGAAGTTTTTTAGCTGGTTTATAATTTACGATATATTTACCATCTACAACTTCATATAAAGGCCAATAACAAGTATCTACCGCTAATTTGTTAATAGTCATTAAATCTTCCGTATTATATCCCCATCCTCTTGGGCAAGGTGCTAATACGTTTAAGAAACATGGACCTTTTGTGTAAATTGCTTTTTCAGATTTCTCATATAAGTCTTTAAAGTTTGCAGTTGCTATTGTTTGAGCTGCATAAGGTATATGATGTGCTGCTAATATTTCTGTTAAATCTTTTCTTGATTGCATTTTTCCAGGAATAACTTCCCCAGCTGGTGTAGTTGTTGTGTCTGCAAATTTTGGAGTTGCTGATGAACGTTGTATACCGGTATTCATATATGCACCATTATCGTAACATACATATACCATATCGTGTCCTCTTTCCATTGCACCAGACAAACTTTGTAAACCTATATCATAAGTTCCTCCATCTCCACCAAAAGCAATAAACTTTATTTCTGTATCTTCAGAAATTTGACCTTTCTTTTTTAAAACTTTATATGCAGTTTCAACACCAGATAGTGTAGCTGCTGCGTTTTCAAAAGCAGTATGAATATATGAATCTGTCCATGCTGTATATGGATATATGAATGAAGCAACTTCCATACAACCTGTAGCATTTGAAACTACTGCAAAATCATCTTTTTTTAATGCTCTCAAAATCATTCTAGCAACTACTGGAGCACCACAACCAGCACACATTCTATGTCCAGATGTAAAACGAGATGGTTTTTCTGCTATTATTTCTTTTAAATTATATGCCATCTTAATTCTCCTTCCTTAATCCTAAATATCTATAAGGATTTTCAATTTTGTTTTCAGAATCTTTTATATCTAATAAGTCATCAAATACTTTTTCTATGTCATCCATTTTAGTATCACGACCACCTATCCCATAAATATAATTTACTGCTTTTGCATTCTTGTTATACACATATAAAGCTGATGTAATATCTTGGAATAAAACTCCACCTACGCCATTTAAACTATCTGCTCTATCTAAAATAGCAACTGCTTTTAAATGGGATATAGCATTTGCAATTTCTTCAGCAGGGAATGGTCTAAATACTCTTAATTTTAATAATCCTGCTTTAATACCATTATTTCTTAATTTATCTACAGTTGCTTTTGCAGTTCCAGCTGTAGAATTCATACAAATAATTGCAATTTCTGCATCTTCTAGTTTGTATTCTTCAAAGAAACTATATTTTCTACCTGTTAATTTTTCGAAATCATCTGCCACTTCTAAAATAACTTTTTTAGCATTTCTCATAGCACCTGCTTCTGCTGCTTTATGTTCAAACAAATATGCTTGCAAATCTAAAGGTCCTATAGATAAAGGATTTTGCTTATTCAATAAATATTCCTTAGGCTCATATTTACCAACAAAAGCTTTTACTTTTTCGTCTTCTATAAGTTCTATATTTTCAATAGAATGAGAAGTTATAAATCCATCCTGGCATACCATTAATGGTAATAAAACATCTCTATGTTCAGCAATTCTGTGAGCCATTATTAAATTATCATAAGCCTCTTGATTATTTTCAGAAAATAACATAATCCAACCTGCATCTCTAACTCCCATTGCATCTGAATGGTCACAATGTATATTTAAAGGTCCTGATATTGCTCTATTTACTAAAGACATTACAATAGGTAAACGTAAACTAGAAGCAATGTTTATCATTTCCCACATTAAAGCTAAACCGTTTGAAGATGTAGCAGTCATAGCTCTAGCACCGGCAGCTTCTGCTCCAATACATGCACTCATAGCACTATGTTCACTTTCAACTGCAATAAATTCTGTGTCTACACTTCCATTATTTACAAAAGTCGAAAAATATTGTGGTATTTCTGTAGATGGTGTAATTGGGAAAGCTGCAACAACATCAGGATTAATTTGTTTCATACCTAAAGCGGTTGCTTCATTTCCACTTAATCTTTCTCTTATACTCATATTATATAAACTCCTCTCATTCCATTTTTATAGCTTTAAAAGGACATACTTTTGCACAAATACCGCATCCTTTACAAGCATCATAATCATAATCTGTTCTTTTTTGTTCTTTTGTAACTGGTATTGCATCTTCTGGACAAACTGGAAAACATAAGCCACATTGTTTACAATTTTCTTCAATCCATTTTGGAGCAACAGAACGCCAGTCACCAGTTTTAAAGTTTCTTGCATTTCCAGCTTCACATATATTTCCACCAATAGTCATTTTATTATATGGTGTGTTTTGATTAATTTCCATAATAAAAAATCTCCTTTTTTAGTAATAATTCAATTATAATTTACTAATATTTTGTAAAGCAAGTTCTAAAGCTTTCATATTTCCATCTATTACTTCTGGTTTTTTAGAAAATTTATGGTTAAAAGATTGTTTCATATTTTTTAAGAAAGCTTTTTCATCCATAATTTTACTAACTTTTACTATTGCAGCTAACATTGGTGTATTTGGAAAGTATTTACCTAATGCTTCTATTGATATTTTTTTAGCATCCATTGTATATATATTGTTATAATTTGGTATTTTTTTAGATATTTCTTCTTTACTTTTGGTTGTATTTATTATAATTGCTCCATCTTTCTTTAAACCTTCTGTAACATTTATAGAATCTAAAAGAGAATCATCTACAACTATTACATAATCAGGTTCATATATATTGCTATGTATTGTAATAGGTGAATCGCTAATCCTATTATAAGCTGTTAAAGGTGCTCCCATTCTTTCTGGACCATATTCTGGAAAACCTTGAACATATTTTCCTGTACTAAATGCAACTTCAGCTAAAAGCAATGAAGCTGTTTTTGTACCTTGACCGCCTCTACCATGCCATCTTATTTCAGTTAGATTATTCAAAATAAAACCTCCTTTTTTAATATATGCAATAAGTATATTCTTAAAATAAAAAAAAGTCAAGAAAAATATAGTAAAAATAAAAAAGGTGGCGGAATGTTCCGCCACCAGAGGAGTGATAAGTTATCTCTTCTTAAACTTTACCGTCTTATCAGCACTAGAGTCAGACGGCTCCAAAGTAAATCCAAACTTTTCCAGCAATGCCGAGTCCTTAGTAAAGGACCTTTTATTGGGATCAAGGTGAACCTGCACATAATCCCAGTTGACAATAATGGAGAAGAAACTTTCCATCGCCAAAATGCGAGCAAAGTTTTTCTTCGACACCATTTCTTCGATACGAGAATTAAGGAACATTTCTCACTCCTTATTAAAAGATTGATACACATATTATATACTTTTTTTTCAAATATGTCAACTTTAATCTGTTTTATGTTAATCAATATAATAAATTTTAAATTAATTATTTGTCAAGTAAAAAAAATTTAATTTTTTTGCAAAATAAAGAAGGAAAAATAAAAAATATGACGAATATATAGATATACATATAATATTTATGTGTAAAATTATTTCAGTGGAAGGACGGTGCAGTAATGCAAATTACAGATGTACGTTTAAGAAAAGTAAATTCTGAAAACAGAATGAAAGCAGTTGCTTCTATTACATTTGATAATGAATTCGCAGTTCATGATATTAAAGTTATAGAAAGCCAAAATGGATTGTTCATAGCTATGCCTAGCAGAAAAACTCCAAGCGGAGAATTCAAAGATATAGCTCATCCAATCAATGTTGAAACTAGGGAAAAAATTCAAACAGCTATATTAGCTGCATATAATGCTCCAGAGTCAACAGCAGAATAGTATATATATAATTTATAAAGGCACCTTTTTAGGTGCCTTTCTGCATTAGGAAAATTTAAATATTATTCTGTTGTTATTAGATAGTGATTACTATGTTGTAGTTACAGTTCAGTAACTATTTTATATATCACGATTATGCTAAAACTATATGTTCCTCTACTGAATTGTAACATTATTTCTAATAAAATAATAATATATATTGAAAAAATTCAAAAAAAAGTATATAATAAATAGGATTTAGTTAGGAGCGAATAAAATGGATATAAATTTAAAAGACTTAAAAAAAGTACATATGATAGGTATTGGTGGAATAAGTATGAGTGGTATTGCAAAAATATTGCAATATATGGGTATAGAAGTAACAGGCTCAGATAATGTAGAAACAGATGTAACAATAAAATTAGCTAACACAGGAATACCTGTAACAATAGGAACGGATTCAGAGTTAGTAAAAGGTGTAGACTTAGTTGTGTATACGGCAGCAATAAAACAAGATAATCCAGAATTAGTAGCTGCAAAAACTTTAGGAATACATTGTATGGAGAGAGCAGAATTTTTAGGATTAATAACTAAATTATATGATGATACGATATGTATTTCAGGAACTCATGGTAAAACAACAACTACATCAATGGTATCATTATGCTTTTTAGAAGAAGGAAAGAAAAATAAGAAAATAGAGCCAACTATACAAGTAGGAGCAAATTTAAAAGAAATAGATGGAAATTATCATATAGGTAGAAGTGAACATTTTATTATAGAGGCTTGTGAATACGTAGAAAGTTTTTTACATTTTTATCCCAAAGCAGAAATAATTTTAAACATAGATAACGACCATTTAGATTATTTTAAAAATTTTGAAAATGTAAAAAAAGCATTTATAAAATTTGGAAATATATTACCAGAAGACGGGTATTTAGTGACAAATGCAGATGATAAATCTTGTTTAGAATTATTGAATGAAATTTCTAAAAATGTAAATGTATATACATTTGCTTTAGACAATGAAGATGCAAATTTTGTAGCTAAGAATATAACTTATAATAATGATGGATTTGCAAAATTTGATGTATATTTTAATAATGAAAAGTATGGAAATTTTGAATTATCTATTCCTGGAAGGCATAATGTATTAAATGCATTGGCTTGTATTGCTCTATGTGAAATGTATAAAATTTCAAAAGAAAGCATGAAAGTAGCATTAAAGAAATTTCACGGAGCAAATAGGAGATTCGAATATAAAGGAGAATTAAACGGTGCTAAAATATATGATGATTATGCACACCATCCTACAGAAATAAAAGCAACTGTAAAGGCTATGAAATGTAAGAAGTATAATCAATCTTGGGGTGTGTTCCAATCTCATACATATAGTAGAACATTTAATTTATTAGATGATTTTGTAGAAGCATTAGAAGATTTTGATAATATAATTGTAGCTGATATTTATGCAGCAAGGGAAGAAAATATATATAATATATATCCAGAAGATATTGTAAATAAATTAAAAGAAAAAGGTAAAAATGCAATATATATAGGCAAATATGAAGATATCGCTGAATATTTAAGGAAAAATATTAAGAAAAATGATTTAGTGCTAACAATAGGTGCAGGACCTGTTGTTAAAGTAGCAGAAATGTTAACCCAAAATTAAAATGGATTATAGAATAAGTGGTAAAAATGTTAAATTAAAACAAAAAGAAAGAGATGTATTATGGAGATTAAACAATTAAAAGCAATTATAGAAGCAATGTTATTTTCAACTGGTAGAGAAATTAGCGAAAAAGAATTTATGAAGATATTGGAATTAAATAAGGAACAATTAGAAAATATAATGGACAGTTTACAATTTGATTTTATGTCTCAAGATAGAGGTGTAGAAATTATAAAAGTAAACGGTGCTTACCAGATGTGTACAAAGAAAGAATATTACGATTACATATATCCATTATTTGATAATAGATCTAAGCCAAATTTATCAAACCCAGCTATGGAAACATTAGCTATAATTGCATATAATCCTAGAATAACAAGAGCCGAAATAGATTCTATAAGAGGGGTTAATTCTGATGGAACTATGTATAAATTGTTAGAATATAATTTAATAGAAGAAGCGGGAAAATCTGATGCACCAGGGAGACCTAATACGTATCAAGTAACTAATAATTTCTTGAAGACATTTGGGTTATCTTCTTTAAACGATTTACCAGAACTTCCAAAATTTAAATTAGATGAAAATGAGCAAATTGTTTTAGATGATATTGTGAATGAATAGTATTGCTTTGCAAAAATTTATATTAAAAATTATCACTTATTGTAATTAATATTAAGAAATAATAAAGGAGAGTATAATAATGAAGTATAGAACAAATACTTGTGGAGAATTAAATATTTCAAATGTAGGACAAGTTATAAAATTGTCAGGTTGGATACAAAAAATAAGAAATTTAGGAAAAATGACATTTATAGATTTAAGAGATGAATTCGGGATAACACAAATTATTGTTGGTGAAGATTTACAAGATATTTTAAAAGAAATTACAACAGAAGCTGCAATTACTGTAGATGGAAAAGTTGAAAAGAGAGAGAAGATTAATGATAAATTAAAGACTGGAGAAATTGAGGTTATTGCTAGTAGTATAGAAATAGTTGGAAAATGTAAAAACGTATTACCTTTTGAAATTAATTCCATGGTAGAAGATGCGAGAGAAGATTTAAGATTAGAGTATAGATTTTTAGATTTAAGAAATGAAAAATTACATAATAATATCTTATTAAGATCAAGAATAATGAAAACTTTAAGAAGAGAAATGGATAATTTAGGATTTACAGAAATACAAACTCCAATTTTAACAAGTTCTTCACCAGAGGGAGCAAGAGATTTTTTAGTGCCAAGTAGATTACATAAAGGTGAATTTTATGCATTGCCACAAGCACCACAACAATTTAAACAATTATTAATGATTGCAGGTTTTAATAAGTATTACCAAATAGCACCATGTTTTAGAGACGAGGACCCAAGAGCTGATAGGTCTCCAGGTGAATTTTATCAATTAGATTTTGAAATGAGTTTTGCAACTCAAGAAGATGTATTTGAAGTATTAGAACAAGTAATTCCTAATACTTTTAAAGAACATAGCGATTGGAAAATAACAGAAGCACCTTTTAAAAGAATTCCATATAAAGAGGCAATGGATATGTATGGTTCAGATAAACCAGATTTAAGAAACCCATTAATTATAAAAGATGCAAGTAGTATATTTGAAAATTCAGAATTTAATGCTTTTAAAGGAAAAATAGTTAAAATGATAGCTGCAGAGAAAGCATATAATCAATCTAGAAAATATTTTGATGGATTAGTAGAGTATGTAAAAGAAGAATTAGGAGCAAACGGACTTGCTTGGATAAAATTTGATGAAGATTTAAATGTAACAGGTTCTATCGCTAAATTTATAACAGAAGAAATAAAAGAACAGCTTATAGCTTTAGGTAATATAAGTAAAAATACTGCAGTATTCTTTGTAGCGGGAGAAAAAGGAAGTAATGCTGTAGTAGAAAAAACACAAAAAATAGCAGGAGGATTAAGAATTAAATTAGGTCAAGATTTAGATTTAATAGAAAAAGATATATATAAATTCTGTTGGATAGTAGATTTCCCAATGTATGAATTATCAGATGAAGGAACAATAGATTTTAATCATAATCCTTTCTCTATGCCACAAGGTGGATTAAAAGCATTAGAAGAAAAAGACCCATTAGATATATATGCATATCAATACGACTTGGTATGTAATGGCTATGAAATAGCATCAGGAGCAGTAAGAAATCATAATCCAGAAATAATGGTAAAGGCTTTTGAAATAGCTGGATATAAAGAAGATGAAGTAAAGAAAAGATTTGGTGCTTTATATAATGCATTTCAATACGGAGCACCAGCACACGCAGGGGCTGCACCTGGGTTAGATAGGATTGTAATGTTACTTGCAAAAGAAGATAACATTAGACAAGTAATAGCGTTTCCAAAAAATAAAAAGGCAAGGGATCTTTTAATGAAAGCGCCAAATGTAGTAAAAGAGGAACAATTAAAAGAAGTACATATTAAATTAGATGATTAAAAAATATCATGTAGAGAGATTGGTATTGGTAAAAGCTCAATTCAAATATATTGGATTGAGCTTAATAAAAATCATATATAGTACGTTTTTGATAAATATAATAAAATTATAAAGTCTAAATCAAAGATTCAATTTCTCTTCTATTTAAACCTGTTGCATTTATTATAATTTCCATGTTTACTTTCTGAGTTAATAACCTTTTAGCAATTTCTTTTTTACTTTCAATTTTACCTTCGTCTTTTCCTTTTTTTATACCTTTAGCCATACCTTTAGCCATACCTTTAGCCATGCCTTTAGCCATGCCTTTTGCCACGCCTCTTTGCACAGCCTCCTGTTCTCTTGCCATTCTGTCCATTTCTGCCAGTTGTCTTCTAAAAGAGGTTTCTACAACTTCTGGTATTGATGAAAGTTCCTCATACTGTTTTATTGCTTCTTCTATATTTATATTATTTTTCGCAACCATATCTCTCACCTCCTTGTTCTTATTACTTAAAAATACACACCATTCATCGAGTTTAGTTTTTACTATGTCTTCGTACTTAGTATTATGATTTAATAATTTTTTTTCTTCCTCAAATTTGGGTAATTGTATAAAGTATATACTTCCTCCATTTACACAAAAATTAGCTCTATTATTTATATCGCATTTAATTATGTAATCCTCTTCCTCTGGAATTTTGTAATTTAGTATATTTATTATTATTACATCTTTTATTTTTTCATATTGCTCTCCTGACTTTACTTGGGTAGTTATTAATTTACTAAAATAATATAATATTCTTTTATTATAATACGGGTAACTACTATTTTGCATTTCTATATTTACTATTTTATTATTGTTTAGTTCTGCTTTTATATCTAATATACTACTTTTTTCATAAGCATTTTCCACGTCTAATTCATTGCCTTTTTGAAGTTTTAATACTTTTACTTTTTCACCTATTATACTTTCCAACAAATCTTCTAATATATTTTCATTACCTTCTTTTCCAAAGATATTTTTAAATATTATATCTGTTCTTGGAGTAATTTCTTTCTTATAATCATTACTGTTCATAGTCCTCCTTCCCGTCGATTTACTTTATTGTAACATATTATTACTTATTAGTCAATATATTTTACTATAAAATTCAAATTGATTTGTTAAGCGACTTGCTTTAAGATTTTTTACGATATAACAAAGTAGCAACATTATATTTAAATATTTTAGTACTAAAATCTAATTAAAATTTTAACACGATTTGACTATTCTTGTCAAGAAAAATCGTGTGTCAAATTCTCGCATTTTTCGACATGTTATAGTTTAGCAATTATTTTATAGAATCATGATATATAGCCATATTTAGCCAAAAAACAAGTTCAGGTGACACAATCAGGACCTTGACTCGTAAATAGCTATATATTACGATTTTGGAAAAGCTATATGTTTCCTACATGAATTGTAACATTATAATAAATTAGAATTTTTTATTCCACTTGCTTTTGTGTATTATATGTAGTAAAATATATCATAAAATAATAAAACATATATTAATGTATTAGTAGGAGAAATTTATGCAAAATAAAAGAGTATTGCTCGCTATGAGCGGTGGAGTTGATAGTAGTGCTTGTGCTATATTACTTAAAAAACAAGGGTATGATGTTATAGGTGTAACTTTGAATATGATTTCAGAAAATGAAAATGCAATAAGAGATGCTAAAATTGTTTGCGAAAAATTAGGAATAGAACATATAGTTATAGAGGCTAAAGAAATATTTAAAAATAAAGTTATAAATAATTTTATAGAAACATATTTCAATATAGAAACTCCAAACCCTTGTATACAATGTAATATTTATTTGAAATTTGGTGTTTTGTATGATTATATGAAAAGTAATAATTTTGATTATATTGCAACAGGACATTATGCTAAAATAGTATATAATGAAGAATTGGGGCAAAAAGTAATAATAAAATCAAAATCAGAGAAAAAAGATCAAACTTACGTATTGTATGGAATAGAAAAGGAAAAGTTGAACCACATAATTTTTCCTTTAGGTGATTTTGAAAATAAAGAGGAAATACGAAATATATTAAAGGATGAAAAATTAGATATAATAAGTAGTAAAAAAGATAGTCAAGAAATTTGTTTTATAAGGAATAATGATTATGGGAAATTTTTAGATAAAAATATAAAAACAATTATAAAAAAAGGTACTGTGGTAGATAAAAATGGCAATAAATTAGGAGAACATAAAGGTTTAATATATTATACCATAGGTCAAAGAAAAGGCCTCCGGAATATCAAGCACACAACCATTATTTGTAGTAGGATTAGATAAAAGAGAAAATCAAATTGTTTTGGGGACAGAAAAAGATTTATATAAACATGAATTAGTAGCTAAGAACTTTAATTTTCAAGTAGATTTTGAAAAAATTTTAAATATGAATAATATAACAGCTAAAATTAGATATGCTTCTAAACCAGCAAAGGCTAAAATAGAAAAGTTAGAAAATGATAGATACAAAATAATTTTTGAAGAACCTCAAAGAGCTATAACAAAAGGACAATCAGTAGTTTTATATAAAGATGATATTTTGCTTGGTGGGGGTATAATTGGGGATTAGTATATTAAAAATTTATTTTTTCAATAATTAGTCTTGTAAAAAGTTAGAGATTATGATAAAATTTTAATGGAAAATAAGAAGTAAATTTTGAAGAATATATAATTAGAAATTTATAGGTTTATAAGTAAGGGAGAAAATGTAAAAATGGTAGAAACAATAAAATTAGAGAAAAATATTCTAAGAAAAAAATTAGAAGAAAACCTTAAAACCCGCATGGCTGTATATATATATATATATATCGTATATTGTCATTTAGAAAAAAAGATAGTTTTAATATGTAGATATTTAAAATCAAATAATAGAATTAGGGATAGAACTATACTAAAAATGGATATAAATAGAAAAATAATTTTTTTATTTTATGTTTAAGTTAAAAATAGTATAGGTCTATCTTTGTATGCTTTTATAAAATTAATAATTTAAATAAAAGTGACAATTATTTAGAAATATAAAATTTAAAACCTAAAATACTACATATAAAAGGGATTTGAAAGAAAAGTATCATGAAATGCGACAAAATCGCATATGCGTTGGTTCTCAAATTTAAAAAAAAGAATTATAATAAAAATATTGTAAATAATAATTATAAATGGTATGGAGGAAAAAATGAAAAATAGTAGAAAATTCTTAAAAAGAAGTAGGTTAATAATAAAAACTGAAGTTAAAAAAGAAAAAGGTATAACGTTAATAGCACTAGTAATAACAGTAATAATAATGCTTATATTAGCAGGAGTAGTAATAACAGCAGTAATAGATGGTGATGGATTATTTAGTAAGGTAAGAGAAGCAAAAGAGACATATGAAAACGCGGTACAAAGTGAAAATGATAAAATACAAAATTTAATAGAGCAAATGGAAGCAAGTATGAATGGTTCAATAAATGGAGGCGGAAATGGAGAGGGAGAAATCCCAGGAGAAGTTTCAGAAATAAGTGTAAAATTAACAGATGGAATGGTACCAGTAACATATAATGAAAGTGATAGTAGTTGGTATGTAGCAACAGAAGAGGAAATTAAAAATAATACTTGGTTTGATTATGTGGATACAAGTATAGCAGGCCAGGAAAATCAAAGTAAATGGGCAAATATAATGTTAAGAGATAATTTAAAGGTAGAAGGAATAACAAATGCAACTACAGCAACTTTAGAAGAAATGCATGGGAAAAAAGTAACAAGTGAAGGAAGTATGTATGTATGGATACCAAGATATGCATATAAAATGTCAAGTGGTTATCATACAGATCAAGCAGGAAAAATATTGATAAAGTTTTTAAATACAGATAATACGTATAAAGATGGAAGCAATGTTTCAGTTATAATATCAAATCCATTTGCTGTAATGCCTAATACAAGTACATCATTCGTAGTACATCCAGCATTCACTTGGACAAAAGAAGACGGAACACCAGTAGAATTAGAAGGAATATGGGTAGGAAAATTTGAAGCAAGTTCAGCAAATGCAAGTTTCGGAGCAACACAAGCAGGAAATGTACAAACATCAAATAATGTAATATTAAGAACAGTAGGAAATGTAAGTAGCTGGAGAAGTATAAATAGAAATAATATATTTTTAAATTGTTATAATATGAACAATGAAAGTAATGCAAACATATATGGAATATCAACAAATAAAGATATAATTGATCCACATTTAATAAAAAATACAGAGTGGGGAGTTGCAGCATACTTAGCACATAGTGTATACGGAAGAAATGGAACAGAAATAACAGCAAATTTATCAGGAACTAATACAGGAAATGGAAATTATAAAGCAAATGTAACAATGAGTACAACAGGAAATGTATATGGGATATATGATATGGCGGGAGGTGCAAATGAAGATACAGCAGCATATGTTGAAAGTACAATAAATGGAACTGTTTCTAACACTTATTTAACAAGTGAAAGTTATGGGAAAGCAGTATATGAAGCAGATGATAAGTATAAAGATGTGTATGTGGTGGGAAAATCAGATGCCAGAGTAATAAACTATGCTGCAAATGCAGATAAATATGGTGATGCTGTTTATGAAACAAGTTATATGAGTTCTGATGGAACGAATTATAGAGCTTGTAGTTGGTTTAATGATTCGTCAGATTTTCCGTATAAAAATGAACCTTTCTTTGTACGTGGTGGATCATATAATGAGAGTAATAGCATAACTGTAGGAATATTTTCCTATTTAAATTATACAGGTGGTACTTCTGTAACTGAGGGATTTAGAGTGGTGCTTACAGCATTATAATCATAGAGTAGTACCTATAGCATTTTACCTTAGCTCTGTTAAAACAGGGCTAATTTTTTTACTTAAAATATATTTACAACTTATTACTTCTATGATAAAATAATTAATAGTTTAGGAAGAAATGAATAAGAACGGTTATAATTTTTCAGTTATGAATTATATTGGGAGAAAGGATTGTAATAAATTATGGATTTTAGAAATACAAAAGGTATAACTTTAGTGTCTTTAGTTATTTATGTAGTTATAATGCTTATGTTGATTGCTATAATAGCAGTTTTTAAAAATAATATAGATAAAAATATAGACTCTATGGGAGAATATACATCTTTAGTTCCACAAATAAATAAAGTGCATATGTATATGTTGGGTGAAGTAAATATAAAAGATAATAAAGTATTAAAAAGAAATTCTTCAGGCAGTTATATAGAATTCTCTTCAGGAAATAGTTATATGTTTTCTGACGGTAGTTTATATAAGAATTCTGTAGAAGTTCTTTCAGATATCATAGGTGGTTCTTTTCAAGTAGAAACGGAAAATAATAATGAAGTGTTGTATGTTAATTTGAGTTTGGATGATAAATTACAAAATAAGAAATTAAAGTATGTTATTAAGCATTTAGATGGAAGTAATGTGATAGAAGACGAGAATAAAAAGGATCCTCAAGAAATAGCACAAATTGGAGATTTTGTAAATTACAGTGTAGTAGTAGATGGAGTAACATATGATAAATGGAAGATATTACATTTTAATACAAATGGACATATGGAAATAGTGTGTTATAATGGACCGGAATTTACATTAGGAAGTGCAACAGATGTAAACAAAGCAAAATCTGATTTTTGTAATGCAATTAAGTTATTAAATGAAGCATCTGTAGCATATAAAAACGGGATATATGGATATAACGCAAGACATTTAGGAAGTAATCCAACTAATCCAAGTTCATACGAAACAATAGATCCAAGTTATATATATCATGGTTCAGATAATCAATATGTATCTCAAACACATCATGAGGTAGATTTAAAGGCTATTATATCATTTGATGATACAAAACTATTTGCCGATTCCTTGTATTGGTTGGCTTCACGTTCTGTTAGTTGGCAATCTACAGATTGGTATTTTAATGTTCGTTCTATGGATATTGGGAAGAATATCTTGGATGGCTCTCATACTCTGTATGGTATGTGGAAAGGTGGAGGGGTTGGCTCGCTTAGTGTTACTAAGTGTTTAGCACCTGTAGTTTCTTTGGAATCTGGAATTAAAATAGATACATCATTAGCAGGGGATGGAAGCGAAGAAAATCCTTGGAAATTAATAAAATAGATTAAATTAATCTTACTCTAAATAGGTAATGATAAATTATACAAAGGAAATTTATTAATAAATTGTAAAATAAGATGTAATTAATGATAAATAGTTCAACAAAAAATATAAAGTTAAAAAAATAGAAAATGTGATACTGCATTAGATAAAATAAAAGCTGTTATATTAATACAAATAAAAGTAACTGTAAAGTATGAAGAATTCTTAAATGTTGTATTTTCACAAATTTGGGGCGAAGAAGAAAAAAATAAGAAATGCAAAAAAGCCGTTTTTAAATATATAAAAGTTATAGAAGATATTATAAAAGAAGGAATAGAAAATTGAGAATTTCACGATGGAGATGTTGAAGCTTTAGCATCGGGTATTTTTGGAGTTACTTGTTCTAGTCTTATATATAGATTAAAGAAAAATAGAGAGGTAAATATAGAAGAAATATATGAAGGTTTTATTAATACTGTAATAAGAGGTCTAAGGAAAATGTAAAAAAATGTTTTTAAGAAATCTCAAAATCACATTATACTGACTTCCCAGTCTAAAGACAGGGAAGTTTTTTTGTGGTATAATGCAAAATGAATTTAATAAAAGAGGAGAGATTTTTTTATAATGAGTAAAAAATTATACGAATGTATAGAAATTACAGATTTAAAAGATATGTTAAATAAAACGAGAAACATATATGCGGATAAACCTGCATATAAAATAAGAACTTGTGAGGGAGAATATAAAGTATTTACACACGGAGAAGTTAGAAATATGATAGATGCTTTAGGAACTGCTCTTTGCAATTTAGGCTTAAAAGGCAAAAGAATTGCTGTAATAGGAGAAAATAGATATGAGTGGGAAATTGCATACATAAACGAAAATAAAATAAAAAATGGAACAGTGATTTTGGCGGATATTCAAACAGAAGGCATTGGTACACATGGAAAGAAATGGTATACTGATGAGGAGAACAATATTGCATTTTCATTCTTTGTAGAAATGAATTGTAATTTAGAAAATTCAAATGGAATAACTTTAGAAATAGCAGAAACGATTCTTAAAATATTTGCAAATAAATATAATATAACTTTGCAAATAAAAGAACCTAACGATATTTATTATAATGGTAAAAAATTAGGCGGAATAAAAATATTCGTATAATTTCTTATGAATAATATTATTCTGCAAAATTTATATTTCAAAATCAATAACTATAAATTGAAATAAATTGGAAAGGAATGAATTTTAAGTATGAAAAAAGTGGCGTTAATCACAGGTGGAACTCGTGGTATAGGTAAAGAAATTGAAGAAAAGAATGCTAAATGTTTTTTAGTACAAGGTGATGTTTCAAAATTTGATGATTGTGAAAGATTTGTAAAAGAAATTATAGCAGAATATGGTAAAATAGATGTATTAGTAAATAATGCAGGAAGGAAGAATAATAAACATAGCTTCAGTAGTAGGAATATCTGGAAATGCAGGACAAACGAATTATTCAGCTTCAAAAGCTGGAATAATAGGATTTACTAAAAGTTTAGCAAAAGAAGTTGCATCAAGAAATATATTAGTAAATGCAGTAGCACCTGGCTTTATTGAAACAATTATGACACAAGTTTTAAAAGACGAAGTGAAAGAAGAAATTGCAAAAATGATTCCATTAAAAAGAATGGGAAAGACTCAAGATGTAGCAAATGTTGTTAAATTCTTAGCTTCAGAAGATAGTTCATATATTACGGGGCAAGTTATTAATATTGATGGCGGAATGCTTATGTAAGGATTTGGGCTAACAATCCGGGTCTTTGATTGCAAAATATTAATATATAAGTACTTTAATATGTTTTATAATAAAAGCTGTGAATTGTAACCCCTTGTAATTCTAAATTTACGAAAATTTTAAATTTCTCTTGTAATCTGAAGAAAAAAATGGTAAAATCAATACCATGTAATAAACAGAAAAAAAATGAATATTATTATATAACTTAGTATTATTTTTAGAAAGGATATGACAATGCATAAAGAGGAAATATATAATGATTTATCACAACTTATAGATGAAAACAAAATATTAAAAGACGAACCTATGAAGAATTATACTACATTTAAAATAGGTGGAAATGCAGATTTTTTAATAAACGCAACAGAAAAAAAAGACATTATTTCAGTATATAAATATGCAATTAAAAATAATATACCAGTATATATAATAGGAAAAGCAAGTAACTTATTAGTAAAAGATAAAGGGATAAGAGGAATTGTAATTAAAAATTTATATGATGATATAAGAATTTTAAAAGAATATGAAGAAGTAGTTGAACTAGAAATAGCTAGTGGAACTACGTGTACAAAATTGGCAAAGTTTGCATTAAATAATTCACTAGAAGGATTAGAATTTAGTTATGGAATCCCAGGAACAATGGGTGGAGCAATTAGAATGAACGCTGGAGCATATGGTGGAGAAATAAAAAATTGTGTTATAGAAAGTTTAATATTAGATAAAGATGGAAATGAAAAAATATTAAATTATGATGAACACCAATTTATTTATAGAAATAGTTCAATAGCAAAGAATGGATATATATTATTAAGCACAAAAATTAAATTAAAAAAAGGCAACAAAGAAGAAATAAAGGAAAAAATGGAAAAAAATATGGAAGCAAGATTAGAAAAACAACCATATAATATGCCTAGTGCTGGAAGTGTTTTTAAAAGAGGAAATGGCTTTATAACAGCTCAAATTATAGATGAAGCAGGATTAAGAGGAAAAGAAATAGGAGGAGCACAAGTATCACCAAAACATGCAGGCTTTATAGTGAATAATGGAACTGCAACTGCAGAAGATGTAATAAATTTAATAGAATACATAAAGAAAACTGTAAGAGAAAAATTTAATAAGGAATTAGAAACAGAAGTAATTATTATAGGCGAATAATATTTAGAGTAATATTTTATTTGTAAAGGTTTTAACATAAATTTTAAAGAATAAGACTAGTTATAAAAAATAAATAAAGGCAGGTATTATATAGAATGAAAGGTTTTTTATCGTGGTTTAGATCTAGCACAAAATTGAAAAGATGGATGTTATTAATTTTAGTAGGAATAGGATTAACATGTTATAGTATTTCTAAATTTATATTAATGCAAGAAATGAGTTTTGTAGATATGGGTATTATCATAGCTGCATTTGTTGCAGGATTTGTTATGATTATACTAGGACTTGTATATATACAAAAAAGGACTTTAGAAATATTAATAGAAGCAGATGTAAAATCAGAATTAGTAGATATACAATCATTGATATTTAATAAAAATGTTTATGACAAAGGACCTAATGTAGTTGTAATAGGTGGTGGTACAGGCTTAAACACTGTTCTACAAGGAATGAAAAAGTATACTAGTAATATAACAGCTATAGTAAATGTGTCTGATGGGGAAAAGCTTCTAATAAATTCAAGAGAAGAAGTAGATGTATTAAGGGCTGAAGATGTTAAAGATAGTTTTATAGCTTTAGCAGCAGATGAAGTAGTAATGGACAAGTTATTAAATTATAGATTCGATATAGATAGTTTAAAAAACGTATCATTTGGAGATATATACTTGTCAGCTATGAAAGACATATATGGAGATTTAGCAGATAGCGTAGAAGCAAGTGGAACAGTTTTAAATATAACGGGAAGAGTTTTACCAGTTACTTTAGATAGAGTAAATATTTCTGCAGAATTAAAAAATGGAACTATAATAGAAAATAGGCAAAAAATAGCGGAAGCTGTTTGGGATAAAGTTTCACCAATACAAAGAATATATGTAACTCCTTCAAATTCAAGACCAGCTCCAGGAGTTTTAGAAGCAATAAGAGAAGCGGATTGCATTATAATAGGCCCAGGTAGTTTATATACAAATATATTACCAAATCTTTTAATAAAAGGTGTAGCAAAGGAGATTAAAGAAAGTAAAGCTATAAAAATATTTGTATCTAATATAATGACAGAACCTGGACAAACAGATGATTATAATGTATCAGACCATATTAAAGCAATAGAAGAACATGTTGGAAAAGGTTTGTTTGAATTTTGTATATGTGATTCTGGAGAAATCGCACCAGAGTTCATAAAAAGATATAATTTAAAAGGTGCAGATATTGTAACTGAAGATACAAAAAATTTAAAAGGATTGGGAGTAAAAATAATTAATAAAAATATAGCTGTTGTAAAAGGAAATTATATAAGACACGATGCAGATACTCTAGCATCAACAATAGTAGAGATAATTTGTAATGATTTAAAATATAAAGATAAACAAAATGATCCACAATACGTTGTATTAAATTCAAAGCAAAAAGAAGTAAAGAAAACAGAAAAGGATAAAGAAAAAGCTAGAAATTATATAAGTAAAGAGTATAAAAAACAATTAAATAAAAGGTCTAGAATAGCTACTAAAAGTAAATTTAGTCAAAAATATAAAGACAGGATACAAGCTATAAAAACAAGTGATGAAAATAGAGAAGAAAATATAAAATTATATGAAACTTCTGTAGATTTATATGAAAACAAATTTTTAAATCAAGAACTTTTAGTGAAAAAAGAAAGTCCAAACAAAATAAAAAATAAAGCAGCAAAATTAACGAATAAAATAGCAATAAAACCAAAAAATAAAGGCAAAAGATCAAAATAAAATAAAAAAGGAAGTAATAATTATGAAGTTCACGAATGAGAGTATTAATTTAGAAAATGGCCTAAAAAAAGAATGGCTATTAACAAATGGTATAGGAGGTTATGCTTCTTCAACCATAATAGGAGCTAACACAAGAAAATATCATGGCTTATTAGTTGCACCACTAAATCCACCGGGGAGAAGATTTGTAATTCTTTCTAAGTTGGACGAGAGCTTAATAATAAATAACGAAAAATATGTTTTGGCAACTAATTTGTGTCCTAATTATGTATCAGAAGGATTTAAAAATCAAGTATATTTTGAAAAAGATATAGATGTTAAGTATGAGTATCAAGTTAAAGATGTAAATATAAAAAAAGAAATTTGCTTAGTATATGGTGAAAATACAGTTTGTGTTAAATATAATATAAAAAACAATGGGGAAAATGCAAAAATTGTAATAGCACCAGTAATGAATTTTAGAGATTTTCATACTATGACAACAGGACAAGAATTCCAAATAAAGCAAACTAGAAAAAATAATAATATAAAAGTAATAATAAATAATAATAACGAAACTCCTATATATATGAAATTAAATGAAGCAGAGTATATAGAGCATTTTAACGATACTTTCAGAAATATGTATTATATGGAAGAGGAAAAAAGAGGATTTTATCCTTTAGAAAACTTAACTGTACCAGGTAGATTTGAAACGATTTTACCTAGAAATACTACAAAAACTTTAGAATTTGTATGTTCTTTAAATGAAAATATAGATGAAATTAAGATAGATGATGTAATAAAAAATGAGGAAAAAAGAATAGCAAAGATAGTAAAGAATGCAAAAGTAAATCAAGATATTAATGAATCTTCTATTGAGGAATTACCTATAGAACTAAAAAGAAAAGAATTAAAAGAAATATTAATAAAAGCAACGGATAATTTTGTAGTATATAGACCAAATTTTGGTTTACATACAGTAATAGCAGGTTATCCATGGTTTTTAGATTGGGGAAGAGATACATTAATATCTTTTGAAGGATTATTTTTAGTAACAAATAGATATGACTTAGCCAAAGAAATATTTGGAACAATTGTAAAAGATATAAAATTTGGACTAGTACCAAATGGTTATTCAGGATTTGATAATCGACCTTTATATAACAGTGTAGATAGTTCATTATTGTTATTTGAACAAGTAAATAAATATTTAAATTATACAGAAGATTATAAATTTGTAAAAAACAATTTATATGATAAATTGGTAAGAATAATACATTCATATGAAGAAGGTATAGATGTTGATGATAATAATGTATATTTAGATAGTGATGGCCTAATAGTAGCAGGAACAGATTTAACGCAAAATACGTGGATGGACGCTAAAATTGGAAATTATGTAGTAACACCTAGAAATGGGAAAGCTGTAGAAATAAACGCTTTATGGCATAATGCATTAAAAATATTAGAAAAATTAGCTGATAAATTTGAGGATGAAAAAGAAAAAAAATATGCTAAAAAATTATCTAAAAAATGTAAGACAAGTTTTCAAGAAAAATTTTATAATTCAAGAAAGAAATCATTATATGATGTATTAGGAGATGCAAAAGTAAGACCAAACCAAATATTTGCACTAGCATTATCATATCCAATTTTAGATGCAGATTCAGAAATAGGAAAAAATGTATTTAATACAGTAACAAAAAAATTATTAAAAGCACATGGGTTAAAGACATTAGCAAAAGGTGAAGAAAATTATGTAGAAACTTATGAAGGAGATAGCTTTAGAAGAGATATGTCATATCACCAAGGACCGACATGGGTTTGGCTATTAGGAATGTATAACGACGCATTTAGAAATATTATAAATGCAGAAAAAAATAAAAATGCAAAAAAAGAATTGGAAAGTGAATATAAAAATTTTATAGAAACTATAATAAATACATTTCATAAAGAAGTAACAGTAGGAAAATGTGTAGGACAAATAGCGGAAATATACGACTCAAGAGCACCTTATGAAGCAAAAGGTACTATAGCACAAGCATGGAGTGTAGCAGAAGTACTAAGAATTATATATTGAAATTCATTTCAAATACGAAAGGAATAAGATACAGGATGAGAATTTTAGGAATAGATCCTGGTTATGGAATAACAGGATATAGTATAGTAGATTATGTAGGAAATAAATTTAAATTAATAATGAGTGGAGCTGTATTAACAGATTCTAAAATGTCATTTCCATTACGATTATTAAAAATATATGATGAATTAACTATGGTAATTAATGAATATAAACCAGATGCTATGTCTGTTGAAGAATTATTTTTTAATCAAAATACAAAAACAGCAATAATGGTAGCAGAAGCTAGAGGAGTAATTTTAATAGCAGGTTGTAAGAATCAAATACCTACTTATGAATATACTCCTCTTCAAATAAAACAAGCTGTAGTAGGTTATGGAAGAGCAGATAAGATACAAGTACAAAAAATGATAAAGTCGATATTAAATGTATGCAATTTACCTAAATTAGATGATACAACAGATAGCATTGCTGCAGCAATATGTCATGCACATTCTGCAAAATTTGCTGAAAAATTATGATTTTTTAAAACTTAATAAAAATAAATTATAAAGGTGATAATAATGTTATTACAAAAATTAGAGCAAGAGTTAAATGCCAAAAAATTAAATTCAATATACGTATTATATGGCGAAGAAAAATATTTGTTAGAAAATACAGTAAATAAAATTAAAAAAATATTTGGAACATTACAAGAAGGTATAAATTATGCTTCTTTAGACGAGACAAATGTAAATAACATTATAGCTGAAATAGAGACACCTAGTTTTGGTTTTGATAAAAAATTAGTAATTGTTAAAAAATCAGGTTTGCTAAGTAAAGAAAGTAAAAGTAAAAATCAAAATACTATATCTAAAAAACTTGCAGAATATGTAGAAAAAAATTTCGAAATAATAAACCAAAGTGTAGTAATTGTTATAATAGAAGAAAAAGTAGAAAAATGCACTTTGTTAGATGTATTAAAAAAATTAGAGGAAAAAAATAATGTAGCGATATGTGAATTTCAAAAATTAAAATTAAACGAAATCGTAGTAAGATTAAAAAAAGTATGTGCATTATATAATGTTCAAGTAGATGAAAATGTTCTTGCATATTTAGTAGAAATATCTGGAACATCAATGCAAAACTTAATGAATGAAATAAGAAAATTAATAGAATATGTAGGAAATGATGGGAAAATAACAAAAGAAGATGTTAAGTTGTTGGCAACACAAGAAATAGATAATATAATATTTAACTTAACAGATAGTATGGGAATGAAAGATACAAAAAAAGCATTAGATACTTTAAAAGATTTAATATACTTAAAAGAATCTTTGCAAGGTATAATGATAAATTTATACAGACATTTTAAAAAGTTATACTTTATAAAACTAGCTGAAAAAGAAAAAAACAATATAAATATAGCAGAATTGTTAGATTTAAAACCAAACCAAATGTTCCTAATGACAAAATATAAAAAACAATCATCATATTTTAGTGAGAAAGAATTGAGAATTTCCTTAAGGAGAATGTTGGAATTAGAAGAAAAGTACAAAACAGGAAATATAGATTTAGAAATAGGACTAGAAGTTTTAGTAGTAGGAACAGGAAATGAGGAGTAACTTATGTGTATTTATCCTAAAGAGTATTTTGACTCTGTAACAGATATAACAATAGAATTTACGAAAAAGAATAATTTAAAAGGTTTAATATTAGATGTTGATAATACATTAATAGATTATAATCAAAATTTAGATGAAAAAATAATAAAATGGTGTAAGGAATTAAAAGATGAAAATATAAAAATTTGCATTTTATCAAACACAAATAAAATTGAAAAAGTTACGAAAGTAGCAAATGCATTAGATTTAAAATTTTATTATTTTGCGAAAAAGCCATTAAAATTTGGATTTAAGAAAGCCCAAAAATATTTAAATATAGATGCCAAAAATATAGGAGTGGTAGGAGACCAAATATTTACAGATGTAATAGGAAGTAATAGAATGAAAATGTTCCCAATTTTAGTCAAACCATTAGCTGAAAAAGATATTTGGGTTACAAGATTTAAAAGACCAATAGAAAATTTAGTAATAAAATCATATATGAAGAAGAAAAATGAAGGAAAAATATAAAAAATATAGAATTATATAGTAGGAGGAGAAATTATGTATATAAATGATGTACATATATTAGCATATCTGTTTATAGCATTATTAGGAGGAGCTGTAGGTTTCTTTTCTGATTGGTGTAATAAGAGATTGCCAGAAGATAAGAAAATATTCACAAAAGAATTTTTTTTAGAATATAAAACAAAATTAAAACCTGATTATGTATTAATATTCATATCAGCAATTTTATATGTAATATTACTATATGTTCATGGTATAGAAGATACCTTTATTAAAAATCTTACGTTAATACAATATTTATTATTAACACCAATGTTATTATCAACATTTGTAATAGATAAGAAATTAACAATAATCCCAAACAGGCTAAATTTAACAATGTTTGAGATAGGACTAGTAGTATGTTTTATAAATGGGATAAATAATTTTACACTTGCCGTAAACTCAGTCTTAGGAATGTTATTAGGAGCAGGTATTTTTGCAATAATAAGTCTAGTAGGAGGTCTCATTGCAGGGAGAGAAGCAATGGGAATGGGCGATGTGAAATTAATGGGAGCCTTAGGATTATACTTTGGATTAATAAATACAGGGATGATATCTGTATTAGCTTTTTTAATAGGAGCAGTAATAAGTATAATAGTGTTAATACGAAAGAAAAGCGAAGATGGATATATGCCTTTTGGCCCGTTTATAGTAATAGCAGCATTTATAACAATGATAGTACCAACAGAAATATTATTAAAAATTCTATTAGAAATATTAACTTTAGGAATGATTTAAAAGTATAAGATTGATATATTAATATTTTGAAATCAGGGGGAACATTATATGAATCCAAGAATAAGGTGGTTAAGAGATAAATTAAAAGTACAAAATATAGAGGGAATGATAGTAAGCAATAGTAATAATATAAAATATTTAACAGGATTGGAAGCAGAAGGAACCTTATTAATAACAAAAAAGGAAAATATATTTATTACGGATAGCAGATACATAGAAGACGTAAATAATTCCCTAATGATAGACGATGAAATAACAGTTTCAGATGTAAGGGGCTATACACGAGATGATTACGAGAATTTTTTTATGTTTTGTGAAAATGTAGGTTTTGAAGAGAATTCTTTAACATATGCAGAATATAGGAGAGTGCAAGAATTATATAAATGTAATAATCTTGTAGAAACTGAAAAAATAATAGAAAAGTTAAGATCAGTTAAAGAAGAGGATGAAATAGAAAATATAAAACAGGCATGCAAAATAACTGATGATTGTTTTAAATATTTATTAACTTACATAAAAAAGGGAATGACAGAAAAGGAAGTGGCGCACGAGATAAAAGAATTTTTTAATAGAAATGGTGCAAGCGATATAGCATTTGAACCTATAGTAGCATCTGGACCAAATTCATCAAAGCCACACGCTGTTCCTACAGATAGAAAGATACAAGCAAATGATGTAATCTTAATAGATATGGGATGTAAATATAATGGATATTCTTCAGATATGACAAGAACGATATTTGTAGATAGTATAAATGAAACACTAAAAAAAGAATATGAATTCGTATTAGATGTTCAAGACCAAATACTAAAAATGTTAAAAGAAGGAAGAAATATTAGAGAAATAGTATTAGTGTTAGAAAATAACTATAATATGACAAGGCACGTAATAATGCATGCATTAGGTCATGGAGTGGGATTAGAATGTCACGAATTACCATATTTATCAAATTCAAATTTGAATAATTTAAAAGAAAAAATGGTATTAGCAATAGAACCAGGAATTTATGTTGCAAGCCAATATGGCATAAGGATAGAAGATACAGTAATAATAAATAAATTATCTTGTAACGTGCTAACAGAGAGTTCAAAAGAAATTATAATAATATAAATATTTTGCTATATGGCGATTTGTAAATAAATATTAGTAGTACTTATATATTAATATTTTCTATCAAAAACATAGCTGGGGCTAACAATCCGGGTCTTTGATTACAAAATATTAATATATAAGTACTTTAATATGTTTTATAATAAAAGCTGTAAATTGTAACGTAAAATTAGAATTATTGAAGGTGTAGTATGTCGAAAAAATTATTAATTACAGAAAAGCCATCAGTAGCAATGGAATTTGCAAAGGCTTTAAAAATTACAACCCAAAGAAAAAATAATTATATAGAAAGTAATGAATGGTTAATAACATGGTGTGTTGGCCATCTTGTTACTATGTCTTATCCTGAAAAATACGACGAAAAAATGAGATTTTGGAGATTGGATACTTTACCATTTATTCCTAAGGAATATAAGTACGAAATTATAACAAATACAGAAAAACAATTTAATACAATAAAAAATTTGATAGAAAGAGAAGATGTAGACACAATATATGTTTCAACAGACTCTGGGCGAGAAGGAGAGTATATTTATAGATTGGTTGACCAAATGATAGGGGTAAAAGATAAGGTTAAGAAAAGAGTTTGGATAGATTCACAAACGGAAGAAGAAATTTTAAGAGGAATAAAAGAAGCAAAAGATTTAAGTGAATATGATAGTTTATCAGACGCAGCATATCTAAGAGCAAAAGAAGATTATTTGATTGGTATTAACTTTTCTCGTCTTTTATCTTTAATATATTCAAAAAGATTAGCAAATAAATTAAATAAAGATAGAGTAGTAATTTCAGTAGGCCGAGTAATGACTTGTGTACTAGGGATGATAGTAGAAAGAGAACGTGAAATTAGGAATTTTGTGAAAACAAAATATTATAAAGTCGTTGGAAAATTTGGTACAACTGAAAGTAATTTCAATGCAGAATGGAAAGTAACAGAAAATTCGAAATTATACAATTCTCCTAAATTATATAATGATAATGGTTTTAAAAAAGAAGAAGATGCAAAAGAATTTATAAAAACTTTAGAAAATAAAGAAGCAGTAGTAAAAGAAGTGAAAAAATCTAAAAGTAAAGAAAATGCACCACTTTTATACAATTTAGCAGAATTACAGAATGAATGTGCAAAAAAGTTTAAATTGAAACCAGAAGAGACTTTAGAAGTTATACAAAATTTATATGAAAAAAAATTAGTAACATACCCTAGGACAGATGCTAGAGTATTATCAACAGCTGTAGCTAAAGAAATATCTAAAAATTTGAACGGTATATATAAAAGGTTTGATAATGAGGAAATAAAAGGATATATAAATAAAATGGTGGCAGAGAAATATCCTATAGATTTAATAAAAACAAAATATGTAGATGATAGTAAAATAACAGATCATTATGCAATTATTCCAACAGGACAAGGATATGAAAATTATGATAATTTAGTAGAATTGCATAAAAATATATACCTATTGATAGTAAAAAGATTTTTAGCAATATTTTATCCACCTGCAGAATATAGTAAAATATCTGTAGTTGTAGGTATAGAAAATGAGGAATTTTCTGCGACAAACAAGGTTTTAATAAATCCAGGATATTTAGAAATAGCGAAAAATTTAAGTAATAAAGAAAATTTAGAAAATGCAAAGGGAGATAAAGCAAAAGATAATTTAGAGATATTAAAAACTCTAAAAAAAGGGCAAAAAATTGATGTAGAAAATTTTACATTAAAAGAATCAGAAACAACACCACCTTCAAGATATGACGCAGGTTCAATAATACTTGCAATGGAAAATGCAGGAAAGTTAATAGAAGATGAAGTGTTAAGAGAACAAATAAAAGGAGCAGGAATAGGAACATCTGCTACACGTGGAGGAATAATCCAAAAGTTAGAAAGAATAAATTACATAGAAATAAATTCAAAAACTACAATAATAACGCCTTCAGAATTTGGAGAAGCAGTGTATGATGTAGTAGCAACTTCTATAAAAGATATGTTAAATCCGAAGTTAACAGCAAGTTGGGAAAAGGGATTAGATATGGTGGCAAAAAAAGAAATAGAATCTAATGAATTTATGATAAAATTAGAAGACTATATAAAGAGAAATGTTAATAAGTTTATATATAAATAATTAAAAAATAACATAAATCAAATCTACAAAAAAAAGGAGGAAAAAATCCTCCTTTTGGCTTTAATGGGAAATTTAAGAATCTTATAATCGGATTACTAAATACTTGTTATTCGATAATCGCTTCAGCCTAATCCGAAGTACTCTTTCAATACGTTCTACATATTGCTTTTGAACACACACTATGGGATGTCCAGCCAATATCCAGTTTATAGCTTTATCAAATTCGTGTACATTTCCCATTTCATACTCCTAGTATAATTAATTAAAAGTAATAATATTATAACATTTTTTTACTAAAAAAGCAAATTTATTTTCTATGTAAAAATTCAAATACCCTCTTGCAATTTATCAAAATATGTAGTAAAATTATATAGCTAAGAAAGAAAGGGGAAATAATTTATGGCACAAGTTTATTTGGCAGGAGAATTAAGAAATGGTGTAACATTTGAAATGGGGAGTTCAGTGTATAGAGTAATAGAATATCAACACGTTAAACCAGGAAAAGGTCCAGCTTTTATAAGAATTAAAATAAAAAATGTAATGACAGGTGCAGTTTTAGACAAAACATTAAATACAAACGAAAAATTTCAAGGAGCTGAAATAATAAAAGAGGAAATGCAATACTTATATAATGATGGTGAATTTTATTATTTTATGAATACAGAAAGTTATGAGCAAATACAATTAACAAAAGATCAATTAGGAGATGCTCTAAAATATATTAAAGAAAATATGAATGTAACAACTCTAACATATAAAGATAGAGTATTTGCAGTAGAACCACCTATATTTGTAGAATTAGAAGTTACATATACAGAACCAGGATTTAGTGGAAATACATCTTCAAGTACAACAAAACCTGCAACTGTGGAGACAGGCACACAAATAAATGTTCCGTTATTTATAGAAATAGGAGATATAATTAAAATAGATACTAGAACTGGTGAATATATGGAAAGAGTATAGGCGAAAAGCTAATAATTATAGAATCAATTATAGTATTTAAATGTAGTAAGGAAGGATATAATTATAAGCCCTTCCTTTTTGTTGCCTTTATATTTTGAGAAAGGAGTGAAATCAAATGGAGAATGAAGAAGATGAAAAAATGGAAAATTTAGAAAAAGCGTATAAAAAAATTATAGGAGATATGGAAGAAAGAATAAAAGATCATGAAGATTTAGAATATGCCAAAGAAGAATTTCTTAAATTAATGATACTTTTTTTTACAGAAATGGAGCATATTAAAAATCATTACAATGAAAAAATAAATAGGATATTAGAAAGACAGGTATATTTTGACGAAAAATTAAATAAAGTAGAAGAATTAGCCAAAAGCATAGAAGAAGAAATGATATTAAATGAAGAAGTTGAGGACCAAATGATGACTGAATTATTACATCCAAGCCTAAAAAACTATGAAAATGAACTCGATGCTGAGTGTGAAGTAACTTGCCCATATTGTGGAGAATTATTTTTTATACATATAGAAGGAGCAGAAAAAGAAATAACTTGTCCGTATTGTGATAATCCAATAGAATTAGACTGGAATGATTCATCTGATAATGATAGAAAAAGTAATGATGATGATATGTAGGAGTGGTAAAGAGTATATCAAAAAACCTAATGAATATTAAAATTCACTAGGTTTTTCTTTTATTATTTTTCATCTTTATTATCTTCTTTAGAAACGTTATCTTTATCTACTTCTTTATCAGTATCTTTTTTAGTATTATCATCTTTCTTTTTAGGATCTTTTTTAACTTTTTCTTTTTTTACAGTTTTTTCTGACAATACTTTTTGAGAATCAACTTTTCCTGTAATTGTCTCAACCTTATTATTCTTTCTTACCCTAAACAACCATAAAGTCATAAGTCCTAAACCTGAAACAGCGGATATTAAAGTAATTATAAATCCAGCATAAGGTATTAATGTTAAAGCATAGTAAATTAAAGCTACCAAAATAGTATATAATAAGATAAATAATTTTGATTTATTTTTATTAAACTTATTATATAATATACTTGCAAGTGTTAATATAGTAACTGGTACAGCTAACATACAAGCAATTATAAATAACATTAAAATTATAACTCCTACAGTAGTAAATACTGTGCTTAAAAGTAATATAGTAGATAATATAGTTAATACCATAAATGATAATATTCCAACACCTAAAGCTTTTAAAGCTGTTGTAAACTTAAATTTAACATCTTTAGAGAATGTATTAGGTTTAAAGAATGTAATCATAAGTAATATGAATAAAACACTTCCTAATAACATAGCTATTGCAACTATGTGGCTTACAACTAGATTAGATGTATCTACACTTGTTAACATTGAAAATAAAGTATCAGCCTTTTGTTTACCATACACTGTTGCGTTTTCACCAATAGTTAAATTGGCATTTTCATTGTAAACAAGATTTCCTACAATGTATGCATCATCTGTAAGCTCAATATTATTTGCGTAAAAATATGTAGATCTAGTTGTATACCCTGAAAATTTAATAGTATTTGCAAAAACTCTTAAGTCTAATGATGACATACCGTTATATTCACAAGTATAATTAGTAGTCATAGCTAATAAGCTATATACAGTTCCGCTTTGTGTAAAATTATCTGATATTACAAAAAGGTTACCTAATATTTTAGAACCCTCACTAAGAGTAACATTATCACCAATAACAACGGCGTCACCATTAACTATACCGCTTATAGTAATGTTATTACCAAATAAGAAAATGTTACCATCAACAATTTTTGTAAAATCAATTTCTGGATTTGATTCATAATAATTTCCAACTACATCTATTTTGGGAGTTGAATCTGATTCCTCCTCTGTAGTCTCATCTGTTGCTTCTTCTGAAGTTCCTTCCTCAGTAGTTTCTTCAGTATTATCAGTAGTTGTTGCTTCTATATCAACCTCAGCATCTGTAGAATCTAATACAGTAGGCTCAACAGAAGCTTCATTATTTACATCTGTTGCAAATGTATATACAGGAAAAACAACTGCTAAAATAATAACTAAAGTTAAAATTAAAGTAAATTTTAAATTTTTCATAATTTTCCCCCTAAAAATTTTAATATGCATATATAATATAACTAAAAACATTATTTGTCAAACCCTTTTTTGAAAAAATTTATATAAAAATATGTGACTTTATGGGAAAATTTATGTAACAACTCAGTAGGTATTTGACTAAAACTTGCTATATAGCTATTTGCAAGTCAAGAACCCGATTGTTAACCCCAGATATGTTTTGACTAAAAATAGCTATATAGCAAGTTTTTTAAAGATTAATGCCTGAGTTGTTACAAATTTATTAAGTTTTTAAAGATATTGATTTTTCTCAGAAACAATGATAATATATATGTGGGGAGAAAAGAAAAGGAGAAGTAATGTTTGCAGAAATAATATTAAACAAAAAATCAAAAGAATTAAATAAAGTATTCGATTATATAATTCCAAAAGAATTAGAAAACATTATAAAATTAGGAGACAGAGTAATAGTACCATTTGGTTCAAATAACAAAACAATAGATGGCATAATAACAAATATAAAAAACATATCTCAATTTGCAAATAAAGAAATTGTAGAGATTAAGAATAGTTATTTAAGTAAAGAAGATATAGAATTTGCAAAATTAATGGCAAGAAGGTATTTTTGTAACGAATTTGAATGTATTAAATTAATGTTACCACCTGGAACTCTTTCTCAAGAAATTGACAATTGGGTTAAAGAGAAAAAAGAAAAATTTGTATATTTAAATAAAACAGAAGAAGATATAAAAAGAGATATTGAAAATAAGAAATTAAAATCTATTAAACATAAAGAAATTTTAAATTATTTAATTTTAAAAGATAAAGTTTTAATTCAAGACTTAGAAAAAGAATTAGATGCTTCTAGGAGCGTTTTAAAGACTATAGAAAAAAATGGTTACATAGAAATAAGAGAAGAAATTGTAAAAAGAAACCCTTTTAAAAATAAGAATGTAAAGAGAGATAAAGAATTTGTTTTAAATGATGAACAACAATATGCATTTTTTAGAGTAAGTCAATTAATTAAAAAAGAAGAATATCAAGAATTTTTATTATATGGAGTTACCGGTTCACGGAAAGACGGAAGTGTATTTGCAACTTATAAGAGTTGCTTTAGAGCAAAATAAAAGTGCTATAATGTTAGTACCTGAAATTTCTCTTACATCGCAAACTGTAAATAGAGTAATAGCAAGGTTTGGAGAAGACAAAGTTGCTATTTTACATAGTAGGTTATCTGTAGGAGAAAGATATGATGAATGGCAGAAAATATATACAGGAGATGCTAAAATTATAATAGGTGCAAGGTCTGCAATTTTTGCACCAGTTAAAGATTTAGGAATAATAATAATAGATGAGGAACATGACCAATCATATAAATCAGAAATGTCACCTAAATTTGATGCAAGAGATATTGCAAAATATATTTGTAAGAATAATAAGTGTCCATTGATTTTAGGAAGTGCAACTCCCGACTTAAAAACATATTATGAAGGTAAAGAAAAAGATAAAATAGAAATATTAGAATTAACTAAAAGAACTAATTCTTCTAAATTACCAATAGTAGAAATAGTAGACTTAAGAGACGAGTTAGTAAATGGTAATACTTCAATGATAAGTACTAAATTATATAGAGAAATTGAAAATAACATTAAGAACAAAATGCAAACAATTTTATTTTTAAATAGAAGAGGATTTTCAACTTATGTATTATGTACAGATTGTGGGGCTACTGTAAAATGTAAAAATTGTAATATAAACTTAACATATCACCAAAAAGAAAATGTATTAAAATGTCATTATTGTGGTTACAAAAGAAAACCTATAATAGAATGCGAAGAATGTAAGAGTAAGCATATTAAATATATGGGGAGTGGTACACAAAAGCTAGATGCAGAAATTAATAAATTATTTCCAGAAGCTACTACAATAAGAATGGATGTAGATACAACAACTAGAAAAAATTCTCATGAAGAAATTTTAGAAAAATTTAGAGATGAAAATATAGATATTTTAATAGGAACTCAAATGGTAGTTAAAGGTCATCATTTCCCAAATGTAACTTTAGTAGGAGTAATATTAGCAGATAATAGTTTGAATATAGAAGATTTTAGAGCGCAAGAAAGAACTTTTCAGATATTAACACAAGTAGCAGGTAGAGCAGGGCGTGGAGAAATTCCACGGAAAAGTAATAATACAGACATATAATCCAGATAATTTTACAATTATATGTTCAAAAGAGCAGGACTATGAACGATTTTATAAAGCAGAAATAAATATGAGAAAACAGTTGAAATATCCACCATTTTGCGATATAATATTATTTAGTGTAATATCAGCTAGCGAGGTGGAAATAATAAAATCTGTAAAATTTATATATGAAGATTTAATAAGGAATTTAGCTAATATAGCAATAGTATATAGACCACAGCCATATCCAATAGATAAAATAAAAAATATATATCGTTGGAGAATAATAATAAAATGTAAATTTGGTAATAATATAATAAATTTGTTAAATAAAGTATCAGATAATTTTCAAAATAATAAGAAAAAATTTAGTAATACAAATATTAGTATAGATGTTAATCCAAATAATTTTCAATAGTGTATTGATTTATGATTTTTAAGAAAAGCTAGAAAGGGAAGGTAATATAAATGGGAATTAGAAATATTAGAAAAGAAGATGACGAAATATTAAGAAAACGTTCTAAAGAAGTAGATGTTATAGATGATAAAATAAGAGACCTTATAAAAGATATGATGGACACGATGCATAAATTTGATGGACTAGGACTTGCTGCTCCACAAGTAGGAATCTTGAAGAGAGTAATAGTAATAGATTTATATGATGATGGCCCTAGTTTTGCATTAATAAATCCAGTTTTAGAAAAGACTAAAGGAAAACAAATTGTAGGAGAAGGTTGCTTAAGTTTTCCTACAACATTTGGACAAGTGGAAAGACCAGAAGAGGTAGTAGTAACGGGTTTAGATGAAAATGGTAAAAAAACAACAATAAAAGCAAAAGGTTTATTAGCACAAGCGTTATGCCATGAAATAGATCATTTGAATGGTGAAGTTTTTATAGATAAGATTTTGCCAGGAACTTTAGAAGTAGTAACACCTGAGTAGTTACATTATATATATTATAATTTTAGTAAGATAGGAGAATTTTAAATGAATATAATATTTATGGGAACACCTGATTTTGCTAAGGAATCTTTACAGGAATTAGTTGAGGCAGGTTATAATGTAAGTTTAGTAATCACAAATCCAGACAAACAAAAAGGTAGAGGGTTAAAATTTGTATATTCGCCTGTAAAAGAATATGCATTAGAAAATGGTTTAGAGATAGAACAACCTTTAAAATTAAAAGGTAATAATGAATTAATAGATAAAATAAAGTCTAAAAAACCAGATCTTATATGTGTTGTTGCTTATGGTAAAATAATACCTAAAGAAATATTAGACCTTCCTAAAATAGGCTGCATAAATGTTCACGGCTCACTTCTTCCTAAATATAGAGGTGCAGCACCAATACAATGGGCAGTTATAAATGGAGATAAAAAAACTGGAATAACAACTATGCTTATAAATGAAAAAATGGATGAAGGAGATATGTTATTAAAAGAAGAAGTTGAAATTGGTGAAGACGAAACGCTAGGAGAAGTTTGGGATAAATTAGCCAAAATAGGTTCAAAACTATTAGTAGAAACAATTAGAAGAATAGAAAAAGGAAGAATAAGAAGGATACCTCAGACAAGTGTAGGACAAGAAGAACCATCATATGCTCCAATGTTAGATAAAAGTATTGCAAAAATAAATTGGGAGCTTAATACTGCTCAAGAAATAAAAAATTTAATAAGAGGTCTAAATCCTATAATGGGAGCGTATACATTTATAAACAATAAAAAGATTAAGATTTGGAAAGCTCAAGTTATAGATGAAAAAGATTTTATACAACAATATAATTGTCCATTAGAAGAATTAAATAAGAATAATTATGGAGATGTATTAATAGCAGATTCAAAAAAAGGTTTATTTCTAAAGGCAAAAAATGGAATAATCTCAATTTTAGAAATTCAAGCAGAAAATGCTAAAAAAATGAATATATTAGATTATTTGAGAGGTAACACAATTTTAAGTTGAATTTGACATAATGCCTTAGAAGTGATAAAATTATAATAATGTTTTTATTAACCCTATAATTAGAGGAGTTAGTTATGTCTGAGTACATCGACAGTTGGCTGAATATGGGAGTGCTTGAAGCCGTTGGCAGTTTTTTCCATGATGGATATATTGTATTGGCACTTTTTGTGATAACTGTCATTTTGGCAGTGTTGTTACGCTCCGTCAAGAATACTAAAATGTATGGATTGATTGAGTTTCTTGAAAATGCCTTGGTGGTATTTTTCTTGACAACATTTCTCTCGCTTCTTTCATGGGTCGTGTATCTCATAGCAATAAAGGCATAGGTTTCAGGCGGAGCATTTTTGCTCCGCCCTGTATTTGCATTTTAAAAAAAAATATGATAGAATACTTTCTATGTTAAAAAAAGGAATACAAAAACTGTATTCTTAAATGAATGTTATAAGGAAGGGTTAAAAATGAGAAAATATTTTGGAACAGATGGTATAAGAGACATTGCAAATATTAATCTTACACCAGAATTTGCTTTTAGAGTAGCTAAAGCAGGAGCAACTGTGTTAGCTAAAACTATGGGACACACACCAGTTATATTAATAGGAAAAGATACTAGAATATCAGGAAATATGTTAGAATGTGCAATGATTGCAGGATTTTTAAGCGTAGGAGCAAATGTAAAATCATTAGGAGTAACACCAACTCCAGTTGTATCGTATTTAACTGTAAAAGAAAAAGCGGATGCAGCAGTTGTTATATCAGCTTCACACAATTCTTATGAATATAATGGAATAAAATTTTTTAGTAATAAAGGAATGAAGCTTTCAGATGAAATAGAAGAAGAAATAGAAGCTTTGTTAGAAGATGAGGAAACATTACGTAGCTTAAATGTAGGATATGATAAAATTGGGCAATTAACATTAGCTTATGAATTAAATAATGAATATGAGGAATATATTTTAGACATTCTTAAAGATATACTTGCATTAAATAAAAATGATTTCAAGGTACTGATAGATACAGCAAATGGAGCTACTTATAAGATGGCAGAAAATCTATTTAAAAAATTAAATATTAAATTTGATATTATAAATAATAAACCAAATGGAATAAATATAAACGAAAAATGTGGCTCAACACATTTAGAAATGTTAAAAGAATGTGTTGTAAAAAATAAATATGATTTAGGTATCGCATACGATGGCGATGGAGATAGAATGTTAGCTGTAGACGAAACCGGTAGAATTATAGATGGAGATGCACTTTTAGCAATAATCTCTCAATACTTAAAAGAAAAGAATGAACTAGAAAGTGATACACTTGTAGCAACAGTAATGAGCAATATTGGATTACACGAATTTGTCTCAAATAATAATATAAAATTTGAGCAAACAAAAGTAGGCGATAGGTATGTATTAGAAAGAATGCTAGAAGGAAATTATGTACTAGGAGGAGAACAATCAGGACATATAATATTAAGAAAGTATAATAATACAGGAGATGGAATTTTAACATCATTATTTTTAATAAAAATTTTATTAGAGAAATCTTGGAAACCATCTAAAATCTGGGAAGTATTTCAACAATATCCTCAAATTTTAATAAATGCAAGGGTTGACAATGAGAAGAAAAAAGATTATAATAGTAATAAGATTATTTGTGATGCAATAGAAGAAATAAACAAACTTTTAGAGAATAAAGGTAGAGTTTTAGTAAGAGCTTCAGGAACAGAACCTTTAGTAAGAGTTATGATAGAAGGAAAGGACATAAATTTTATAACTGAAAAAGCTAAAAGTTTAGCTAATTTAATAGAAGATGTCTTAAAATAAATAAAAAGAGGAGGAGTAAATATGGGAATTATAGATATTTCAAATCCATTCACTTTATTATTAATATTAGTTCTTTTAATTGGTACTATTCTTTTAGGAAAAACTACAAAAAATAGTTTATTGCCAGCTGGAGCATTGGTTGTCTTTTTAGGATTATTAATATATTATGTAGTAGCATTAAGAAATCCAGATTTAGCTGAAATGAAGAACACAATATTAAATTGTATGTCAATTAACTTCATATTTATATTTATATCATTTATCTCTTACTTATGGGTGGACGATATAGAAGCAAAAGTAAAAAACAGAAAAAGTATTGATAATAGTTTAGACTGGTTCTGGCAGAAAACAAATTAATTAAATATTAGTAATAATTGTGGAGGAAAATAAATGAAAAACAAAGGCGGCTGGCTGTTAATTTTATTTATATTATGTGGTTTAGTATTAGGCGGTCTATTAGGTAATGCGGCAAAGGGCGTAGATTTTTTAAGTTGGTTAGCATATGGAGAAAGGTTTGGATTGTCAACACCATTAGAATTGGATATGGGTATAATAAAATTAACATTTGCATTAATGGTAAACGTGAATGTAGCAAGTATTATTGGGATGATAGGTGCAATATTTATTTATAGAAAAATTTAAAATTAAATACATATAAATTATTCTAGCATATAAGTTAGGATAATTTTTTTTAATTTTACAGAATCCTTTATAAAATCGTGATATATAGCTATTTTTAGTCAAAACATATCTAGGGTGACACAATCCGGGTCTTGACTCGCAAATAGCTATATATCACGATTTTATAAAATAGTTACTGAACTGTAGCATTTTTTTTTTACAAACCTATTTTTTTATATTGACAAAATATATAATATAAAATATAATAAAGCTATTGAAAATTTAAAAATAACTAAGGAGGATAATATAATTATGTACATATTTAATAGAATAACAGTTAATCCACAATTACCTAAAAGAATAAACAGATTATTCGATGTTTCAAGCAATTTGTGGTGGTCTTGGAACACAGAATTTTTACAATTATTTAAAATGATTGATTTAGACTTATGGTTAGAAGCAGGAAAAAATCCAGTAAAATTTCTAAAAATAGTAGATCAAAGAAAATTAGAAAGAGCATCTGAAAATTACGATTTTTTAAGAAAATATGATAAAATGGTAGAAGACTTTGATGCTTATATGGAGAGTAAAAATACGTGGTTTAAAAAGAAATATCCAAATAATGATAAGGATTTAATCGCATATTTTTCAGCCGAATATGGTTTAGATGAAATATTACCAATATATTCAGGTGGCCTTGGAATTTTATCTGGTGACCATCTAAAATCAGCTAGTGATTTAGGTTTACCATTTGTAGCAGTAGGACTCCTATATAAAAATGGATATTTTCATCAAATAATAAATCCAGATGGCTCACAAAGTTCTGAATATAAGAATATTGATTTATATAGTTTACCAATATTCCCTGTTAAAACAGAGAGCGGGGATGATTTAATTACATATGTAAGATTTGGTAAGAAAAAAGTTTATTTAAAAGTATGGAAAATAGCAGTAGGAAGAGTTAATTTATATTTATTAGATACAGATATACCTGAAAATGACGAGACAATACGCCCAATAACATTAAGATTATATGGCGGAGACCAAGATATGAGAATTAGACAAGAAATTATTTTAGGTATGGCAGGAACTAATTTATTTAATAAGTTAGGAATAAAACCTACAGTATACCATATGAATGAAGGACATTCATCTTTTGTAACTGTAGAATTAATAAGAGATATAATGGAAACAGAACATGTTCCTTTTGAAGTAGCAAAGGCAAAAGTATCTTCAAAGACAGTATTCACAACACATACTCCTGTACCTGCTGGCAATGATGTTTTCCCAATATCATTAGTTGAAAAATATTTTAAAGACTTTTGGGGTAGAATAGGCTTAGATAGAGAAGAATTTTTAAAATTAGGTATGAAACCAACTAAGAATGATGAACTTGAAAAAGGATTTAATATGGCAATATTAGCTTTAAAAATAGCAGGTAAGAAAAATGGCGTAAGTAAATTGCATGGAGAAGTTTCAAAAGAATTGTTTGGAGAATTATGGAGTAATATAGCTACTTCAGAAGCACCGATTGAGTATATTACAAATGGTATTCATACTTGTACATGGTTAGGCCAAAATATAAAAGAATTATATAATAGATATTTAACTCCATATTGGCAAGATAAGATTTATCAGCCAGAAATATGGAAAGATATAAGAAGTATTCCAGACGAAAAGTTATGGAGAGAACATATTGTTAGAAAAGAAAAATTATTTGCATTAGTAAAAAAAGATACAGTTGAAAGATATAAAAAGTATGGAAAACCTTATGATGAAATAAAAGATATAGTATCAAAGCTAAATCCAAATGCATTAACAATAGGTTTCGCTAGAAGGTTTGCAACATATAAAAGGGCAGCTTTAATATTTAAAGATTTAGAGAGAATAACTAAGTTATTAAGTAATCCTGAAAGACCAGTGCAATTAATATTTTCAGGAAAAGCTCACCCAGCAGATGTTGAAGGTCAAAATGTTTTAAAATATATTAATGAAATTTCTCAAATGCCACAGTTTAAAGGAAAAATATTTGTGATTGAAAATTATAATATAGCTGTTGCAAGATATTTAATAAGTGGTGTAGATGTTTGGTTAAATAATCCTAGAAGACCTATGGAGGCTTCTGGAACAAGTGGTCAAAAAGCTGCAACCAATGGAGTTATTAATTTTAGTGTCTTAGATGGTTGGTGGGCAGAAGGTTATGATGCTAAAAGAAAGAATGGTTGGGCTATAGGAACAAATGCAATGTATGAGTCTTATGAAGCACAAGATAGAGCAGACAGTGAAAGTATCTACGATATATTAGAAAAAGAAATTATTCCAATCTATTATAATTTAAATAGAAGTGGCTTTTCAGATGAATGGCTAAAAATAATGAAAGAATCTATAATATCAAACTCTTGGAGATATAGTACCGCAAGAATGCTTGTTGAATATACCGAAAAACTATATATGCCACTTTGCGAATTGACACAAAATCATTATGAAGGTACAGCAGAAATAGAAGAATATATAAAGTGGAAAGAAAATTTACGTAATAATTGGGATAAAATGAAATTAGAACAAGTAGATAATTTAGAGCATACAATAACAAATGTTGGAGATGCTATTACAGTAAAATGTAGAGTAGAATTAGAAAATATAAGTTCGGAAGATATAGAAGTACAATTATATTATGGCAAAATATTAAGTTCAGGAGTAATAGAGGAAAAAGAAATTTTACCTATGAATTGTATTTCAGTAGAAGTATTTGATTCCTTAAATAAAACAGTTTGTGAGTATGAGGCTACTATAGAATTGAATATTAGTGGAAATTATGGATATACTTTTAGAGTAGTACCTAAAACAGATATGATTTTACGTGAGGAAAATTTAAATTTAGTTAAATGGTTAGAAAAATAATAGGGGCGATGATTAAAATATGAGGAAAACTAAAATAGTATGTACAATAGGACCTGCAAGTGATAGTAAAGAAGCCTTAAGAAAATTAATGAAAGCAGGTATGAATGTTGCAAGAATTAATTTTTCACATGGAAGTTATGAGGAACAAGTAGAAAGAATAAATAATGTAAAAGAGGTGAGGCGAGAATTAAACTTGCCTGTAGCCTTGCTTATGGATACAAAAGGGCCTGAAATAAGAATTGGTATATTTAGAGAACACGAATATATATTAGAAGCAGGAAATGAATTTACTCTTTTACATGAAGATATAGTAGGTGATAATACTAAAGTTAGTATTACGTATAAAAACTTATATAAGGAAGTATACGAAGGTTCTAAGATTCTAATAAATGATGGAATAATAGAATTAAAAGTTAAGAAAATAGTCGATAAAGATATCTTATGTGATATAATACATGGAGGTAAGATTTCAAATAGGAAAAGTATAAATGTTCCAGATTTAAATCTAAATTTACCTAGCTTAACTGAAAATGATATAAGTGACTTGAAATATTGCATAAAAGCAGATTTTGATTTTGTAGCAGCTTCTTTTATAAGAAAAGCACAAGATGTTTTAGATATTAGAAAAGTTTTAGAAGAAAATGGTGGAGAAAATATAAAAATAATATCTAAGATAGAAAATAGAGAAGGTATAAATAATTTTGATGAGATATTAGAAGTATCTGATGGAATAATGGTTGCAAGAGGAGATTTGGGTGTAGAAATTCCCGTATATGAGGTACCAATACTCCAAAAGAAATTTATACAAAAATGTAATTTAGCAGGTAAACCAGTAATAACAGCAACACAAATGTTAGAAAGTATGGTAACAAATGCTAGGCCAACTAGAGCAGAAGTTAGTGACATAGCAAATGCAATTTTCGATATGACAAGTGCAATAATGTTATCAGCAGAAAGTGCAACAGGACAATATCCTGTGGAATGTGTGAAAACAATGTCTAGAATAGCAGAAGAAACAGAAAATTCTATAGATTATTGGGCAATGTTTTCTAATAGAAGAGGACTAACTGGAAAAGATAGATTTGAAACAAATTCGGCAAGGGCAATATGCCTAACAGCAATGGCAAGCGATGCTAAAGCAATATTTGCATATACGAATACGGGAAATAGTCCAAAAAAATTGGCTGGATTTTTGCCAAGTTGTCCAATATATGCAATATTGGATAATCCAAAAACATTTAGACAATTAGGATTATCTTGGAATATATATCCAATGTTATATAATAAGCAAGGTTCAATAGAGGCTTTAGTATCTCATAGTATAAAAGATATGAAAAATAAAGAGTTAATAAAAACTGATGATGTTATTGTAATCTCTGGTGGAGGAAAAATCTTAAAAGAAGATAGAAATGATGAATTTCAACTAAATAAAACATTAGGTGGAATTCTAAAAGTGTAATAAATAAAAAAATTTAGCGTATAAATGAGTTATAGGAAGGAATTATATTAAGTATGGACATAGTAGAATTAATAAAAGTAATTTTTTTAGGAATAGTAGAGGGAATAACTGAATGGTTACCAATAAGTAGTACCGGTCATATGATTTTAGTAGATGCCTTTGTTAAATTAAATGTAACAGATGCATTTAAAGAAATGTTTTTTGTAGTTATACAATTAGGTGCTATATTAGCAGTAGCTGTAGCATTTTTTAATAAGTTAAATCCATTTTCTTCTAAGAAAAATAAGGAAGAAAAGAGAGAGACTTGGTTATTAATAGCAAAAGTAATTTTAGCATGTATCCCTGCAGGCGTTATTGGTATATTATTTGATGATAAATTAAATGAAATTTTTTATAATTGGCAAACAGTAGCAGTTACATTAATTATATATGGTGTGTTCTTTATTTTAATAGAGGTTTGGAATAGGAAAAAGAATAAAGAAAGTGCAATACAAACAGTGACAGATATTACATTTATGACAGCTTTTTTAATAGGAATAGCACAGGTATTATCGTTAATACCTGGAACGTCACGTTCTGGAGCAACTATACTTGGAGCAATGCTTTTAGGAGCATCAAGAATTGCAGCAACAGAGTTTACATTTTTCTTGGCAATACCTGTAATGTTAGGAGCTTCGCTTGTAAAACTTTTAAAATATTTTATGGAAGTGGGATTTGGCTTTTCAGGTACAGAAATTATAATCTTGGCTGTGGGTATGGTAACAGCATTTGTAGTATCTATGATATCTATTAAGTTCTTAGTAAATTTTGTTAAGAAACATGATTTCAAGGTATTTGGATATTATAGAATTATTTTAGGTATAATTGTTATATTGTGTGGAGCATGTGGAATATTGACAGTTTAGTAAATTTGACATAAATACAAATCAGTGGTAAAATTAAATTATGAAAGTTTTATAATCTTTTTTATCAACCTTTAACTGGGGGAAAAAAATGATTGCTGAATTTCAGAAAGTGGTTATGTTGTTCCTTAAAATTTTGCATAGTCCTGTGTTCGGGTTTTCTTGGATTGTTATTGGCCTAATTTTGATAATCGCCACTCTGGTTATTCCCCACAGGGAGTGCAAGAGTGCTTTGGTAGTGAAAACCATTGGGTACACGTTGGCAGCGTGTTTTATAGTCCCTGGTATTGTGGCACTTTGTGTGTCATTATAGAAACAGGAGAGAAATATGCTACGGATTTTCTTTGAAGCCTTCAAGATGGGGCTTTTGTGTCTGATGGCCATTTTTACGGCTTGGCTGTACCTGGGGATAACCCCCCACTAGCAACTTTGAAATTCATAAAAGGCGGCGGTATAATTACTGCCGCCTTTTTGTAAATTATTTGTAAATTCGTTCATATCATTATTGCTACAGGGGAAAAAATATGTTATAATGATTCCGTAAAATTTAGTAAATGATTTGGAAAGGAAAATCTTAATGAAAAATATTTTAAAATACTTAAAGCCATACATTATAGTTCTAATAATAACAATAATATTAATATACATACAAGCTATGGGTAACTTACGATTACCAGATTATATGGCCGATATAGTTAATATAGGAATTCAATCTAATGGTGTGGAAGACGCTACTCCTAAGGCTATAAGCGAAAATTCTTTAGAGATATTAAAAAATTTTATGAGTGATGAAGATAGAGAAGTGGTAGAAGATAATTATATATTACTTAAATCAGGTTCAAATGATGAAATTACGCAAAAGTATGAAGAAAAATATCCATTATTAGAGAACAGTAACATATATGTTTTAGATGAGGATGTAATGGACAATAAAGAAGTAATGTCACAATTAGATAGTATTTTTATGGTTACAGATAAGGTTGTAGTAGATGTTATTACTCATTTGGAATTACCAATAGCTAATACGGAAGGTGAAAATAGCAATAGTGATGGAGAATTTAATTTTAGTGAATTAAATAAAATAATGCCGTTAGTTTTAAACTCTATGACACCTGAATTGTTAGAAACTTCTATAGAAAATGCTAAGAATATGGAAGAAACTATGCTTTCACAAGTGGCATTAACTTTTACTAAAGCATTTTATTCGGAAGTAGGCTTAGAGATAGAAGATATTCAAACTGAATATATGTTTAAAATAGGTGCAATAATGATTGCCACTACTCTAATTATAATTGTAGCTTCTATTACAGTAGGCTATATAGCTGCTAAATTATCTGCAGCTGTTGCCAGAAATTTAAGACAAGATATTTTTGAAAAGGTCCAAAAATTTTCAGAAAAAGAATTTTCTAAAATAGGAGCTTCATCATTAATAACAAGAACTACAAATGATGTTATGCAAGTTCAAAATTTAATATTTATGGTTTTAAGAATAGTATTCTTTGCCATAATAATGATGATAGGTGCTATAATCATGATTACTAGAACAGCAAGTTCTATGTTATGGGTGTTAGCATTGGGTTTTGGTTTGATTTTACTTTTAATCCTTATTATGTTATTTATAAGTATGCCTAAATTTAAAATATTCCAAGGCTTAATAGATAAATTGAATCTTATCTCAAGAGAAACTTTAAATGGAATTATGGTTATAAGGGCTTTCGGAACGCAAAAATATGAAGAAAAACGTTTCGATAAAGCAAACTTTGAATTGGCAAATACAATGTTCTTTATAGATAAAGTTATGGCATTTATGATGCCTGCTATGACTATTATAATGAATTTATTAACACTTTTAATAGTATGGGTAGGTGCAGACAAAATTGCAGATTCAAATTTACAAGTTGGTAATATGATGGCTGCTATACAATATACAATGCAAGTTATGATGTCATTCTTAATGATTTCTATGTTGTTTATAATGTTCCCAAGAGCATTAGTTTCAATCAATAGAATATCAGAAGTTTTAAATATGAAGATTGATATTAAAGATCCTGAAGAGCCAAAAGAATTCAATAAAGATAAAATAGGTTATGTTGAATTTAAAAATGTATCTTTTAGATATGACGATGCAGATGAGGATGTGTTAAAAGATATTAGTTTTGTGGCTAAACCAGGTGAAACAATTGCGATTATTGGCTCTACGGGTTCTGGTAAAACTACTATTTTAAAATTAATACCAAGATTTTATGACGTTACTGGTGGAGAACTTTTAGTAAATGGGGTAAATATTAAAGATGTAAATTTACATGATTTACATGAGACAATCGCATATATACCTCAAAAGCCAAGTTTACTCTCTGGAACAATAGAGTCTAATTTAAGATATGGTAAGAAAGATGCATCTATGGAAACTGTAGAAAAATGTGCTAAAATTGCACAAGCTAAAGAATTTATAGATGAAAAGGAAAATAAATATGAAGAAATAATATCACAAGCAGGTACTAATATTTCAGGTGGACAAAAACAAAGATTATCTATAGCAAGAGCTTTAGTAAAAGATGCCCCAATATATCTTTTTGATGATTGTTTCTCTGCCTTAGATTTTAAAACAGATTTGAATTTAAGGACTGCTTTAAAAGATAATTTTAAAAATGTAACTAAAATAATAGTAGCACAAAGAATAAATACAATTATAGATGCTGAACAAATTATAGTTTTAGAGGAAGGTAGAATAGTAGGAAAAGGTACTCATGAAGAGCTTATGAAAAATTGTAAAACGTATAAAGAAATAGCAGATTCACAGTTAGGAGGGGAAGATTATGAGTAATAACGAGGCAGAAAAAAATAATAATAATGATTTCCCTGAAATTGGTGGTGGACCGGGACATAGAATAAAAGGAAAAGTTGAAAAAGCAAAAGACTTTAAAGGTACTATAAAAAGATTATTAAAATATATATCAAAATATAAAATAATGATAGCTATTGTAATTATCTTTTCAATAATATCTACAGTATTTAGTATATTAGGACCTAAAATTTTAGGTGATGCTACAACTGTAATATATGAAGGCGTTATGAATATTATTTCTGCAAATGGATTAGGAATGGATTTTGAAGCTATTAGAAATATTATTATAACATTGTTAATATTATATGGTATAAGTGCATTATTTTCATACGGGCAAGGATATATAATGTCTAAAGTAAGTATGCTTATAACATATAATTTGAGAAAAGAAATTTCTGAAAAAATAAATAGATTACCATTATCGTATTTTGATAAGAAAAATAAAGGTGAGGTTTTATCATATATTACAAACGATATAGATAAATTATCTGAAAACTTATATCAACTTATAACACAAGTTATTTCTTCTGTTACAATGCTTATAGGTATTTTAGTAATGATGCTTTCTATATCAGTTTCAATGACATTTATAGCAATTGCAGTTCTAGTACTTTCAATGGGTTCTATGGTTTTATTAATGAAAAAATCACAAAAATATTTTGCTAAACAACAATCTAATTTAGGACATGTAAATGGGCATATAGAAGAAATGTATAGTAACCATACTATAATAAAAGCTTTTAATGGTGAGAAAAAATCAGTAGAAGATTTTGATGTGTTTAATAATAAGTTATATAGAGCTGCTTGGAAGTCACAATTTTTATCAGGTTTAATGAGACCATTTACAATGTTTATTGGTAATATGGGATATGTTGCAATATGCATAGTGGGAGCTATGTATGCTACAAGAGGAATTATAACAGTAGGTAATATACAAAGCTTTGTACAATATATGAGGTCATTTAACCAACCAATAGACCAATTAGCTAATATAACAAACGTTTTTCAAGTAACTATAGCAGCAGCGGAAAGAATTTTTGACTTGTTAAATGAAAAAGAAGAAGTAAAAGATGTAGAAAATCCAGAAAGTATTGAAAATATAAGAGGAAATATCGAATGTGAACATGTACATTTTGGATATAATCCAGACACTATTGTAATAAATGATTTTAACACTAGTATAAAAGCTGGACAAAAAATTGCTATAGTAGGTCCTACAGGTGCTGGCAAAACTACAATAGTAAAATTATTAATGAGATATTACGATATAAATTCAGGAAGTATAAAAATAGATGGTAAAGATATACGAAATTTTAGAAGAGATGATTTACGTTCATTATTTGCAATGGTATTACAAGATACGTGGACTTTTAACGGAACGATAATGGAAAATATTAGGTATGGTAAGTTAAATGCAACAGATGAAGAAGTTGTAAAAGCTGCAAAAGCAGCACAAGCTGACCATTTTATAAATACATTACCAAATGGATATAAGATGATGTTAAATGAAGAATCTACAAACGTTTCTCAAGGAGAAAAACAATTATTAACAATAGCAAGAGCAATACTTGCGGATCCAAAAATATTAATATTGGATGAAGCAACATCATCAGTGGATACAAGAACAGAAATTCAAATACAAAAAGCAATGGAAACTCTTATGGAAGGTAGAACAAGTTTTATAATAGCACATAGATTATCTACAATAAGAGAGGCAGATTTAATACTTGTTATGGAACATGGAGACATAGTAGAACAAGGAACACATAAGGAATTATTAGAAAAAAATGGAAGTTATGCTAAGTTATATAATAGTCAATTTGAAGAAGCAGAAGAAATTTAGTGTAATAAATGGAGGGAGTTTATGGAGTTAGAAGTTATATACTTCATATTAGGATTAATTTTAGGATTAGCAGGAGCTATATATTTTTATGAGAGTTCAAAAGAAAAAGCAATGATAAATGGACAAAGATTTGTTTCTAAAAAATTAAAAATAGCTCTTGATAATTCTAGCGATATTATTTATAATAGAATAAAAGAACTTAAAAGAGATTTGACTGAAAATGAAAAAGATGAAATAATACGTGATTGTTATGAGAGAACTAATAAGTTGAATTAAATGTTTATGTACTTTATTATTCATAACAAAAATATAATGCGATGTAAAAATTAAGTATAAGTAATAATAGTAAGAGAAATTCTTACTATTATTTTTTCTTCTATAAGTGTCGAAAAATAGAAGAGTTTGCCGTACGATTTTTCTTGACATAATATTTAAATTGTGGTATCATTTTTATAGAGTTTTATTTATAATCTTAGTACTAAATTATAATAAAAAATTAAAAAAACAGAATTACTACTTTGTTATAGCATAGTAATAATCTTAAAGCAATCGCTTATGAAAAATCAATGTAAAAACTAAATAACAATATTAGTAAGTATTTTTGATTTTGCGGTAAAATATATTGACTACTAAGTAAAATTGTGTTAGAATAAAGATAGTAGTTAAAAGGAGGAAAATGGGTAATACTGATAATTACAATAAAGAAGTAAGAATTACACCAAGAACAGATTTAATATTTAAAAATATATTTGGGAAAAAAGGCAATGAAAATATATTAGAAGATTTATTAGAAAGTATACTAGGTGAAAGAGTTAAAGTAAAAAATATTTATAAGAATGAGGAATTAGATGCGGAAAATGTATATGGAAAAAAAGCAATAATAGATATAAAAGCAGAATTAAAAAATGATAAAATAATAGATATAGAAATGCAGAACGGTAAATATTCTTATTATGATAAAAGAGTATTATATTATTTAAGCAAATTAATAATAAGCCAAGTGAAATCAGGAGAAGAATACGCAAAAATAAAAGAAGTAATAGTTATAAATATATTAAATTATAAAATACCAAAAGTAAAAGAGTACATAACAAAATGTCATATAAGTAATGATAATGATTATTTTGTAAAAGGAGCAACTGTATACTTTATACAATTACCAAGATTTGAAGAAGAAAGAAAGATATTAAATCCCAGTAGCAAATATGAAGATATAATAAAAAGTAAATTAGATGAATGGTGTATATTTTTAAGTGATAAAAATAGGGAGGTGAGAGACATGGCAGCTAAAAAGAATTTTAACTTAGAAGAAGCAATAAGACAATATGAAGAGCTTTCAAGTATACCAGAAGTTGTAGAAATAAGTTTCAGGAGGCAAATGGCAGAAATGGATAGAAAGGCAAGTGAAAGATATGCAAAAGAAAAAGGGATGGCAGAAGGTAGAAGAAAAGGCAGAAGAGAAGGTAGAGAAGAAGGTAGGGCAGAAGGTAGGACAGAAAGCAAAAAAGAAATTGCAAAAAATTTATTAAAACAAAAAGTCAATATGCAAATTATAATAAATGCAACAGGATTAACAAAAGAGGAAATAGAAAAATGTTCATAAAAACATATATTTAAAGAAAAAGAATAAAAAGTAAAATTAAAATTAAAAACACATCTTATACTTTAAAAGGTTAGATGTGTTTTTTTAACAGTACAAAGTCTCTAGACATATTCAAGAGGATTTACAGCCACATTATCTATTTTAATAGCAAAATGTAGATGAGGACCAGTTGTAGCACCATTTGTAGGATTTCCATTAGAATCTTTATATTTATTATTAGGAATTCCATATACATTTTTAGGTCCAACTTTTCCAATAACTTGATTTTTTAATACATATTCATCTTTTTTCACAATAAAATCTGGAGATAAATGAGAATATACAGCAACAACATTACCATTTTGTAACATAATCGTAAAGCCATTAGCACCATAAAAACCAGTATAAATTATCTTACCAGAAAATGTAGCAACAATTTTACTATCTGTAGGTGCACCAATATCTATAGCACCATGATATGTAGAAGCACCTTGAGTAGGGGCTTTTCTATATCCAAAATTACAAGTTATAGTTGTATATCCAGGAGTAGGCCAAGAAAAAATTTTGCTGGAATTATTATCTATAAATTCTTTATCTTGATTATTTACAGTATTAGAAAAATCAATATTTTCATTTGCTAAAATAGGGACGAAAAAGATAATAATTATAAGTATAAATGTAATTGTGGAAGTTAAAGAATATTTAAACAATTTTACCATATAAAATCACCTCATTAAATTAAAATATTTAATTATGAAGTGAAGTTAGTTTTATTGATGTATAGATTTTATCATTAAAACTCTTGTTTGTAAATAAATTTTCTAAAAAAAGAATCAATAAAATTTAAAAATGCACTAGACTTTTTACAGAAAATATTATATACTAAACAGAGTTTTAAAAAACAAAAAATTAATAAAAAAATCACAACAGGACATAATAATAAAAAACACGAAAAATAAAATTTGGAGGTACAATAATATATGAAAAAATACGTTTACATGTTTAGTGAAGGAAATGCAAAAATGAAAGATTTACTTGGAGGAAAAGGGGCAAATTTAGCAGAAATGACTAATTTAGGTTTACCTATTCCAAGAGGTTTTACTGTTACAACAGAAGGGTGTACAAAATATTATGAGGATGGAGAAGTCATTTCTCAAAAGATACAAGAAGAGATTTTTGCTTCTTTAAGAAGATTAGAAGAAATTACAGGTAAAAAATTTGGTAACAAAGAAAATCCACTTTTAGTTTCTGTACGTTCAGGTGCTAGAACTTCTATGCCTGGTATGATGGATACGATTTTAAACTTGGGTTTAAATGAAAAAGTTTTAGAACATTTTAAAAATCATAATGAAAGATTTGCTTATGATAGTTATAGAAGATTTATACAAATGTTTAGTGATGTTGTAATGGAAATTGATAAATCTTTATTTGAGGAAGAAATTGATAAAATGAAGGCTGAAAAACAAGTTAAATTAGATACAGATTTAACAGCTGAAGATTTAAAAGAATTATCTATGAAATTTAAGAAAATATATAAAGAAAAGATAGGTGAAGATTTTCCAGAAGATCCATATACACAATTAATAGAAGCTATTAAGGCCGTGTTTAGATCTTGGAATAATCCTCGTGCAATAACTTATAGGAAGTTAAATGATATTCCAGGAGATTGGGGAACTGCTGTAAATGTTCAAGAAATGGTATTTGGAAATTTAGGCGAAACTTCTGGAACAGGTGTAGCATTTACAAGAAATCCTGCCACAGGAGAGAATAAGTTGTTTGGCGAATATTTAATGAATGCACAAGGTGAAGATGTTGTTGCTGGTATTAGAACGCCTCAACCTATAGATACTTTAAAGAAAGTTAATAAAGAAGCATATGATGATTTTTGTACTTATGCTATAAAATTAGAAAAGTATTTTAAAGATATGCAAGATTTAGAATTTACTATAGAGAATGGAAAATTATTTATTCTTCAAACTAGAAATGGTAAGAGAACTGCAACTGCAGCTTTAAAAATTGCAGTAGATTTAGTTGAAGAAAAATTAATAGATGAAAAGGAAGCATTATTAAGAATAGATGCAAACCAGTTAGACCAAGTATTGCATCCAAATTTTGATACAGAGAGTTTGAAAAAAGCTAAAAAAATAGCTACAGGTTTGCCAGCTTCACCAGGTGCTGCAACTGGAAAAGTAGTTTTTACAGCAGAAAGAGCACTAGAATTATATAATGATGGAGAAAAAGAATTAATATTAGTAAGACTAGAAACTTCTCCAGAAGATATAGAAGGAATGAACATTTGTAATGGTGTATTAACAGTAAGAGGTGGTATGACTTCTCATGCTGCTGTTGTTGCAAGAGGTATGGGGACTTGTTGTGTTGCAGGTTGTGGAGAAATTACAGTTAATGAAGACGAAAGATATTTTTTAGATAGTGAAGGTCACAAGTATAAAGAAGGAGATTATATATCTTTAGATGGTTCTACAGGTTATGTGTATGGAGAAAAAATAAAAACTGTAGATGCAAGTGTTACAGGAAATTTTGCAACAATTATGGAATGGGCTGATAAGTATAGAAAATTAGAAATAAGAACAAATGCAGATACTCCAAGAGATGCAAAACAAGCATTTGATTTTGGAGCAGAAGGTATAGGACTTTGTAGAACAGAGCATATGTTTTTTGAAGCTGATAGAATATTTGCAATGCGTGAAATGATTCTATCTAAGACAGTAGAACAAAGAGAAAAAGCCTTAGCAAAATTATTACCAATTCAAAAATGTGATTTTGAAGGACTATTTAGAGTCATGAAAGGATATCCTGTAACTATAAGATTATTAGATCCACCACTACATGAATTTGTTCCAAAAGAAGATGAGGAAATAAAGAAATTAGCAGAAGATATGGATATGAAATTTAATGACTTAAAAGATTCAATAAATGAACTACATGAATTTAATCCAATGATGGGACATCGCGGTTGTAGATTAAGCGTAACTTACCCTGAAATAACAAGAATGCAAACAAGAGCTATAATAGAAGCTGCATTAACAGTTCAAAGTGAAGGTATAAAAGTTGTACCAGAAATTATGATACCTTTGATAGGTGATGTAAAAGAATTAAAATACGTTAAAAAGATAATTGTAGATGAAGCAAACGAGGTATTTAAAGAAAGAAAAGAAGATATTAAATATATGATAGGAACAATGATAGAAATCCCTAGAGCAGCATTACTTGCTAGTGAAATAGCAAAAGAAGTAGATTTCTTCTCATTTGGTACAAATGACTTAACACAAATGACATTTGGATTTAGCCGTGATGATGCAGGTAAGTTTTTAGATGCGTATTATAGTAAAAAAATATATGACCAAGATCCATTCCAAAGAATAGATGAAGATGGAGTTGGAAGATTAGTACAAATGGCAGCATGGTGTGGTAGAGAACAAAATCATGATTTAGAATTGGGAATATGTGGAGAACATGGAGGAAATCCAGCATCTATAGAATTCTGCCATAGATCAGGCTTAAATTATGTGTCTTGCTCACCATTTAGAGTACCAATAGCAAGATTAGCAGCAGCACAAGCAGCAATAAAAATAGTAAATATTTAAGTATAGTAGAAAAATCTCAAGTTATAATTTAGCTTGAGATTTTATTAGCTTTTCTAGCACAATTATTTCTATAAAAGATATTATAAATTGAGCTTTTATAAGAAATTAAATAAAATCGCAAGTTTCGACAAAATACTCTGATGTTATATGTTAAAATATACTTAGTATACATAAAAAGTTTCGTAAGGAGGTGCTTGAATTATGTTTTGGATTGGTTTAGTATTAGGAGAGATAACTGGTTCTATAATAACTTTAGTAATAATGTGTATGTTTATTTTGGGAAAAAAATCGGAAAGTTATAATTGTGAGTAGATTACTTTGTATAATTTTATATTTTGAATAAAAATATTATATTTGGCTATAATTAAAAGAGAAAAATAGTATATTGAAATTTAGTTAAGAAAATGGTATAATAATATTATAGTTTTAAAGTAACAACTCAGTAGGTATTTGACTAAAGCTTGCTATATAGCTATTTTTAGTCAAAACATAGCCGGGGTTAACAAGTTTATACAATTAAGTAAGTTTTTGGAATAAATGAAAGGAATGAAAAGAAGCATGAATTTTGATAAGATAAATACTAAAAAAGTTCTGGCAATTATAATATTTACATTATTTTTTTTATGGGTAGTATTAAACTGGAATACAGTTATTAGTTTTTTCGATAGAGTTTTTGACTTGATATTTCCGTTTATTTTAGGTATTGCTATAGCGTTTGTTTTAAATATTCTAACTAAACTTTTTGAAGAAAAATTGTTTGGTATGAGTTTAAGACGAAAAGGTAAAAATGCAAAAATGCAAAAGCAAAGGAAATCAAAATGGAAAAGAGGCGTTTCACTTATTTTAGCTATTATTGTATTAATAGCTATAGTAGCTTTAGTTATAGGTTTAGTAATACCAGAGTTAATAAAAACGGTTCAAATGTTGCTAGCATCGATACCAGACTTATTGGAAAATGGTAAAGTGTATATAGCTGATTTATTAAAAGAATATCCACAAATAAATACATCAATAACAGATTTACAAAATTCTATTGAAAACTTAAATATAAATGAGGAAATAAATAAATTCTTAAATACTTATGGTTCTGGGATATTAGCAACATCTGTTAATGTTATTTCTGGAATGGCTAGTGCTATAGTTACGTTTGTATTAGCTTTAGCATTTGCACTTTATGCATTAGTGCAAAAAGAAAAATTAATTTTACAATCTAAGAAATTATTATACGCATATATCGAAAAAGATAAGGCAGATAAAATAATGAGAATTGCAAGAACTGCTAATACAACTTTTACAAACTTTATTTCAGGACAATTTATTGAGGCTTTAATATTAGGATTTTTATGTATGGTAGGTATGTTGATATTAAATATACCATATGCTGTAACAATAGGAGTTATGATTGCATTTACAGCTTTAATTCCAATTGTAGGTGCAATTATAGGTACTGTAATAGGTGCAATTTTAATATTACCATTATCTCCAATTAAAGCCCTAGTATTCGTAATATTCTTGTTAATATTACAACAAATAGAGGGAAATATTATATATCCAAAAGTTGTAGGAAGTTCAGTAGGGTTGCCTGGAATCTGGGTATTAGTAGCTATTTCTATAGGTGGTAGCTTATGGGGATTGGTTGGTATATTATTAAGTGTACCATTATTCTCAGTTATATATGCAGTGTTGAGTGAAAATGTAAATTTAAGATTGAAGGAAAAGAAGTTGCAGATTGAATAAGAATATACTGTATAATTCGCCGGTACATCAAAAAACTAGAGATGTTAACTCTAGTTTTTTAGTTTTTAGTAACAATTCCGTAGGAAATATATAATTTTTGCAAAATCGTGATATATAGCTATTAGCAAGTCAAGACACGGATTGTGCTACCCTAGCTATGTTTTGACTAAAAATAGCTATATATCACGATTTTATAAAATAATTACTGGACAGTAACAGTTTTTATTAAATTTCGTTATAAAAATATTTACAAACAAACGTTTTTGTGATAAAATACCTTTGTAAAAAATGAAAGTGAGGAGAAGGAAAAATGTATGCATATATAAGAGGGAAAATAGTAGAAAAATCTAATAATTATGTAATTGTTGAGAATAATGGAATAGGATATAGAATATTTATGTCAGCTACTGCAATAGATAAGATTCAAGAAGAAGATGAAGAAGTGAAAATTTATACATATTATCAAGTAAGAGAAGATAATATAAGTTTATATGGATTTTTGCAAAAAGAAGAATTAAGAATGTTTGAACTTTTATTATCTGTGAGTGGAGTTGGTGCAAAATCTGCAATAGCAATGTTATCAAGTATTTTACCTAGTGAATTTGCAATGGCTATAATTCAAAACGATACTAGTAAATTAACTAAAATTCAAGGTGTGGGTGCTAAAACTGCAGCTAGAATAGTTTTGGAATTAAAAGATAAGTTAAAAACTGAAGAAGCTATTAGTAAAGCTGATGATAGTATTCAAAAGGTTATTAAGAATGATGAAGAGATTGAAGAGGCATTACAAGCATTGCAAATATTAGGATATAATAAAAAAGAAATTGAAAAAGCTTTTGAAAAATTAGAATTAGCAAATTTATCTACACAAGATATTATAAAAAAGGCATTAGTATTATTAGGGAAATAAGATAAATAAAATTTTGGTTAATAAGTCTTGATATATAGCAATTATGGAACTCAAGACCTAGATTAAGAAAGGAATTAGTTATGGATTTATCAAAACCATTAGCATATAGAGTAAGGCCAAAAACTTTAGAAGATTATGTAGGTCAAGAACATATATTGGGCAAGAATAAGATATTATATAGAACTATAAAAGCAGATAGGTTATCTAGTATAATATTATGGGGACCTCCAGGAACCGGTAAAACATCTCTTGCTAAAGTAATAAGTAATACAACTAAAAATAAATTCTATAAAATAAATGCAGTAACAGCAGGTGTTGGGGATATAAAAAATATAATAAGTGAAGCTAAAAACCAATTAATAAACCCTAGTGGCAGATGTATTTTGTTTATAGACGAGATCCATAGGTTTAATAAACTTCAACAAGATGCTTTATTACCGTATGTAGAAGATGGTACAGTTATATTAATAGGTGCTACTACAGAAAATCCATATTTTGAAGTTAACAAGGCTTTGATTTCACGTTCAATGGTATTTAAATTAGAATTATTAAGTACGGAGAATATATTTCAAATTTTAAAAAGAAGTTTAATATTAGAAGAAGGCTTAGGAAGTTATAAAGTAAAAATAACTGATGAAACTTTAAGAAAAATTGCTGAAGTTTCTAATGGTGATGTAAGAACAGCATTAAATGGATTAGAAGTAGCTGTAATTACTACAGAAATATCAGAAGATGGATATGTTCATATTACAGATGAAATTGCAGCTGAAAGTATAAATAAAAAGAAAATATATTTTGACAAAAAAGGAGATAGCCATTACGATAATATAAGTGCATTTATTAAATCTATGAGAGGAAGTGACCCTAATGCTACTGTTTTTTATTTAGCTAGAGCGATTGCGGCTGGAGAAGATCCGATATTTTTAGCGAGAAGAATTGTTATAGCTGCTGCTGAAGAAGTAGGACTCGCTAATCCGAATGCATTAGTGGTAGCAAATGCTGCCTTACAAGCTGTTCAAAATATAGGAATGCCAGAGGGAAGAATAATATTATCAGAAGCGGCAATATATGTAGCAAGGTCAAAAAAATCTAATGCATCGTATTTAGCAATAAATAAAGCATTAGATGATGTAGAAAATAAAAATACAGGAGAAGTACCATTGCATTTAAGAAATGCACCGATAGAGCAAATGAAAAATTTTGGATATCATAATGGATATAAATATCCTCACGATTATCCAAACCATTATGTAAAGCAACAATATTTACCTGATGAAATGTTAGGAACAAAATATTATGATGAAAAGTAATTTTAATATACTTTTACTACATATTATATAAATTTAAAATACTTATATATAAAAGTGTAAAACTCAGGCCTTAATCTTTAAAAAGCTTGCTATATAGCTATCTTTAGTCAAAACATATCTGGGGTTAACAATCAGGGTCTTGACTTGCAAATAGCTATATAGCAAACTTTAGTCAAATATCTGCTGAGTTGTTACATAAAAGTAATCTGAATTTAAATTATATAATTGTATAAATTTCCAAAAAAATCGCACACTAATAAAAGAGTGTGTGATTTTTATGTTTAAAAATATTATTATAGGAATTAGTTCAGGTATAATATCTGGTCTTTTTGGTGCAGGTGGAGGGCTTATACTTGTACCTATATTTGTACATCTCTTGAAATTAGATGAAAGAGAAGCAAGAGCAACAACAATATTTTGCATATTACCAATGGTAATAACATCGGGATTAATATATTCTCGTAATGATTTAATTGACTGGAATTTAGCTATAAAATGTGCGATGGGAGGAATAATTGGTAGCGTTATAGGAACTAGATTATTAAGAAATCTTTCAAATAAAGTTTTGAAATCAATTTTTATTATTTTTTTAATATATGTTTCTGTAAGATATCTAATTTAAGAAATGAGTAAAGAGAATGGGGAGAATAAGACATGGAGGCTTTAGCGGGAATTGTTGGTGGAATTATAAGTGGTTTAGGAATGGGTGGAGGAAGTATTTTAATAGTTTTACTTTCACTTTTTTGGCGGAATAGAACAGCATATAGCACAAGCTACTAATATTGTTTTTTTTGTACCTGTAGCTTTAATTTCTATTTTTTTAAATTTTAAAAGTGGAATTATAAAATGGAAAATTGCACTTCCTATAATTATATTTGGAGTTATAGGAGCTATAATAGGTGCGCAAATTGCTTTAATTTTAAATACTGAAAGTTTGAAAAAAATTTTTGGAATATTTTTGGGAATAATAGCATTTTATGAAATATTATCCTTAATTAAATTGTATAAAAAAGATAATTTGAGTAATAATAAGAACATAAAGAAAAATTAGTAAAATGGAGGTAATAATTATGAAATTTGTAAAAGGAATGATAGTAGGAACTATGGTATCTGCAGGAGTTTTAATGATGTGGGTTGATACAAAAAATACTAAAAATATGATGATGAAAAAAGGCAGAAAAGTTATGAGAAGAATAAAAAATATGTATTAATAAAATGTAAAATATAAGTATATATTTATTTAAAACTTGGTAGATAGCTATTCATAAAAATAGTTATCTACCAAGTTTTTTGATAATACAAAAATAATACGTTATAATTTTGGTGGAGATGAGGGGAGTCGAACCCCTGTCCACTAAATTATCCATATAAACTTCTCCGAGTACAGTTTATTCTTTAACATTCCCTTTATTTTTCGCTAATAAACAAGCTAAAAACATCAGTAGCTATTTAAAAATACCCAATGTTTTAATAGCAAAAACATCTTCGTTTCCTACTTTAATCGACGCTCTATTCCTAATAGTAGGCTTTAGGGTAGAACGAGCTGTGCGCTTAGGCAGCAGCGTATGCTAATTCTCTATTATTATCAGCATTTAAATTTAATTCCCGTTTTTTTAAGTGGCCAACGAGAATCCACTACTCGCTATCTATATTTCAAAAATAATGTCGATGCCAAATACATCCCCATATGTTATCTATTATACTATAACTTAATAATTTTAGCAATAGATTTTATTCTAAAATTCACATAATTTTTACATTCTAAATATTTACAAAATTAAGTAAATAAAGTATAATAATAGAACATAGTTTTTTGAAGGATTTATATATGGAAAAGAAGTTTAAGAGAATATATATAGAAATAACAAATGTATGTAATTTGAAATGTAGATTTTGCGATGCAACAAATAGGAAACAAGAATTTATGAGTGTAGATAATGTAGAAAAAATTTTTAATAAAATAAAAGATTATACTGATTATATATATTTACACGTCAAAGGTGAACCTTTATTACATCCTAATATTAGAGAAATTTTAGATTTGGCATTTAAATATAATTTAAATGTAATAATTACAACAAATGGTACTTTAATAAAAAATAATATAGATGTATTATCTAAAGCTAAAGCAATTAGGCAAATTAATATATCTTTACATAGTATAGAGCAAAATTCTAATTTAGAATTTGATAAAAATCTTTATTTTGAAGAATTGTTTAATAGTATAGAAGAAATTACAAAGATTAATAATTTTTATGTATCTTATAGGTTATGGAATTTAGAAGATATTAAGAATAGTGATAAAAATATAGAAGTGTTAAATTCTTTAAAGAAATATTATAATATTTCAAATTTATTTGAATTAGTAAAAAATAGTGATTTTATAAAAATAGCAGATAAGAAATATATAAATTTAGATACAATATATGAATGGCCAGGTTTAAATAAAAATATAATTTCTAAAACAGGATATTGTTATGGTTTAATTAATCAAATTGCTATTTTAGTAGATGGTACTGTTGTACCTTGTTGTTTAGATCAAAATGGAGATATAAATTTAGGAAATATTTTTGAAAGTGAATTTGAAGATATTTTAAATTCAAATTTATCTAAAGAGATTGTAGAAGGTTTTAAAAATAATAAGTTAGTACATTCTCTTTGTCAGAGATGTGGTTTTAGAGAGTCAAAAAGAAGGTAAGAATTAATTCTTTTTCAGTATAAGAAAGGAGAGAAAACGGTGAAAAGAAAAGTTTTTTTAATATTATTTTTGCTATGGATGGCTGTAGTTTTTTTATTCTCACATCAAACAGGAACAAATTCATCTAAGACAAGTGGTGTTATAGTAAAAGAAGTAGTAAAAGTAATTACAATTATAAAAGAAGTGCCAGAAGATAAGATAGGTGATTTAACTAGTAAAATATCATTTTTAGTAAGAAAATCAGCACATTTTTCAATATATGCAGTAGGAGGTATTTTAATGTTCCTATTACTTAAATCATACAATTTTAGTAATATAAGAGCATTATTGTGTGCGGTAGGAATATGTTTCTGTTATGCCGTTTCAGACGAGACACATCAAACTCTTGTTGCAGGCAGGAGTGGACAGTTTAGAGATGTTTGCATAGACACAGCAGGTGCTATGACAGGTGTTGTTTTTACAATGATTATAGGAGGTATTGTAAACAAAATAAAAAATTTAAAAAATAATCAAAAAAATTTAAAAAAAGGTATTGCAATTAATCCTAATTAGTGTTAAAATAAATTCATTAAAAAAATGGAGGTAAGAGGATGAAGAAAAAAGTATTAGTTTTTGCGTTATTTGTAGTATTAATATCTACATTAACTGTTGTAAATGCAGCTACACCAGCTGAAGACTTAAAAGATTTCGCATCACAAAGCTTTACAGTAGCAGGAGAAAAAATTAAATTATCAGCTGCTGATTTAGTAAAAGTTGATAGATTCTTAGAAGAAAATGAAGTGACAGCTGAACAAGTTGAATCAATAAAAGCTAAAGTTAACGAAACTGTTGAATATATAAATGAAACAGGTGTAGAAAGTTTAGCAGATTTAACAACTGCACAAAAACAAACAGTATTAGCTAAAGCTAATGAAGCTGCACAAGTTGTTGGTGCAACAGTAAGCTTTGATTCAGCAAACGGTGTTTTAGAAGTTTACAAAGATGGAGAATTAATCGATTCTTTATCAACAAGTAAAGTTTTAGCACAAACAGGTGGTCAAAGTGCTATGTTCTATGTAGCTATTAGCGTATTAGCAATCATTGCCGTTGCTAGTGTAGTATATATTAGAAAAGATAAATAATATATGGAAGCAATGAAAAAGAGTATAAAAGCAACTATTAGTAATTTAATAGTTGCTTTAATTTATACAGTAGTGATTGTATTGCTAATATATGTAATATTTGGCAATCAAATTAGTGTGGCAATGGCATTAATAAATACTATTAGTATAGATAAAACTCAAAAAGTAGTAGAAGAAACTAAATTAGATTTAAATAATATGAAACTTATAAATTACCCTGAGTATGGCACACAATATGGAAGATTAAAAATAGAAAGCATAGATGTAGATTTACCATTATATTTTGGAGATACATTAAGCATATTGAAAAAAGGAATAGGACATTCAAGCGGAAGTTATTTCCCTGGAGAAGGCGGAAGTATACTATGTGCAGGTCATAATTATAGAGGATATATACATGATTTATATAAAACAAAAAATGGAGATATAATAACAATAGAGACAAATTATGGAACTTTTAATTATGAAATATATGATTCACAAATAATAAAAGAAAATGAATTGGACAAAGTACCAATTCAAAAAGAAAAAGAAATATTAATGTTATATACTTGTCATCCACTAGATGCAATAGGACATCCAACAGAACGTTTAGTAGTATATGCAAACTTAGTAGAGTAATGGGGGAATAAAAGTTGAAAAAATTTATAAGTATGTTATTTACTTTTATATTAATATTATTAGTACTTTTAACAACAGTATTATTAATAACCAAAAATACTGTATTGAGCGAAACTTATCTTTTAAAACAATTAGAAGAACAATCATATTATGAAAAAGTTGAAAATAATTTAAGAGAAAACTTTAAAAGTAATATGTTACAATCAGGTTTAGAAGAAAGTTTTATTGAAGAATTAATTGATAAAGAGAAAATTAAAAATGATATTAATGGTGTAATTGGTTCTATATATAATAATACAGATTATACCATAGAGACAGAAAGTATAGTAGAAAAATTAAGTGCAGAAATAGAAGAAACTTTAGACACTAGAGGAAAAATACTTACAGAGGAAGATGAAGAATCTATTAATAGATTTTTAAAAACAATGTCAAATGTGTATGTAAATGAAATTGTATTAATAGAAGGCTCTCAAGATGTGTTAAAAGACATAGTAAGTGTAATAAATGAATACATAAATATAGTAATAATAATTTTAATAGTAACAATAGTAGTATTTTTAATATTAATGGTGATTCTAAATAGAAATATAAGTTTCTTAGGAAGAGTCTTATTTGCAAATGCATTATTAATTTTATTTGGATATATGTTTATTAATTGGAATATTAATGTAAATAATATTTTAATGTTTACAGAAAGTTTTTCTAATACGTTAGGTGTTGTAGCATCAAAATATATGAATGTATATTTATATATAGCTATTTTGTATTTTATAATAGGTATTGTTATTCCTATTTTAAGTGAAAATATAGGAAAAAAGAAGGTATCAAAACATTAAAAAAACAAGAAAAAGTGAAACGAAATTGATATAAATTTTCAAAAATGTTTCGCTTTTTTTATTTATTATGGTTTCTGTGATACCTATATTTAATTCAAAAACAAGATATAAAAATCAAAATTTTCAAATTAAGTCCGGAAAAACGAACAAAAATTGCAAAAATGCTTATAAAAACTTTACTCAAGATACCCACCAAGATACCTATTATAACGGTGATGTTCAATATGTTTAAAATATAAAAATTAAAGTAGAAATTTTGTCTGTGCAAGACTAAATTCTACTTTTTTATTGTTTTATCTTATATAAAATTTTATTCAATGTTTTTTGCATTTTTTGTCAAAAAACATTGAAAAATAAAAGAAAAAATGTTATAATCACATACGTATTTAATAAATTATATAATAGAGTAATACATATTAATGATAGAAACATATTTTTTGTGGTTTTTGTTATATAGTTATATCAAATAAGGGGGATATACATAATGTATAAGTACATAAAAAAAGCTTTAGATTTATTTATAGCTTTTATTTGTTCAATAATTTTTTTAATACCTATGATTGTTATAAGTATATTAATTAAAATTGATAGTAAAGGTCCAATATTATTTAGACAACCAAGAACAGGTAAAAACGGAAAAGTATTTAAATTATATAAATTTAGAAGTATGGTATGTGATAACGATGTTCACGATTTTTCTAAAAAAGATCAACATACTAATATTGGAAAAATTTTACGAAAATTAAGTTTAGATGAAATACCACAAATAATTAATATTTTAAAAGGAGAAATGTCTTTTATAGGTCCACGCCCATGGATTCCAGATTATTATGAAAATATGAATGAAGAACAACGACATCGTTGTGACGTTTTGCCAGGTATTACAGGATTGGCACAAGTAAAAGGACGTAATAATATTAGTATAATTGAAAAAATAAATTATGATTTAGAATATGTTAAAAATTTTTCTTTAAGACAAGATATAAAAATTATTTTTTTAACAATTAAAACTGTTATTTCTAAAAGTGGAGCGGATGCAGGAAAGAGTACTATAAAAGAGGAATTGGAGACATTGAAGGGTCAGAATGTAAAAGGTACTACCTTTATAGAATGTACAAAAACAATTAATTAAAAGTAAATAATGGAAGGAATATATTATATGAAAAAAGTATTAATTTTAGCTAACATTGCTAAAGGCTTTTATGATTTGAGACAAGAGTTACTAAGAGAGTTAGTGAAAAAATATGAAGTATATGTTGCTGTTCCTGATTCTCCTGATATAGTATATATTGAAAATTTAAATTGTAAAATAGAAAAAACACCTTTTGAAAGAAGAGGTATGAATCCATTTAAAGATTTTAAATTATTTATTACATATATTAAGTTGTTAAATAAAATAAAGCCTGATATAGTTTTAAGTTATACAATAAAGCCAAATATGTATGGGGGAATGGCTTGTAGATTAAAAAAAGTGCCTCAAATTGCTAATATAACTGGTTTAGGAACAGCTGTAGAAAATGGTGGCTTTTTGCAAAAAATATTGTTTTTTATGTATAAAATTACAATGAAAAAGACAAAATGTATATTTTTTCAAAATACTAACAATTTAAATGTTTTTAAAAAAAATAAATTGGTTAAAGATAATTATAGATTAATTCCTGGTTCGGGCGTAAATTTGATGAGATTTGATATAGAGCAATATCCAAATAATAATATTATTAAGTTCTTATTTATAGCTAGAATTATGAGGGAAAAAGGGATAGATGAATATTTAGATGCGGCTAAGTTTATTAAAGAAAAATATAAAAATACAGAATTTGGTATTTTAGGTACATACGAACAAGAGGCATATAAAGAAAAAATTAATGATTATGAGCAAAAAGGATTTGTAAAATATGCAGGATTTAAAGCTGATATAAGAGAAGATATAAAAAATAGTAACTGTGTTATATTACCATCTAGATGTGGGGAAGGTATGGCAAATGTTTTATTAGAATCAGCAGCAACAGGTAGGCCGATAATTGCAACTGATATACATGGTTGTAGAGAAACAATTGATGATGGAATTAATGGGTACATATGCAAAGTTAAAGATACTCAAAGTTTAGCCGATGCAATAGAGAAGTTTATTAATTTGTCATTTAATGAACAGAAACAAATGGGGTTAAAAGGTAGAGAAAAAATGGAAAAAGAGTTTGATAGAAATATAGTTGTAAAGGCATATTTGGAGGAGATTGATAAATGCATTTAGAAGAAAAAAGTACAACTCCAATAAGAATATTACAGGTTATTGGAGGTTTAAACTTAGGTGGAGCAGAAAATTTTTTAATGAATATTTATAGAAATATAGATAGAACTAAAATTCAATTCGATTTTTTAGTTAATAGAGGTGGGCCTTTTGAAGATGAAATAAAAGAGTTGGGTGGTAAAATTTTTTATATACCTGCACTTCAAAAAGTTGGACCTGTAATTTATAAAAATAAATTACATAAGTTTTTTAAAGAGCATAGAGAATATAATATTATACATTCTAATATGAATCAAGTTTCTGGAATTATATTAGAAGTTGCTAAAAAAGAAAAAATTCCTGTTAGAATCGCACATAGTCATTCTACTTCTAATTCTACTAATAATTTTTTTGAAAGATTATATAAAAATTATTTAAATACAAAAATTAATAAAAATGCAACAAATTTTTTGGCTTGTTCTGATGAAGCGGCTAAATGGTTATATAAAGAAAAGGCAAAAGAGGCTATAATAATAAGAAATGCAATAGATATAGATAGATTTAAATTTAATGAAGGAAAAAGAAAATTAATAAGAAAAGAATTAAATATTAATGAGAATGATATAGTAATTGGTCATGTTGGAAGATTTTCTACTGTAAAAAATCATAAATTTTTAATAGAAATTTTTAATGAATTTCAAACAAATAAAGAAAATACGAAATTATTACTTGTTGGAGATGGTCCCTTAAGAAATGAAATAGAAAAACAAATAATAGATTTAAATATAAAAGATAAAGTTATATTAGTTGGAAACAAAAAAAATGTTGAAGACTATTATAATGTGATGGATTTATTTGTTTTTCCTTCTTTTTATGAAGGATTAGGAATGGTTTTAATAGAAGCTCAAATTAATGGTATAAATTGTATAGTTAGCAAAGATGTTGTGCCAAGTGAGGTTAATATAACTAATCATGTGAAATTTCTATCTTTAGATGCTGGTATAAAAGAATGGAATAAAATATTAAATGAAATGAATATTACTAGATATAATACAATTGAGAAAATAGAAAAATCAGGTTATAATGTTAGAGAAGAATGCAAAAAATTAGAGAAAAAATATTGTTTATGGAGCGGTAGTTGTGAAAAAAATAAGTAAGATATTATTATATGTATATGCTTTTTTAGTTTTTTATACGCCTAACTTTTTTAATAATGGTTATTTAAATTATTCAATTCCCTTTATATTAATGCTCTGTGGAGGAATGACTATATTATTTCATAAAGGACTTGGGTTTAAATCGATATTAAACAAAAAGAATGTTTTTATTTTATTTGTTTTATTTTTTATTTCATCAATATATTTTTTAATAAGAAGCTTATTGGCTGGGACAGAATTTTATGAATTAGATAAATTAAGAATTGTACAAAATTTTATGATGTTATGTTCTTTTGTATGTGTGTTTGTTATAATAATAAAATTGGAGCAGTTAAACTATAATAGAGAACAAAAGATTTCATTTATTCTTAATGTTGCCTGGATTCAAAGTTTTACATGTATATTAATGCTTGTATTTCCATCTCTTAAAGAAATTATTGTTCATCAATTGTTACTAGATGGAGAGGGGAATGCTTTTACTATCGCTAAAAGAATGTATGGTATTACTATGAATTATACATTCGCAACTCCAGTATTTCATGCTATTTTAGCTACAATTGCGTTAATATATGGATTATATAAAAATAAAAAGTATTATTTTTATATTCCTTTTTTACTTTTATCGATTATTTTGAATGGAAGAACAGGACTTTTGGTATTTGCCTTAGGAGCAGTATTAGTTTTTTTATTCTATTTAATTGATACAAAAAAAATTATAAAAGTATTAAGTATAGCAATTATTTTTATTTTTATAGTATTAGTAGTATTTGGAATATTAAAATTTGTTAAATATGATACATATTTATTTTTTATTGATGGTATAAATGATATGTTACAATTCTTGTTTGAAGGTGAAAAAGAAGGTAATATAGATTATTTGTCAACTGGCTGGAAAGACGGAATAAAAAATGTTAATATAATATTTGGTGAAGGGTATAGAATTTATATTGATAGTGTTATACCTGAAAGTATAGATAATGAAGGATTCAATACAGATATAGGATATATGAATGATTTATATATGGGTGGTATTTTATATATGTTATTTTTATATTCAAGTATAATTATTTTTGTTTGTATGGGAATTAATAAAGAAAAAGACAGAAGAATAAATAAATTAATATATTTTATAATGTTACTAATGATATTTATATGTAATATAAAAGGTGAAATTTTTAGATCTACAATTATATTGGATTTGGTGGTATTTATAAAATTAATATTATGTGATATTAAATTTATTAAAAAGGAGCGATTTAATTGAAATTAATATCTATTATTGTTCCAGTATATAATGCAGAAAAAACTATAAAGAATTGTATAGATAGTATATTAAATCAAACTTATAAAAATTTTGAATTAATATTAATAAATGATGGTTCCACAGATGATAGTTTAAGTATTTTAAAAAAATATGAAAAATTAGATAAAAGAGTCATTGTTATTTCACAAGAAAATTCTGGAGTATCTGTTACAAGAAATAATGGTATAAGCACAGCTAAAGGAGATTATATTGTCTTTGTAGATAGCGATGATTATATTGCAGAAAATGCTTTAGAAATTTTGGCAAATGAAATTGAGAGAAATAATAAATTAGATATAGTAATAAGTGGATTTTATATTGTAAAAAATGATACTGATAAATATTTGAATACTATATTAGAAAACAAAATATTTAATAATTTAGATTTTTTACTAAATGAAAAATTGTTTAAATTTATTAGTACTCCTTGGGGAAAAATTTATAAAAGAGAAATTATAAAAGATAATAATATAAAATTTGATAAAAATCTTTCATTAGGAGAAGATACTATATTTGTATTAGAATATTTAAAATATATAAAAAATGTTAAATTTATTAATGAAGGTTTATTTTTTATTAATGAAACAGAAGGTTCTCTATCAAGACGCAATCGTTTAGATATATTTGAGAACATTATGATTATATATGATAAAGCAAAAGAAGTATTGCAATATAGAAATGAATATGAATTTAATAAAGTAGCACCTTTTTATGTAAGAAATATAAAAATATGTGTAAATACAGCAATTGCATTCAAATGGAAAACAAAGGAATATAAGGAATTATGTGATAAAATAAGAAAAATGGAAGATTTTAAAAGTATTAATTTAAGAAAAGTACATTTAAATAAATTTGATAAGATTATTTTTAAATTATTAAAAAATAATTTTATCTATCTATTGAAAATTTTCTTAAAATTTAAAAATATAATTAAAAGTAGTAATAGAAAAATATTTGAGTATGTAAAAAGTTCAAAATAAAAAGGAGGATATTATGAAAAAAGGACTAATTATAACTTTATATGATAATAATAATTATGGAAATCGACTACAAAATTTTGCATTACAGAATATATTAAGCAAATATATTAATGTAGAAACATATAATAATGTTCACAAAGACGAAGAAACTAAAAAGATTAGAAGACAATATGTAATGGAATATAATTTTAAATTAAAAATGAAAGTAATTTTATCTATATTAAGGAACAAGATATCTTTCGAAAAAAAAGATATAAAAGAATTAAAAAGAAAAAGGGTAAATAAATTTATAAATTTCTCATCTAAAAATGTAAAAACAACTGAAAACAAAGATGGTTATGATTATTATATAATAGGTAGTGACCAAGTATGGAATCCTGCTTTTGCTCGCTCTTATATAATTAATTTTGGTTTATTTGCTAAACAGGATTCAAAAGTTATATCGTATGCGGCGAGTTTTGGAATAAATCAAATACCTGAAGCATGCAAGTCTATTTATAGAAAAGGATTAAATAATATTAGTAATATATCAGTTCGTGAAGAAGTTGGAGCTGAAATCGTAAAAGATTTAGTCGGTAAAGAAGCATTGGTAGTAGTTGACCCTACAATGTTATTAACGGCTGAAGAATGGAGAAAAATTGCTGTTAAACCTAAAAATATAGATGGTAAAAAATATATTCTTACATATTTTTTGGGAAAAATTTCAGATAAAAGAAAAGAATTTTTAGAAAAAGTAGCTAAGGAAAATAATTTAGAAATAATTAATATGATACAAATTACGGAATCAGAAACTTATATAGCTGGACCATCTGAATTTTTAAGTTATATAGATAATGCTAGTATTGTATTTACAGATTCTTTTCATGCATGTGTTTTCTCTATATTGTTTAAAATACCTTTTTATATATTGAGAAGAGAAGATCATACAGAAAATATGAACTCAAGGTTAGATACTTTATTATCAAAATTTAAGTTAGAAGATAGAAAGTTAAATAGTTATGAAGATAAAGTATTGTTTGACCTTGATTATTCACATACAGATGAAATTCTTGAAGAAGAGAGAAAAAAATCAGATCAATTTTTAAGAAAAGCATTAAATATAGGTGATTAAAAATGAAAGTAAATCAATTAAAAATAGGAGCAATTTTATCTTATGCAGTTATAGTACTTAATATGATTATTGGATTAGTATATACACCAATTTTAATAAGAAACTTAGGACAAAGTGAATATGGATTGTATTCACTTATAGCTTCTGTTATATCATATTTAACTGTTTTAGATTTAGGATTTGGAAATGCTATAACAATATATACATCAAGATATATTGCAAAAGGTGAAATTGAAAAAGCACAAAAATTACATGGTACATTTTTCTTAATATACATATTAATTGGTATTGTAGCAGCAATAATAGGATTTATCTTATATTTAAATGTAGATAATATGTTTGGAAATACATTAACAACAGTAGAATTAGATAAAGCTAAAATATTAATGTTGATATTAACTTTTAATTTAGTTATCACATTTCCTTTTAGTATTTTTTCAGCTATTATAAGTGCACATGAAAAGTTTGCATTTTCAAAGTCTATTAATATATTAAGAATTATATTGCAACCATTGATTATGTTACCATTATTATTTTGGGGCGCAAAATCTATAACTCTTGTAATTGTTATAACGGTATTAAATATTTTAACATTATTTATTAATGCTATTTTTTGCTTTAAAAAGCTAGATGTAAAATTTAAGTTTGGAAAATTAGAAAATGGCTTATTAAAAGAAATATGTGGATATTCATTTTATATATTTTTAGGTATAATAATAGATAAAGTAAACTGGAGTGTGGATCAATTTATTCTTGGAACTATTGTTGGCACTTCAGCAGTAGCTCTTTATGCAACTGCGGCACAATTAAATTCAATGTATTTAAATTTTTCAACAGCTATTAGTGGAGTTCTATTACCAAAAGTAACTAAAATGGAAGCAAATAATGCATCTGATAAAGAATTTACAGATATATTTATAAGAACAGGAAGAATACAGTATGTAGTTTTAGCTTTAATAATTACAGGGTTTGTTTTATTTGGTAAGGAATTCATAGAAATGGTGTGGGTAGGTAAAGAATATACTGAATCTTATTATATTGCATGTATACTTATGATACCTTTAACAATACCATTAATTCAAAATGTTGGATTAAGCATATTACAAGCTAAAAATAAATATAAATATAGAACGATGATATTTATAGGAATTGCTGTATTAAATATTGCTATTAGTATTCCCTTAGCTAAGATATATGGAGGTATTGGGACAGCCTTAGGAACAGCTATATCTTTACTATTAGGACAGGGATTTATTTTAAATATCTATTATTGGAAAAAAATAAAAATAGATATACCTAAATTTTGGAAGGAAATATTAAAAATGTCTTTACCTATTATATTAGTATTTTTATTTGGAATGGTTTTACATAAATATTGGGTTATAAGTAACATATTAATTTTAATACTTCAAATAATTATATATACAGGATTATATGCACTATTTATGTGGAATTTTGGTATGAATAATTATGAAAAAGATGTTGTAAGAAAACCGCTTTTAAAAATAACTAATAAAATATTTAAAAAGAAGTAGAATTTTATAGGAGTTTGATAAAATGATAGAAATTAAAGAAAAAGATAAATGTTGTGGGTGCTATGCTTGCCATAATATATGTCCTAAAAACGCAATAGAAATGAAAGTAGATGAAAAGGGCTTTAAATATCCTTTTGTAGATAAGGATAAATGTATAAATTGTGGTTTATGTGAAAAAGTATGTCCAATAATAAATAAAGTTAAAATAGATAATGAACCTAAAGCTTATGCTTGTATAAATAAAGATGATAAAGTAAGAAGCGTAAGTTCTTCTGGAGGTATATTTACGCTATTAGCTGAAAATATTTTATCAAAAAATGGCGTTATTTTTGGAGCCGCTTTTGATAAAGATATGATGGTAAAACATTTTATGATAGACAAGTTAGAAGATTTATATAAGTTTAGAGGCTCAAAATATGTACAAAGTCAAATAGGTGATACATATAAGTTAGCAAAGAAAAAATTAGATGAAGGAAAATTTGTATTATTTACAGGAACTCCTTGTCAGATAGAAGGGTTAAAATCATATTTAATGAGAGATTATGATAAATTATATACACAAGATATAATTTGTCATGGGGTTCCATCACCATTAGTGTGGGAAAAATATAAAAATAATATTGAAGATAAAGAGAAAGATAAGATAATAAATTTTAATTTTAGAAATAAAGAAAATAGTTGGAAAAGTTATGATGTAGATGTAAAATTAAACAATGATATAAGTATTAAGGAAAAAGCTAGTAATAATTTGTATATGAAAGCTTTTCTTAAAAATATATGTTTAAGAGATTCATGTTATAGTTGTGCTTTTAAAAGTGTAAATAGAATATCAGATATAACTTTAGCCGATTATTGGGGGGTTCAAAAATTGAAACCTACTTTTGATGATGATAAGGGAACGTCATTAGTGGTTATTAATTCAAAAAAAGGTGAAGAATTATTTGAAAACATAAAAAACAAAATTAAATATGAAGAAGCTAATATAGAAGAAGCCATTAAATATAATCCAAGCATGATAAAAGCATCAGCTTTGCCAAATAATAGAGAAACTTTCTTTAAAGATATTAATAATATGGATATAGAAAGTGCAATAAAAAGAAATTTGCCAAAAGAAAAGTTAAATGTAAAAATAAAGAGAAAAATAAAAGGAAGTATAAAAAAAATATTAATATCTTTAAAATTATATAAATGATAAATATATATAAAATGAGCCACCGATGAAAATAGCAATAGCAGGAACAGGATATGTGGGATTATCATTAGCCACAATATTAAGTCAAAAAAATGAGGTATATGCATTAGACATAATACCAGAAAAGGTAGAAATGATAAACAAAAGAATATCACCAATAAAAGATGAAAAAATCGAGGAATATTTTAAAACGAAAGAATTAAACTTAAAAGCAACATTAGATTATAAAGAAGCTTTTAAAGATGCAAAATTCATTATAATAAGCACACCAACTAATTATGATGAAAACTTAAACCATTTCGATACTTCAAGCGTAGAAGATATAATTCAAAAAGTAATTAGTATGAATATAGATACAACTATGGTAATCAAATCAACTATACCAGTTGGATTTACAGAAATGGTTAAAAAGAAATATAATATAGATAATATTATGTTCTCACCAGAATTCTTAAGAGAAGGAAAAGCCTTATATGATAACTTATATCCTTCAAGAATTATAGTTGGAGAAAAATCAAAAAGAGCAGAAGAATTTGCAAATGCTTTAAAAGAAGGCTCGTTAAAAGAATCTGTAATAAAAAAAGTAAAAATAAGAAGTAAAAAATAATTTTTTTATAATTTTATTATATAAATGTTAGGAGTAAATTTGATGATAGTAAATAGAAAAAGAATATATTATTTAGATATTTTAAGAGTTATTGCGTGTATGGCGGTTGTAATGATTCATGCAAGCTCAGGATATGTTACTAAGGACTTTGGAGGTTTTAATTTTTGGGTAGGTAATGTATTTGATAGCTTTGCCCGTATAGGCGTTCCACTTTTTGTAATGATATCTGGTAGTATAATGCTTGATAAAGATTATAGTTATAATAATAAATTAATAAAGCATATAGTCAAATTAATTATTTTTTTTATATTTTGGTCAGCTCTATATGATATTGTTTATAATATTATGGTGCCGTTATTTATTACTCATGAACCTATAAATATATTGAAAATTATTGGTAATTTTTTTAAGGGGCACTTTCATTTATGGTTTATTTATATGATTATAGGAATGTATTTAATACTTCCATTATTAAGACTTTGGGTAAAAGATGAAAATAAAAAATATGTAGAATATTTTATTATACTTGCAATTGTTTTTACATTTATTGTTCCTCAAATTATTAATATTGGAAGTAATTATAGTAGTATATTTGAATATATACAAAAAATAATCGATTGTATAAATATGAATTATGTTGGTGGATTTACAACTTATTTTATATTAGGTTGGTATATTAATAATTATGATATAAAGAATAAAAAAGTGCTTTATACATTGGGATTTGTAAGTGCTTTAGTAACTATTATTGGAACAGGAATATTATCAATTACAACAGGACAACCAATTCAATTATATGGAGATATTACAATTAATGTATTATTATATTCTGTTATGATCTTTGTATTGGTTAAAAATAGGTATAAAAAAGAAAATAATCATGAAAACAAGTTGATTTCTATTATTTCAAAGAATAGTTTAGGAATTTATGCTATGCATCCAGTAATAATTGCTAGTATTTCAATTATTTTGGAAAGCATTAATATGAATGTTGCAATAATAAATATACCTATAACATATATTTTAGCTTTTGTAATATCTTTTATAGGAACATATATATTTAGCAAAATATCGATTTTAAAGAATGTAGTTTAATATGAATGAAATAACGATATTGTTAGAAAACTAATTTTTTAAATAAGTTTGTAAAGAAAAAGTAAATATTAAAATAAACAAAAGGAGCCACCTATGAAAATAGCAATAGCAGGAACAGGATATGTGGGATTATCATTAGCCACATTATTAAGTCAAAAAAACGAGGTATATGCATTAGACATAATACCAGAAAAGATAGAAATGATAAACAAAAGAATATCACCAATAAAAGATGAAAAAATCGAGGAATATTTTAAAACGAAAGAATTAAACTTAAAAGCAACATTAGATTATAAAGAAGCTTTTAAAGATGCAAAATTCATTATAATAAGCACACCAACTAATTATGATGAAAACTTAAACCATTTCGATACTTCAAGCGTAGAAGATATAATTCAAAAAGTAATTAGTATGAATATAGATACAACTATGGTAATCAAATCAACTATACCAGTTGGATTTACAGAAATGGTTAAAAAGAAATATAATATAGATAATATTATGTTCTCACCAGAATTCTTAAGAGAAGGAAAAGCCTTATATGATAACTTATATCCTTCAAGAATTATAGTTGGAGAAAAATCAAAAAGAGCAGAAGAATTTGCAAATGCTTTAAAAGAGGTATCATTAAAAGAAGATGTAATTATAAAATATATGAATTCTACAGAAGCGGAAGCAGTTAAATTATTTGCTAATACATATTTAGCTTTAAGAGTATCATATTTTAATGAATTAGATACTTATGCAGAATTAAAAGGATTAAACACTCAAGACATTATAGAAGGTGTGTGTTTAGACCCAAGAATAGGAGATTACTATAATAATCCATCTTTTGGATACGGTGGATATTGTTTACCAAAAGATACGAAACAATTATTAGCAAATTATAATAATGTACCACAAAATTTAGTAGAAGCTATTGTAAAATCAAACAAAACAAGAAAAGAACACATAATAAATATGATTCTAAAAAAACAACCTAAAGTAGTTGGAATTTATAGACTCACAATGAAAGCAAATTCAGATAATTTTAGAACAAGTGCTATTAGCGATATTATAAAAGGATTAATGGAAAAAGATATAAAAATATTAATTTATGAACCTACATTAGATAAACCAACTTATAATAATTGCACCGTAGTAAAAGATTTTGAAGAATTTAAAAATATAGCTGATGTAATATTAGTAAATCGTATTGATGAAAACATTAAAAAGGTAAATAATAAAATATATACAAGAGATTTATACGCAAGAGATTAAATGTAAATAAGAAAAAAATATCAAAAATGGACGAAAGCAAACGAATGTGGACGAATGCCACAATTAATATTTTAAATGAAATGTTAGAAAAGGAAATTATAAAAAAAGAAGGTTTTTCAAAAAAATATTATATACAAATTAAAATAGGCGATATAAAGTTTCGAAACAAAGAAAGAAAATTTTTATTAGAAGGATTAAGAAAATTTGCAGAATGGTATAAAGAGTTTTATATGTAAAATCACAAATGTTTGAAATGAAAAGCCACAAATCTTTGAAATAAAATACCACAAATTCTTGAAATGAATGAAAAAATATAGTATAATATATTTGATAGGAGAATATTTATGGAAGATTATAAAGAAAGAATTATCGATAAAGAATTATCTAGGCAGATGAAGATTGCAGGTGCAATTTTAATAAGAGGTCCAAAATGGTGTGGAAAAACAACAACTTGTAAACAACGTGCAAAAAGCTATATAGAGTTACAAGACGAAGATATAGATGAAGAAAATTCTAATGCATTAAAACTTGCAGAAATAAAGCCATCTTTGTTGTTGGAAGGAGAAAAGCCAAGATTAATTGACGAATGGCAGTTGGCACCTAATTTGTGGAATACAGTTAGACATTCAGTAGATGAGACAGGAAAAAAGGGACAGTATCTTTTAACAGGTTCAGCAACTCCGAATGAGAAGGAAAATAAAAGCCTACATTCAGGTGCTGGAAGATTTGCTTTTATAGATATGAAAACAATGTCTCTATTTGAAAGCGGAGATTCAAATGGTAAAATTTCATTATCAGAGCTTTTAGAAGGAAATAGAAAAATCGACGGAATAACAAGTGACATTACGTATGAAAGAATGGCATTCTTAATTTGTAGAGGCGGATGGCCAGATATTTTTAATATGGAAGATGAAAAGGATTCATTAGGAATTTCAAAAAACTATATTACTGCCGTTTGTGAATCGGAGATTTGTAGAATAGATGGTGTTTTAAGAAATTCAGAGTTAGCAAGATTAATTCTAAAATCATACGCAAGATTGGCTTCAACAATCGAGTCAAATCAAACTCTAATTGATGATGTTATTGCAAATAATAATAATGTAACAGATAGAACAATAAATGATTATTTAGCAGTACTAAAAAAGCTTTATATTATTGATGAAATTCCAGCTTGGAATCCTAATATTAGAAGTAAAACAGCAATTAGATCGACACCTAAAAAGAGCTTAGTTGATCCTTCTCTTGCTACTGCTTTGCTTGGAATATCACCAAAAGAATTAATGCTTGACCCTAATACTTATGGATTACTTTTTGAAAATTTAGTAGATAGAGATTTAAGTGTATATATTAATTCAATAGGAGGTACATTAAATCATTATAGAGATAGATACGGATTAGAATGTGATGAAGTAGCTCATTTTGATAATGGAAAGTATTGTTTAATAGAAACAAAAATAGGAAGTGAAAAGTTAATAGAAGAAGCAGAAAAACACTTATTAGAATTAGAAAATTTAATTAAAAAAAATGATAGATTAAGAAAACCGGAATTTTTAATGATTATTACTAATACTAAAATGGCATATACGACAAAAAATGGAATATTAGTCGTTCCAATAGGATGCTTGAAAAATTAATTTATATTAAATTTTATATGTAAAAATTCATTTCTAAAAGTATTGAAAAAAATCAAAAATTAATGTATAATATTTAATGTTAGTAAAAAAATTTAAAGGAGAATTCATGTGGAAGAATTAGATTTAAAAGAATTATTACTTGCCTTATGGGAAAAGAAAATTATAATAGGAATAGTTACAGCAGTATTATTAATTATAGGAGTAGTATATTCATTTTTCTTTGTAACACCAATGTATGAATCTTATGCATCAGTATTATTAGGTAGAAATGCAGAAACTCCTGCAGATCCAACAACAGGTTCACCTGCAGAAACACCAGTTACAGATCAAACAATAACACAAACAGATTTAACTTTAAATAAAAGTTTGATTTCTACATATGGTGAATTAATTAAGACTAAAACAGTTGCAAGTGATGTAGTTAAAAAATTAAAAGAAAGTCCAGAAGTGAGCGGAACAGAAAAACTAACAGAAGCTAGTATAATGAATAATATATCAGTTTCTGCTGTAGACGATACAGCCATTATAAAAATTACTGTTAAAAATGAGGACCCTAATTTAGCACAAGCAATTGCAAGTGAATTATTAGTTGTATTTACTGAAAAAATAAATGAAGCATATAACATTAATAACGTATACGTTGTAGACCAACCAACTGTAGATACAAATCCAGTTAATGTAAACCATATTAAAGATATTGTAATATTTGTATTAATAGGTATTGTATTATCAGTAATGTATGTATTAGTAGTAGAAATGTTAAATGTAAAAATAAAAACAGTATCAGATATTGAAAAAGTAACTAATATACCTGTAATAGCAGAAATTGCAAAAATGAATAGTAAGAAGGGAGGTAATTTAAGATAATGAATGGAGAATTAATTGTCTTAGAACAACCGAATTCAGCGATGGCAGAAACTTTTAGAAGTTTAAGAACAAATATATTATTTACAAAAACAAGATCAAATCAAGAAATAAAAACTATATTAGTAACAAGTTTTGAAAGCGGAGAAGGTAAAAGTTGGGTCTCTGCAAATCTTGCTGTCTCTTTTGCACAAAAAAATGATAATGTAATTTTGTTAGATACAGATATGAGAAGAGGAAGACAACACGAAATATTTGAAACTTCTTTAAGACCAGGATTAGTAGATATTTTATCTACTAAAAGAAAAGAGGGTGAAACTTTATCATTAGTAGAATATGTAAAGGGAACAACGATGCCTAACTTAAAAGTAATTCCAACAGGAAAATGTCCTAATAATCCAACAGAGTTATTGATGAGTAAAAAAACTATATATTTAATAAATGAAATGCAAGATGTGGCAGATAGAGTAATAATAGATGCACCACCAGTAACAGCAGTAGCAGATGCCAGTCTTTTAGCAAGTGAAGTAGATGGAATAGTTATAGTATTAGAACAAGGAAGAAGAAAAGCAGAAGAGTTAAAAAAGATGATAAAAGACTTAAAAAAAGCAGGCGGAAATATAATAGGTATAGTATTTAACAAAGTACCATACACTAGAAAATCTTATGGATATAGTTCATATTATCATGAAAATTCTTTAGTAAAATCTAATAGAAGAATGAGAAGTTAAAAATAGATTAAGAAGAATTACTTAATATGTTTGAAAGGAATTCCATGAACTATGAATAAATTAGGAAACATAAAAATATTTGATATACATACTCACATTATGAATAATGTAGATGATGGAGCTAAAAATTTAGAGCAAAGTATAAGAATATTAAAAGAAGCAAAAAAAGTAGGAGTTAAAGATATAATTTTAACTCCTCATCATTATAAAACGGCGTTTGAAAACAGTAAAGCAACATTATTAGAAAAATATAAAGAATTATTAAACATTATAGAAAAAGAAAACTTAAATATAAATTTATATTACGGTAATGAAGTATATGTATTCCCAGAAATGGACAAGGAATTAGATAAATATTTTACATTAGCAAATTCTAAATATATATTAGTAGAAACATCTTTTGAGGTACATCAATTATACTTAGAAAGCGAAATTCAAAAATTAATTCAATTAGGATATCAACCAATAATAGCGCATGTTGAAAGATATAAATTTGTTCAGAATAATTTAGAAATAGTAGATAAATTTATAGAAATGGGTGCAGAAATTCAATCAAATTATGCCTCTATAATAGGTTATTATGGAAAAGGCGCTCAAAAAACTGTAAAAAAATTATTGAAAAAGGAAAAAATAGATTATTTAGCCAGTGATGTACATAAAGATCAAACTATATATGAATATATGCCAGATATATTGAAAAAACTTCAAAAAGTGGCTACAACAGAGTATCTAGAAAATATAATGTACTTAAATGCACAGAAAATTGTATATTAAAAACATATATAAATAATGAAAGGATTAAAAATATGATAAAGTATAAAAGAATATTATTAAAATTAAGTGGTGAAGCATTAGCTGGAGACAAAAAAACAGGAATAGATCCTACAGTTGTTTCAAACATATGTGAAGCTATAAAAAAATTATATGAAAAAAATGTAAGAGTAGCAATAGTAGTAGGAGGCGGAAATTTTTGGAGAGGTAGAGATGGCTATACAATGGAAAGAACAACATCAGACTATATGGGAATGTTAGCTACTACAATAAATGCTTTAGCACTACAAGAAGCTTTAGAAGCAAAAGGAGTACAAACAAGAGTACAAACAGCAATAGAAATGAAAGAAATTGCAGAACCATATATAAAAAGAAAAGCAATAAGACATTTAGAAAAAAATAGAGTAGTTATTTTTGGAGCTGGAACAGGCAATCCTTTCTTTACAACAGATACTGCAGCAGCTTTAAGAGCTGCTGAAATAGGGGCGGAAGTTATATTGCTAGCAAAAACAATAGATGGCGTATATTCCGCAGATCCAAAAAAAGATGCAACAGCAAAAAAATATGATAAAATATCATATTTAGATATATTAAATAAAGATTTAAAAGTAATGGACTCAACAGCTACATCACTTTGTAGAGATAATAATATTCCATTAGTAGTATTTGGAATAAATGAACCTGAAAATATGATAAAAATTATAGAAGGCGAAAATATAGGAACTATAGTGGAATAAAGGTTAAATGTTATTTTAATGATTTCACCTCCTTTAGGAAGGACGGGAACATATAGTTTTAGCAAAATCGTGATATATAGCTATGTTTTGACTAACATAGCTATATATCACGATTTTATAAATAATTATTGAAGTGTAACTAAAAAAATTAAAAAATTCTTAATAAATATTGTAATATTTTCAAAAAAATGATATGATATATGAAAATTATTTTAGGAGGATTAAAATATGGATTTTAAAAATATAGAGGAGAGAATGCAAAAAAAAATAAGTGTATTTGCAGAAAATTTAGCTGAAATAAGAGCAGGACGTGCAAATCCAGCTATATTAAATAAAATAAAAGTAAATTATTATGGAGTGCCAACACCAATTAATCAAGTAGCTGGTATATCTGTGCCTGAAGCAAGATTAATAGTAATACAACCATGGGAAGCTTCTTTATTAAAAGAGATTGAAAAAGAGATAATGAAAGCTGAAATTGGTATAAATCCAAATAATGATGGAAAAGTTATAAGATTAAATTTCCCAGAATTAAATGAAGAGAGAAGAAAAGAGATTGTAAAAGAAGTTAAAAAATTATCAGAAGAAGCTAAAGTTAGTGTTAGATCTGTAAGAAGAGATGGAATAGATGAAGCAAAAGCAATGCAAAAAGATTCTAAGATAACTGAAGATGAATTAAGAAATTCTGAAAATGAGATTCAAAAATTAACAGATAAATATATAGATGAAATAGATAAAATGACAGAAGAAAAAGAAAAGGAAGTAATGTCTATTTAAATTTCTTATATAATGCGAAATAGAGAAAGGAAATTAAATAATGGATTTTAAAAAAGAATTGAAAGAATACCAAAAATATATTAACGAAAAATTACAAGAGAGTATAAATTATGAAAAATGTCCTGAAGAAGTTTTAAACGCTTCAACAGAGTATAGTTTAATGGCAGGAGGAAAAAGAATAAGACCTATATTAATACTTGCTACATATAAAATGCTTTGCAAAGATGAAAATTGTAATTATGATAAGTGCTTGCCATACGTAATTTCAATGGAAATGATACATAATTTTTCATTAATACATGATGATTTACCGGGTATAGATAATGATGATTTAAGACATGGAAAGTTAACTAATCATAAAGCGTTTAACGAGGCCACAGCTATACTTGCTGGAGATAAATTACTAAATGGCGCATATAATAATATTAGTACATATATTTGTAAAAAAATAGGAGAAAATAAAAGTGTAAATAATGATATAAAAGCTATGCAAATATTAACTAATGCAACAGATAGAATGATTATTGGAGAGTATATAGATACAGAATCTGAAAATAAAGAGATACCAATAGAATTATTAGATTATATACATGAAAATAAAACTGGTGCATTAATAGAAGCTTCTGTAAAAATCGGAGCAATAATGGCAAAAGCTTCTAAAGAAGATTTTGAAAATGTCTCAAATTATGCCAGAAAAATAGGTTTGGCATTTCAAATAAAAGATGATGTTTTGTCTGAAATTGGTGACGAAAAAGTAATGGGTAAACCTGTAGGAAATGATAAGAAAAAGAAAAAATCAACTTATGTATCTATGTATGGGCTAGAAGTAGCACAAGATATTTTAGAAAAAATTACGTTTGAAGCAGTAGATAGTATACATAAATATGGAGAAAAGGCTGAATTTTTGAAAGATTTAGCTATGTATATCAAAGATAGAGAAAAATAAAATTAAATAAATATAATATTTAGTAAGGAGTTATAAAGTTATGTATGATATAGATAATGAAAATTTACCAAAACATATAGCAATGATATTAGATGGAAACAGGAGATGGGCAAGAGCGCAAGGATTGGATCCAAAAGAAGGACATAAAGAAGGGTCTCAAAATGTAAAGAAAATTACAAAATTTGCAAATAAATTAGGCATAAAGTACTTAACTTTATATGCTTTTTCGACAGAAAATTGGAAAAGAACTAAAGAAGAAGTAAATGGATTACTATTTTTATTGGAAAAATATTTGAAAGAAATATTAGATACAGACGATTTAGAAAATGTTAAAATAATAGTATTTGGAGATACATCTGTATTGTCTAAAAAGTTACAAGAATACATAAAAGAAGTTGAAGAAAAAACTAAAAATAATACAGGGTTACAATTAAGTATAGCATTTAATTACGGTGGAAGAGCTGAAATCATAAGAGGTGTAAAACAAATAGCTGAAGATGTAAAAAATGGAAAATTAAACGTAGAAGATATAAATGAAGAAGTATTTTCTAACAGTTTATATACTAAAGGATTACCAGACCCAGATTTCTTAATAAGAACATCTGGAGAGTTAAGAACTAGTAATTTTTTACCTTGGCAAATTGTATATTCAGAATTTTATTTTCCAACGAAACATTGGCCAGAATTTAGTGAAGATGATTTCGTGGAGGCAATAAAAGAATATCAAAAAAGGAATAGAAGATTTGGTGGAAGTAAATAATTTTTTGAAAGGTACAATTATAATATGAGTATAAATTTAAGTAGAATAACATCGGCATTATTAGGGATGCCACTTGTAATAATAATTTTAGTATTTGGGAATGTATATGTAGTAGATTTTGCTTTTGCTATAATTGCAGCTATTGCATTACATGAATTTTTAAAATGTTTTGAAGGAAAAGCTAAGCCTATAATATGGATAGGTTATTTTGCTTCAATATTTATTGCATTTATGCACATATTACCTAGCGGTTCTATGATGGATTATGTAGGAAGTTTCTTCTTTTTAATGATAGTATTATTATTTATAGAAGTATTTAGAAGTCAAATGCAAATTAATATTGTTGATATATCTATAACTTTTTTTGGAATATGTTATATAGTATTTTTCCTAATGTTTATACCGTTAGTAAGAGGATTTGAAAATGGTCAATATTTAATATGGTATATATTTACAGCAAGTTGGGGAACAGATGTATTTGCATACACCGTTGGAAAACTAATAGGTAAACATAAATTTAGTAAAATAAGTCCTAAAAAATCAATAGAAGGTTGTATTGGTGGTGTAATAGGAGCTGTTTTATTAACATTGGCATTTACATATGGTTTTAATGAATACGCGGGACTAAATATATCATATGAGAAAATGTTAATATTTTCAATAATATTAAGTATAATAGGACAAATGGGAGATTTTGCAGCATCATCTGTTAAGAGATATGTTGGTATAAAAGATTTTAGTAACTTAATACCTGGACATGGTGGAATGTTAGATAGATTCGATAGTGTAATATTTATAGCACCAGCTGCATATTTTTTGTTAATGTTTATATAAGGGGTTTTACTTAATGATAACGATTATAAAAATTCTATTCTTATTAGGTTTTTTAATTATTTTGCATGAATTTGCACATTATGCTGTGGCAAGATTATGTAAGGTAAAAGTAAATGAATTTTCTGTAGGTTTTGGTAAAAAAATATTACAGAGAAAAGTTGATGATACCGTTTATTCTTTAAGATTAATTCCATTAGGAGGGTATGTAAATTTGAAGGGGTTAGATGAAAGAAACTCCGACCCCGATTCTTATACTAGTGTAAGTATTTGGAAAAGAATGTTGATTATATTAGCTGGTAGTATAGCTAATATACTATTTGGAATTGTAACGTATTTTGTATTAATAACAATTTTATATGGTATTAATACAGGTTTAATGGCAACCGGTAATTTCTTTTTTTCAATATTTGAAAGTTTAAAAATGCTATTTACAGGAGAAGTTGGATTAGACCAATTTACAGGCCCTATTGGAATTTCTAGTATTATAAGTGAAACTAAAGCAGTAACAGAATTTATATATCTATTAGCATTAGTATCATTATCATTAGGTGTAACAAATCTTTTACCAATACCTCCATTAGATGGTTTCAAATTTTTTTTATTACTAATAGAAAAAATTAGAAGAAAACCGTTTGGTGAAAAATTTGAAGTAAATATGCAGTTTTTAGGATTTGTATTATTGCTTGGGTTATCTATATATGTGGCGTATAATGATGTACTTAGAATTTTTTAACGATTTGATTTTTAAAAAGAAAGGATAATTAGTATGAGATTAAATAGTAATAGAAATAACAAAAATAATAATAGAAATAATATGGCTCAGGAAGAAGAAAAAGTAAAGCCACTTTTAAAAATAAAACCTAAATTCAATTTGTTGGTACTAGCATCAAATTATTTTGTAACCTTAGCAACATTAATTTTTATTGCTGTTTTACTTGTACAAACAACGGAAGTAACTCCTTTATATTGTGTTGCAGTAATAGGAGTATATGTATTGTATATAGCAATAAGAGTTTTAATTAATAAGAGGCGTTATAAAAAAACTGTATATTTATTTTTTGAAAGCGAATTACTTGTATTAAAAAAATATGGAAGACAAGAGCAAATAATAATTCCTTATGAAGATATAGCAGATATATTATTTTATCAAAATTATGCTGAAAAAATATTTGGAATGGGAAAATTAGGTGTAAAAATACGTAGTGGAAACTTTTTAAATAATATAATAATGTTAGAAGGTATTAATGATTTAAATGGTACAATAGAAAAACTTAAATATATATTGTATAGTTGAAAAATAATTACAATTTTGACGTTGTCAAACTTCATTTGAAATTTAATCAACGTACAAAAAGTACGCCTCATAAATTTCAAATTTGTTTTCCTAGTCAAAATTTAATTCTTTTCCAACCAGATTTGTGCCTTAAGAAGGAATGATATTAACTATGAATAAAATATTAAAAGATGTTTTTCAAGATTTTAAAGATGGAAATAATATTTTAAACTGCGAAATTGAAGAAATGAACTTATATAAAAAAGTAAATAAGTTAATATGTTTATTTATATCAAACGAGCCAATAGAAATCTCAGATTTTGTAAAATTTGAACAATATATAAAACAAAAATTCAAGATAGATGTTGTTGAATTAAGAATAAAATATAATTGTGAATTAAATTATAATATTGAGGCAAACTGGAGAGAATTAGTTCAATATATGGCAAGTACATATCCATTAACTAGAGCAATACTTGCTAAAAGTGAAGTTAAATTAGATGATAATATTTTAACAGTAGATATCTTTGTAAAAAGTGGTGCAGATATACTCGAGACAAGAAAAGTAAATTTATCTATAGAAGGTTTAATATATAATTTAACAAATAAAAATATAAAAGTAAAATTTGTTGATTGTATGGTGCAAAATGAAGAAAATCATTCAGAACATATAAGACATTTAGAGGAGCAAGCTATTTTAGAAATGAGAGAGCAAGCTAAAATAGAAGCTGAGGAAAGAAAGAAAAATAAATTAAAAGAGTATGGAAGAAAAGCTCCACAAACTGTTCCTAATGAAAATGGAAGTGAGGGAGCTTCAATTAAAGTAGAAAATTCGACTTCCAATTCTGCACCTGAATATCCAGTACCAGATTATCCAATGCCAGATTATCCTGCACCTGAGTATGCTGATATTCCACAAGAGGAAAGTGGAAGTGGCAAAGCTATTTATGGTAAAGCAAATATGTTATTTGGACACAAGACACAAATTGCAGAAATTACTGAAAATACAGGAGATGTTATTTTAGAAGGAGAAGTTTTACAAGTTGAAGGTAAGGATTTATCAACTGGAAAAGTATTAGTCACAATGTTAGTTTATGATGGCACAAGTACTATTAGCTGTAAAGTATTTGCTAAGGATAGTACTAAATCTAAAGAGATTATGGATAAAATAAAATCTGCTGGTGCTGTTAAAATAAAAGGTGTGGCAGAATATGATAAATATATTAAAGATATTTCTGTAATGTGTAGAATTATAACAGAGGGAAAACCTGTAGAAAAGGAAACACGAAAAGATGAGGCTGAAGAGAAGAGAGTAGAACTTCATTTACATACACAAATGAGCCAAATGGATGCAGTTACGTCTGCTACAGATTTGATAAAGAGAGCTGTTAAATGGGGAATGAAGTCTATAGCTATTACAGACCATGGAGTTGTACAAGCATTTCCAGAAGCTAAAAAAGCTGTTGAAAAATTGAGAAAAGATGGAAAAGATATTAAGGTATTATATGGAGTAGAAGCATACTTAGTTCCAGATAAAAATCCTATAGTTTTTAATTTATTTAAAAAAGTAGAGAAAAAAGTAAGTAACGGAATGAAAATTAATGTAGAAGAAGAACCTAAAGATTATAAACAAGAGGCACCAATAATTCCTTTAGATACAGAATATTGCGTTTTAGATATTGAAACAACGGGTGTTTCTTTTAGAACTGAAAAAATCACAGAAATTGCAGTTGTAAAAATTAAAAATGGAGAAAAAATAGCAGAATTTTCAACATTTGTAAATCCTGAAAAAAAGATACCTAAACATATTGTAGAGATTACTCATATTACAGATGAGATGGTACAAGATGCTGAAACTATAGAACAAGTAATGCCAAAATTTTTAGAGTTCATAGGGAATGATGTTTTAGTTGCACATAATGCAGGCTTTGATATTGGATTTTTAAGATATAATGCGGAAAATTTAGGATATAAATTAGAAAATGTATATATAGATACATTAAGTTTATCTCGTGCTTTATTTACAGATTTTAAAAAACATAAATTAGGAATAATAGCAGAAAAATTAGGTATTGTAGTAGAAGTAGCACATAGAGCGTTAGATGATGTTATTACACTTATAAAAGTTTTTAATGTAATGATGGAAAAGTTAAAGAAAATGGATGTACAAAATATTAATGATATAGATGAAACTTGTAATAAAGATATAGATATTAAAAAATTACATACTTATCATGCTATAATTTTGACACAAACGCAAGTTGGTTTAAAAAATTTATATAAATTAATATCTAAATCTCATTTAGATTATTTTTATAAAAAACCTCGTATTCCTAAAAGTTTATACCAAGAATTTTCAGAAGGCTTAATTATAGGAAGTGCTTGTGAAGCAGGAGAATTATATAGAGCTATTATAGAAGGAAAAACTGATGAAGAAATAGAAGAAATTGCAGATTTTTACGATTATTTAGAAATTCAACCTTTAGCAAATAATGAATTTTTAGTAAAAAATAGAACTGTTAAAAATAAAGGTGCTTTAAAAGATATAAATAAGAAAATTGTAGATTTAGGTGAAAAGTTAAATAAATTAGTAGTAGCTACTTGTGATGTTCATTTTATGGATCCACAAGATGAGATATATAGAAGAATTCTTTTAGCAGGACAAGGATATGAAGATGCTGATGAAGATTTACCACTATATTTTAGAACTACAGAGGAGATGTTAGGAGAATTTAGTTATTTAGGTAAAGAAAAAGCGTATGAAATAGTTGTTACTAATACAAATAAAATAGCAGATATGTGTGAGGCTGTAAATCCTATTTCAGATTTGAAATGTCCACCTGAGATAGAAGGCTCAGAGAAGGAAATAAAGAGAATAGCAGAAGAAAAAGCAATTGAGTTATATGGAGAAAATTTACCAGAAATAGTAAGAGAGAGAATGGAAAAGGAATTAGCATCTATTATAAATAATGGATTTGCCGTTATGTATATGATAGCACAAAAACTAGTTTGGAAATCTAATTCTGATGGATACTTAGTAGGTTCGAGAGGTTCTGTAGGTTCATCTTTTGTAGCATATTTAACAGGTATTACAGAAGTTAATTCTTTGCAAGCACATTATAGATGTAAGAAGTGTAAATATTCAGATTTTTCAGATTATGGATATAAGAATGGTTTCGATTTGCCTAATAAAACTTGTCCTGTATGTGGTGAGCCTTTGGCAAAAGATGGTATGGATATACCTTTTGAAACTTTCCTAGGCTTTGATGGAGATAAAGAGCCAGATATAGACTTAAACTTTTCAGGCGAGTATCAAGGTAAAGCTCATAGATATGTTGATGTATTATTCCCAGATGGCAGTACATTTAAAGCAGGTACTATAGGTACAATAGCTGATAAGACCGCGTTTGGATATGTAAAGAAGTATTTTGAAGAACGTAATAAAAAAGTAACTAATGCTGAAATAGCAAGACTGTCTGTAGGTTGTACAGGTGTTAAAAGAACTTCTGGACAACACCCAGGTGGGATTATAGTAGTACCAGCAGGACACGAGATATATGAATTTTGTCCAATACAACACCCAGCAGATGATGCAGAATCAGATGTTATAACAACACATTTTGATTACCACTCAATAGATAAGAATTTGTTGAAACTAGATATTCTAGGCCACGATGATCCTACCATGATAAGAATGTTACAAGATTTAACTAATATAGAACCTAAAGAAATTCCTTTAGATGATAAAGAAACGATGTCCATTTTCTCTAGTACAGATGCTTTAAAAGTCACACCAGAGCAAATTAATTCTTTAGTTGGAACGTATGGAGTTCCTGAGTTTGGTACAAAGTTTGTTAGGGGAATGCTTGTAGATACAAAACCTACTACTTTTGAAGAGTTAATAAGAATATCAGGGCTATCACACGGAACTGATGTGTGGCTTGGAAATGCTCAAGAATTAATAGTAAATAATATTGCAACATTAAGTGAAGCAATATGTACAAGAGATGATATTATGATATATTTAATAAAAATGGGATTGCCTCCAAAAGATTCATTCAAAATAATGGAATCTGTACGTAAAGGAAAAGGATTGAATGATGACTGGGAAGCACTTATGAAAGAACATAATGTTCCGGATTGGTATATATCATCTTGTAAGAAAATAAAGTATATGTTCCCAAAAGCACACGCAGCAGCTTATGTTACAATGGCATTTAGAATAGCGTGGTTTAAGGTACATATGCCAAAAGCATATTATACCGCTTTCTTTACAGTAAGAGCAGATGAATTCGATAGCGAACAGATGATATTTGGTAAGGAAAAAGTTAGACAAAAAATGAAGGAAATTGAAGAGGCAGGAAATTCAGCATCTAAAAAGGACCAAGGTATGTATGGTGTATTAGAAATAGTGTTAGAAATGTATGAAAGAGGAATAAACTTTTTACCAATAGATTTATATAAATCTCATGCTACAAAATTTTTAATGGAAGAAGATGGAATACGTCCACCATTAAATAGTATTCCAGGGCTTGGAACAGTTGCAGCAGAGGGCATATATGCAGCAGTACAAGAAAATGATTTTACATGTGTTGAAGAGCTAAAAGAAAAAGCAGGTATAGGAAAATCTGTTGTAGAATTATTACATAAATTTAATTGTTTAGACGGGCTACCAGAAAGTAATCAAATAAGTTTGTTTGGGTAGTATGAAAGTTTGAGGTATTGTTATGATAATTAATTTTTTAAACCAGCATCCAGAGTATATTACATATTTAATTGTATATTTACTAGTAATAAACATAGTAGGCTTTTTAGCTATGCTAATTGATAAAAGAAAAGCAGAAAAAGGTAGATGGAGAATTAAAGAGGGAACTTTAATGATGCTTACTTTGTTAGGTGGAGGTATTGGCACAATTGCTGGTATGTATACTTTTAGACATAAGACTAAAAAATTGAAGTTTACTGTTGGAATGCCAACAATATTAATTGCTGAAATTGTTTTAGTAGTTTATCTTTTGATTAAATTTTAAAGATGTATATTTGTAAAATTCGTATAAAATATTAGGTAGAGTAGAAATTTAAGTATTTCATATATCTTAAAAAAATGTGAAAAAATGTTTATGCTATATTGTTTTTTCTGTAACTTTGTAGTACAATAGAGAAGTGATAAATTTATAAAGGAGAGCTTAAGAAGATGATATTAGTAGATGATAGTAATAGAGAAAAATTTATTGAGTTTAATCAAAAACATCCAAAGGGACATTTTTTACAATCACCAGAATGGGCAAAGTTAAAGTCTGAATGGAAAAATGAAGTTGTTTTATCTGAAGATAAAGCTGGCAATATAAAAGGTGCTATGAGTATTTTAATAAGAAAATTGCCATATATTAATGCAAGTATAATGTATTCACCTAGAGGACCTGTATGTGATATTCATGATAAAGAAACTTTTCAAGATTTAGTTAATGGAGCAAAAGAATTGGCTAAAAAGTACAATGCTTTTATATTAAGAGTAGACCCAGATATTCCAGATAATGATGAAGAATTTAAAAAGATAGCACAAGAAGTAGGATTTAAATTAAAGGAAAATGTAAAAGACTTTAGCGAAGTTATTCAACCAAGATATGTATTCCGTTTAAATGTTAAAGATAAGACAGAAGAAGAATTATTAAAATCATTCCATGAAAAAACGAGATATAATATTCGTTTAGCAGGTAGAAAAGGTGTTACTATAAGAGATGGCGGAAAGGAAGATTTAAAGGATTTTTATAGAATAATGCAAGAGACTGGAAATAGAGATAATTTCCTTATAAGACCTTTAGAATACTTTGAAGAAATGTATGATTGTATGGGAAAAGATTATTTAAGAGTTATAATGGCAGATTATAATGGAAAACCTATATCAGGAGCGATTGCAATTTATTATGGTAATAAAGTTTGGTATTTGTATGGTGCAAGTTCAAATGAAAATAGAAATGTAATGCCAAATTATTTAGTACAATGGGAAATGATAAAATGGGCTCTTGAAAAGAAATGTGATATATATGACTTTAGAGGAGTTTCTGGACACGTAGACGAACATCATCCACAATATGGCATATATAAATTTAAAAAAGGCTTTAATGGAGATTTTGTAGAATTCGTTGGCGAATTGTATATGGTATTTAAACCACTTACAAACTTTGCTTTTAATACATTAGGAGAAGCATACAGGAATCTTCAAATAAAAAAAGCAAGAAAGAAAAATCAATAATAATAAAAATGTACACAATTTTACTAAAGTAAAATTGGCACAGAACAAATTTATGGAAAGCCAAAGAGAAAAAAATAAGATTTGCACAATATTAAGTCTTTCCGATTTGTTCTGAATATAAAATTCTATCTTCAAATATTAACTCTAAAGTAGTTAGAAAATCATCTTTGCTTTGGTCAGTATAGTTTATAATTAATTCTTTAGGTAATAGTGTAAGTAATGTATTTAAGCAATAATCATTTTGGGAGAATGTTATATCAGATAAGTATTGATTTCCTATATTACTATCTATTAATATATCATCTCCATTTTCATCTATTAAGGTGGAATTATGATTTTCATATACTAAGTAAATTTTATCAGCTATAGGTGGCTTAGAATTTACGTAACATTTTAAAAGCTCTATAAATTCCATGTATTCTTTTTCTATCAAATAATTATTTACACTTTGACCTACAATTTCATCTAGGAGTATTAAATAATCTTTTACGCCAAAATTTATAAACCCTTTTAATATAATTTTATTATTATTTAAAAGGTAATCTTTAAAAGTTTTTCGCAATATAAATTCGCTTTTAGAAGAAAAATTTTTTTCTAAACAATTTTCTTTACAATATTCTAAAATTTTATCTTTATCAAAATCTGAAAAGTAAAAATAATTATTATTTATTAAGTATTTTATTAAGTAGGTATTATAAAAATTAATTGTGACTTTTGTAAGCAATTTTGAAAAGTTGTTTATAAATTTTTCATAATTATTTCCTTTATAATGCACTATTATATTTTTGTATATTGAAAAATTATGGACAGATAAATATATATCGTTTAATTTTAATTTTTTAATACTATCTATTATATAATTATTAACTCGCTCATTATTAGATTTTATACATATTGTTTTAAGCATGGAATCCTCCTAAAAATACAATAGTATTATTTGCCTATAAAAGGAAATTATACATATTTATCATTTTATAATATGAAAAACTTGAAAGAGAGGTTACTAAGTATTTATTTTTCATTGCAAATTTTTGTTTAACGAGTTGTTATGTTACAATTCAGGTAGAGAACATATAGCTATATACCACGATTTTATAAAGTACCACCTAATTGTAACGTTGTTATAAAAATCTTATAAAAGAGTAAGAAAAGTCTTGCTCTTTTTATCATATTTGTAGTATAATAAATATAAAGTTTACGAGAAAAGGAATGATTATAAATGAAGAAACTCCCTTATGGAATAAGCAATTATGAAGAATTAATATTCGATAATTATTATTACGTAGATAAGACAAAATACATAGAAATGCTAGAAAACTTGGCAGAAAAAAGGATAATGTTTTTACGCCCGAGAAAATTTGGAAAAACATTATTTACAAGTATGTTAGAAAGTTATTATGATTTAAGAAAAATAGATAAATATGAAAAATTATTTTGGGAAACATATATAGGCAAAAATATAATTTAGATTTTTTTGTAAATGAAGAAAAAGAGGCAGAAAATATATTACCAATAATGAAAGAAAACTATGATGGATATATGTTTTCATTATATGGAAAAGAAAAAATATATAATTCCAATATGTGTTTATACTTTTTAAATGAATACGTAGAGTACAAAGAATTGCCAGAACAATTAATAGACGTAATAAAGTAATGAAAGAGATATATTCAGATTACTTTTTACAAATTTTAAGTAAAGAAACGGATTTAGCAATACAAGAAAGTGATTATATTGTAGTAGAAGAAATTTTGGGATAATAGTAAGGTGTTATGATGCTGTCGCAGAAAGTGCTTATAATGGATGGACTACTGAAAATGGTTGGAACAATGATGCAGGAAGGTTTATGAGAGGTTAAAAATGGAAATAGATATTATAAAAAGCAAAATTACGATTTTAAAAGAATTGAATACGCCAAATTCAGAATTTATAGTAAACTTATTTGAACATTATTTAAGAACGTATAATTTAGAAAAGATAAAATTAAATTCAAATTTTATAACTGTAATTAATGAAAAGGAAATTCAAAATTATAATCTAGATAATGTAATTATTATAAACAAATATACGCCAAATAAAATGATAACTGATAATAGTACAGTATATATAAATCTTAATAATTACGAAATTGGTGAGAATTGGTTTTATAATTCTCAAAATAATTTATGCAGAATATATAATAATCTTTTGCAAATAGATAATAAGAGATTAACAGAGGATATTTTAGTTAATAAAGTATTGGATGTAAAAAATGGAGATTATGTTAAGAAATATATTGTAAACACAACTAAATATAAACTATATAAATTAATTAAGAATTTAAATAAAATTATTACAAAGAATAATTTGAAAAATATTATGTATTTAATTCAATATGATGAAGCAGATAATTTAAAATACAATTTTGTACTGAGGGAATTACAAGTAGCTTTAGAAGTACTACAAGAAGCCGATTACGAAAAAAAGATTTCCTACTTGTATGATTATTTTTCAGATTATTTAGATAATGAGTTTAAAAATTACAATTTTTGCAATTTTAAAAATAATCAATGCTTTGCACAGTATGATAAAAACAATAAATTTAAATTTCCATATACAGAATATAATGGCTGTTGCTATGATGTGAGAAATAAAGTTCAATGTAACAACTTAGACACTTCTTCTTGTGGTAAATGTAAAATAAAAAGTTTATCTTGCAAATTACTAATATGTGGATATTTAAGAAGTAAGGGGATTGAATATAATATATATGACAGTTTGCTTACAAAATCTTTCCTTAAATTACAACAAAAACTTGATTGCGTGTGGGAGTTTTATATAGATGAAAAAGAGATGATAAAAAATAGGCTATAAGAATCTTAATGGTGCTCTAAAAATTAGAGCACCTCTTTTTTATCAAAACTTTTTAAAAACTTTTTCAAAAATTATTGACTTATAAATACAAAAAATGATATACTAATTTTGTAAAAAAAAGGCAAAAGAGGAGGAAAAATGGAAACGCAGAAATTAGTTGATAAAGATAGTAATTTTAGTAGAAAAAGAAACAAATGTAGAAATAATTCAAGTATAAAAAAAGTAAATATATGTCTTTTTATTATAATTTTTATAATGGTGAATTTATTGCCAATATCTAATGTAAAAGCTGCTAGTACATATCAACAAAAAGTTACAAATGGTATAGATTCATTTCCAGAGAGTTATCAAAAATTGTTAAGAAAATTTGTAGATGATACATTTCATGATAATTGGAATTTTCAAGCTTATTATACAGGAATAGATTGGAATGAATTTATAGCGGGAGAACAACATAAAAATAGAGTATATTATGGATTTGATGTGGCACATAGATGTTCTTGTAATGATTTGCAAAGTGGATATTATTGTGCTAATTCAGGAATAACTGCATATTTTATGGATCCAAGAAATTTCATAAACGAAAGAAATATTTTCCAGTTTTTAGAAATTTCATATAATGAGAGTTTATATAACAGAGAAATGGTTCATAATCTAGTAAAAAAATACGCTGTGTTCAATTATGGAAATCCTATAACATTTGTTATGAGCGATGAAAATCACCCTAATTATCAACAAAGTGTAACTATGACATATACAGATATAATTATGAAAGCAGCGGAAGTTTCTAAAATGAGTCCAATTAGTATGATAATAAAAATAGTTCAAGAAGTTGGTAGTTCGGGTAGTGGTTCAACAAGTGGAACTAACCCAACATATCCAAATACATATAATTTTTTTAATATAGGTGCTTCAGATACAGGTGACGCTATATTAAATGGTTTGCGATATGCAGATAGTAAAGGTTGGAATTGTCCATATACATCAATAGTTGAAGGTGCTCAATTTAATTCAGATAATTATATAAAAGCAGGACAAAATACAGCATATTTCTATAAATATGACTGTGTTGGAAATGAAATTTTAAAAGCAGAAGAAACACAAATAATAACTTCAAGTGATTTATACCATCAATACATGACTAATGTACAAGATCCATATTCACAATCTATGTCATTATTTGATACATATGTAGATGAAGGTTTGTTTAATGAAAATTTGAATTTTATAATTCCTGTATTTGATAATATGCCAGAAATGCCTGTAAATAAAATATCTAGTTTATCTAATAGTGGAAAAGATTTATATTATGCAGATATATCTTCAGCATTAGTTATAAGAGATTCAATAGGTGGAAATATTATTAGTACAGTTTATAAAGATGATTTAGTAGTAATGTTACAAAGAAATTATAATGCCGAATGGGATAAGATTCAATTATGGGATGGACGTATTGGTTATACTAAAACAGAATATTTAGAAAAATTTACACCTAATAATGGAGAAAATTCAGGTACACCTGAAATGCCTGGTGGTGGAGAAGATAACATTATAGGAAAAATAGCAGAACCTATACCTAATATTAATTATGGGTATGCAGATGTATCATCAACATTGAATTTAAGAGAAGATGCTGGACAAGATTATAGAGTGATATATTCTATACAGCCTAAAGAAGAATTTATTATACAAAGTGAAACTAATAATTGGTATAAAGTATTGTTATTTAATGGCTTAAGTGGATATGTTTCAAAAGATTATGTTAAAATTATGAATTATATTAATATAGATGAAGAAAATAAGAAAATAACAATAATCCCAAGTATAACTGCAAATATCGTGGCAGGAAAGTTAAATGCTAAAACGTATGGAGTTAAAAAAGCAGAAGCTGAAATTACAGATAATTCTTTAGGTACAGGTTATGTTATAAAATTAGGTGATAAAGAATATACTGTAATTAAAGTGGGAGATGTTAGTGGAGATGGAGAAATAGATGCTAGGGATTCTTTAAGAATATTAAAATATTCAGTAGGAACTTATGAAATTAAAAATGAGTTTTTAAAAGCTGCAGATCTGAATATGGATGAAATTATTGATTCTAGAGATTCTTTAAGAATATTAAAATATTCAGTAGGAAATTTTGATATCAATATTTAAAATATAGTTTTTTATGAAAGGAAGATAATTAAATATGAAAACTAAACTATCAACAATAGTGTTAATATTTTTTACTTGTATGTTTTTATTACAATTAAATAGTTTTGCAGTTATAGTATCAACAGATAAAGAAGTTAATTCAGGAAGTGGTGAAGTAACTGTAACTGTTACTTCTAAGCAAGCATTAGGTGCATATACATTAACTCTTACAGATACAGCTGGATTAACTATAACGAATGCATCAGGCGGTCAAGTTAGTGCAGATAAAAAAATAATAACAAATTCTTCAGATTCTGGTCTAACTACTTTAGGAACATTTACATTTAAAGTCCCTACTGTAGAATCAGATACTACTTATAATGTTAAATTTTCGGTAACAGGAATGGAAACTCCTGATTTAGAAAACATACCAAATGAAACAAATACAGCTGTAATAAAAGTAAAGGGGCCAAGTGAACCTACACCTGACCCAGAGCCAACACCAGACCCTGAACCATCAAAATCAAGTGATACATCTTTAGCTAGCTTATCTATATCACCATTTGGAAAAATTAACAAAGCAAGTTCAGGAATATATGATATAACAGTTGACAACTCATTAGAAAGTGTAACTATAACAGGAGTTGCAAATGATTCAGGAGCTACAATAGTATCAGGAAATGGAACATATAATTTGGAAGAAGGTACAAATCGTTTTGCAGTTGTAGTTAGGGCGGAAGACGGAAGTGAAGAGTCACATTCTATAAGAATTATAAGAAAGACAGCAGGAACTGTAGATGAAACTACTCCACCTAACGTTATAGACGAAACAAATGATCCTAATAAAAAAGATGATGAAGAAAATAAGGAAGATGAAAATAAAGAAGACGAAAATGTTAACGAATTTGGATTATCAAATTTAGTAATAACAGGATTAGAATTAAATCCTACTTTTGCAAGTAATGTATATGAATATAAAGCAGAATTTTCAGAAGATATAGACACATTAGAAGTGATTGCAACAGCAAATCACGAAAATGCAAAAGTTGAAATAGTAGGAAATAGTAACTTAAAGATAGGTGAAAATCTAATTACAGTAATAGTAACATCAGAAGATGGAGAGACTAAAATAAATTATCAAATAACTGTAACTAAACATGAACCTGAGACAGTGGCTGCTTCTACAACAGATGAAAATACTACAACAAACCAAGCTTTAAAAAATCAAGTAGGTAAGATAATTTTAATTGCATTAGCAGCAATAGTAGCGGTAATTCTAATAGGAATTATAGTAATTATTAATACAAGAAAAAGAGCAGAGAATGATTTTGCAGATATGGAAGATACTCCAAGTGAAAAAGTAAGAAAAGGTGATTTCAAAGTAGCTGTTGATGAAGATGAATCTTATAAAGAATTGGAAAAATTATCTAATATCCATAATAATAAAGATAGTATATTTGATACCAAAAATGCAGTGGAAGATTTCAAAACAATTTCTGAAAACACAAATGAGACTGAAGAAATGCTAAATGATAATTCAAAAGAAAATGTAGGAATATTTGGAGGAAATATTGCTAATAATGAAGTCAATACTACTACAGAACAAAATAATATATTTGAAAACGAAAATACAACAAATATAGAAAAATCTACAGAAATGCCAAAGCAAAATGATGTTTTTGGAAATACAAAAAGAGAAGAAAATAAATATAATGATGTATTTACAAACAATAATACAAATACTACAAAACCAAGTGCTTCAGATATATGGGACGATAATGATACAGATAATAAAGGTGGAAGATCTTCTAAAGGCAAAAGATTTAAATGATATAAAAGAATTGTTTTCTAGGGAAGTGCATTTCTGATGCATTTTCTTAGAAAAAAAGTAGAAAAGGTAGTAATCCTTTTCTATAATATGCTTCTATAGCTCAGTTGGTAGAGCAACAGATTCGTAACCTGTAGGTCGGGAGTTCGATTCTCCCTAGAAGCTCCAAAAGTATTAACATTCTGATGGTAAGAAAATGAATGATGAATATTTAATAAGAATTGATGAACCAAGAATTCAGCAAACTTGTGATGCATATTTTAAGTGGAAAGACTTGAATACTTGAACCCACTGTTATATTTGACATAATAGGATTGCTGAAAATATAATAAAAGCTTTAAATAGTTAAAAGGGGATACTCATGTATAAAATAGGAATAATAGGGTTAGGATTTATGGGTGGCTGTATTGCAAAATCGCTTATTAAATCCAATAAAGTTGGAGAAATATGTGCATTTGATACTAATAAAAAATCATTAGAATTAGCTCTTCATGACAATAGCATAAGTAAAATAGCAAAAGATTTTAATGATTTTAAAGATTCTGATGTTATTTTTTTATGTACTCCAGTAAGTTTAATATCAGAATTAGCAATTCAATTAAAAGATATTGTAAAAAAGGATTGTATAATTACAGATATAGGTAGTACAAAAAGTACAATATTAGAAGAATTAGAAAGAATAAATATAAACTTTGTAGGAGCACATCCAATGGTAGGTTCAGAAAGAGCAGGATATGCTACTTCAAATGATTATTTATTTGAAAATGCATATTATATTTTAATTGAAAATAATAATAAAGAAAATATAGAAAAGTTAAAAGAAATAATATTAGAATTAAAAGCAATTCCTGTATTAATAGATGAAAAGAAACATGATTTTATAGTAGCAGTTATAAGTCACGTTCCACATATTATTGCTTCTGCATTAGTAAATTTAGTTAAAGAACTAGATGAAGAAGATGAAAAAATGAAATTATTAGCTGCAGGAGGATTTAAAGACATAACAAGAATAGCTTCAGCAGACCCTATAATGTGGGAAAATATATGTATAGAAAATAGAAACGAAATACTATCTGTATTGGAAAAGTATATAAGGAATTTAGAAAATATAAGAGAAAAAATTTCTGGCTTAGAAAACAAAAATGATATATATAATTTCTTTAAAAACGCTAAAGAATATAGAGATAGTTTTTCAATTAAGAAAATAAATGGCCAAGTAATGCCAACTCTTAATATAATAATAAAAGATGAAAAGGGAGCAATTGCTAAAGTGGCTACTATTTTAGCAGAAAATAATATAAATATTAAAAATATAGGAATAGTAAATAACAGAGAAAATATGCAAGGTGCTTTAAATATTGTTTTTGAAAATGTTGAGGAAAAAGAAAAAGGGTATATAATTTTAAGAGAAAGTAAATATGAAGTAAAAGATGTAAAATAGCATTTAGAAAGGATATATATATGAAAGTTGGTTATTTAGGTCCAAAAGGTACATTCTCTTATGAAATATGTAATGAAGTATATGGAGAAGAAAATGAAAAGATACCTTTTAGAACAATAAAAGATATAATAAATAATTTAGAAAGTAATTTGATAGGCGAAGGAATAGTGCCTATAGAAAATTCCCTACAAGGTTGTGTAACAGAAACTATAGATACTTTAATACAAAGTAAAAATATATATATTTGTGGAGAAAAAGTTTTAAGAATTAGTCAAAATTTAATGGCTAAAGAAAAATATAAGTTTAGTGAAATAAAAGAAATATATTCACACCCACAGGCATTAGCCCAATGTAGAGAATATTTACAAAAGAATTTTAAAGAAGCAGAAATAATAGAAATATCAAGCACTGCATTAGCTGCAAAGGAAGTGTCGCAAAAGGAAAATGTTGCTTGCATATGCAACATTGGTTGTAAAGACGAATACGACTTAGAGGTATTAGACGAAAATATTCAAGATAATAATTTTAACGAAACAAAGTTTTGGCAATTAAGAAATTGTGACAAAAATATTATAGAGGCTAATAAAATGACTTTGATTTTCTTTACTGAAAATAAACCAGGATCATTATACAAGGCTCTAAGTATTTTTGAAAAATATAATTTAAATTTAACAAAAATAGAATCAAGACCTACTAAAAAACAATTAGGACAGTACTATTTTTGGATAGATGTTGAATTAAATGAGAATAGTGATGTCGCACTAAAGGAATTAAAAGATGTGGTAGTAGATTTTAAAATATTAGGGAGATATTTAAAATGATATCTGATAAAATGAAAGATTTAGTAAAAAATAATTCTGTAATAAGAGAAATGTTTGAAGAGGGGAAGAGGTTGGCAGTAAAATATGGAAAGGAAAATGTTTATGATTTTAGTTTAGGAAATCCAAGTGTTCATGCCCCTAAAAAAGTTAATGAAAGTATAAAAGAAATAATAGATAAAGAAGATTCATTAATGGTACATGGATATATGAGTAATGCAGGTTTTGAAGATGTTAGAGAAAAAATCGCCAAAAGCATAAATAATAGATTTGGTACAAAGTTTGCAGCAGAAAATATTATAATGACTGTAGGTGCTGCTTCTGGAATAAATATAATTTTAAAAAGTATAATAAATCCAGATGATGAAGTAATTACATTTGCACCATACTTTATGGAATATAAAAATTATGTAAAAAATTATGACGGTAAATTAATTGAAATATCTCCAAATACAAAAGACTTTCAACCTAAATTAGATGAATTTGAAAGTAAAATTACAGAGAAAACTAAAGCTATAATTATAAATACACCGAATAATCCAACTGGAGTTATATATTCAGAAGAGACAATAAAAGAAATTTCGAGAATATTGGAGAAAAAGCAAAAAGAATTTAATCATGAAATTTTTATAATATCAGATGAGCCATACAGAGAATTAGTATATGAAGATGTAGAAGTTCCATATATTACAAAGTATTATAATAATACGTTTGTAGTATATTCATATAGTAAAACTTTATCTTTACCAGGAGAAAGAATAGGGTATGTAGTAGTCCCAACTGAAATGGAAGACAGTGAAAATATTATAGCTGCAATAACAATTGCAAATAGAATAATAGGTTGCGTAAATGCTCCATCTTTAATACAAAGAGTATTAATAGAATGTGCAGATGAAAAAGTAGATATGAACACGTATAATGAAAATAGAAATTTATTATATAATGAATTAAGTAAATATGGTTATGAATGTATAAAACCACAAGGAGCGTTTTATTTATTCTTAAAATCACCTATAGAAGATGATATGGAATTTTGTAATAAAGCTAAAGAATATAATATTTTATTTGTACCTGGTAGTTCGTTTGCGTGCAAGGGGTACGTAAGAATTGCATACTGTGTATCTACAGATATGATAAAAAGAGCGTTGCCAGCGTTTAAAAAATTAGCAGAATATTATAAATTGTAAATAATTAATTAATAAAAAATTTGTAACTACTCAGGTCTTAACCATTAGAAAGCTTGTTATATAGCTATTTTTAGTCAAGACATATCTATGGTGACACAATTCGGGTCTTGACTTAAAAATAGCTATATAGCAAGCTTTAAACAAATATCTTCTGAGTTGTTACAAAAATTTTATATAAATATGATTTATATCAAGAGAAAGGAATGGAATTTAGTATGAAGGAGAGTAATGAATTAACTTTAAAAGTAATAGGAAGTTTAGAAGATTTTAAAAAAAATTTAGAAGAAAAGGGATATAAGCAGGATAAACATTTTATTTTAGACGATATATACATGATACCTAGTGATTTAGAATTAGATAAATTAAGTACAAGAGAAATTATTTCTAAAGCTATTATAATTAGAAATGTTGAAGATATATCTAATCAAGAAATAGAGAAAATGATAGTTTACAAAGTGAAAAAAATTAATGAAAAAGGTGAAATTTTAGAACAAAAAAGTATCATAATGAAAATTCATGATATAAGAGAAGCAGAAAAGTTTATGGAATCTATTGGATATAAAAGCATAATGAATATAATAGAAGATGATTATGAATATAGAAAAGATAATTTCTCAATACTTACAAAAGATGTTAAAAATGGAGATGCTCTAATTGAAGTGGAAACAGAAGTTGGTAATAGTAAAATGGATACAATAGAAAAGTTAAAAGAATTTTTAGAAGGTGAAAATCTTCCTTTAGATTTTTCCAATCTTTTTATAAAAAAGGCAGAAGTGGAGTTAAATAAAATTTTAGGGAGAGATTGATTAAATAAAAAGTTACAATTCAGTAGGAAACATATAACTTTTGCAAAATCGTCATATATAGCTATTTGCGAGTCAAGACCCGGACTGTGTTACCCTAGCTATGTTTTGACTAAAAATAGATATATATCACGATTTTATAAAGTACCATCTGATTTGTAACATAAAAACTTAAGATTTCATTAATTTTGTTCTAAAAAATTGAAATTTAATTAAATATATAGTATACTATTCTAAATTGTGGTAAATTACGGAATAGTATTTTTTAATTTATTACTTAAATTAAATAAAGGAGAAAAATTATGTTATTAGAACTAAAAAATGTTTCTAAATTTTATTACGGTAAAGATACTGTAGCAAGTGGCTTTACAAAAGTAAATTTAAAATTAGACAATAACGAATTTATCGCTATAACTGGTGAAAGTGGTAGTGGTAAGTCTACATTATTAAATGTAATCTCTGGATTAGATACTTATGAAGAAGGAGAAATGTATATAAACGGAGAGGAGACTTCAGGTTATACAGAACTAGATTTTGAAAATTATAGGAAGAAATATATAGGAAATATTTTTCAAAATTTTAATTTAGTAAATAGTTATACAGTTTACCAAAATGTGGAATTAGTTTTGCTAATAAATGGATATAAAAAAAGAAAAGTTAAGAAGAAGATTTTAGAAGTTTTAGAAAAGGTAGATTTATTAAAGTATAAAAATACTAAAGTATCTAAATTATCAGGTGGACAAAAGCAAAGAGTTGCAATAGCAAGAGCCCTAATAAAAGAAACTCCTATAATAGTTGCAGATGAGCCAACTGGTAATCTTGATAGTAAAACAGCTGAAAATATAATTGAGTTATTGCATGAAGTTTCTAAGGATAAATTAGTCATAATAGTAACACATAATTATGAGCAAGTTGAAAAATATGTTACTCGAAAACTTACAATGCATGATGGTAAGATTATTGAAGATAAAAAAATTAAACAAAAAGAAATAAAATTAGATAATGAGATTATACAAAACTCAAATAAAAAGGAAGAAAAGAATAATGTAATTTTTGAAAATAGCATAGAAACTTCAAATGAAGAAATTGAAAAAGAAGTTTTTAAATTAAGTGACATACCTAATGTTCAAAATAAAAAGAAAAATATTAGTAATTTAAATAAAATAAGATTAGGAATAAGAAATACATTTAATATAAAAATAAAGTTTATATTACTATTGTTAGTATTTTTCTTTATGACAGCTGCTATTTTTGGAGAATATTCTTCATATAAAAAGCAAGAATATGAAGCAAGTAATTTAGGATATAATAATTTCTTTAGAGATACTAGTGATAAAAGAATTGTAATTCAAAAAGAAGATTTATCAGAAATAACAGCAGAAGATTATGAAAAAATAGAAACATTGCCTAATATAGATTACATAGATAAAGATGATATTTTATTAGATTCAGATATTTATTTATATAGTGATACATTTGGAATTAATGGTACAGCTAAGAGTATAGACTTATTTGATCCTAGTAAAATTGTATATGGAGAAATGCCTAAAAATGATAATGAAATAATTATTTATGGTGCTAGTTATAATTATATGTTATCAAATATGCCTGAAAAGTTAATTGGATTAGAATGTACTGCAAGTGGAAATCTTACAGGAGAAATTAATAATTTAAAACTTAAAATAGTAGGTATAGCACATATTCCAAGTGATGAAGAGGTAGATTATGGAGGTTCATACTTTTATGTTAGTAATAATGTTTTAGATTTATTTAGAAGATATATTAATATAAATAATAGCAGTACTATAACAGAGTTTAATGGTAAAACTTTTAAATCTTCAGGTTATAGTAATCAATATAAGGTTATACCAAATTCAAAGGTAAGAAAAGGTTATGCTATTGTGCCAGTGTCTTTTGATTATATGACTAAGTATAATAATGCTAGAAATTATCCTATAGACATTACTGTAGAAAATATGTATTTTACAGATAAATTAAGTCTTGAAATATCTAATACATATGATGATTATTATTTTGAAAGATTAACTGGTATTGATAAAGATTTATTTTACTCATACGATGGTGCTATTTTCGTAAATGATGAAGAATATGCAGAATTATTTAATAAAGGTAATTATCAAAGTAGTGTATTTATAAAAGATGTTAAAGAAAAAGATATAGTTTTGGAAGGATTACAAAATATAGGTTTTAGAACTTTATACGTTAAAGATACTTTACAAAGTTATTCAGGCGGAACAGATGTAATTACTAAAGTTATAACTGTAGGAGTATTAGCAGTAGTTGGTATTGCTTTATGTATAATTTCATACTTTATAATTAAAATTATATTAAAATCAAGAAATGTGTATTTTTCAACTATAAGAATTTTAGGTGCGACTAGAAAGAATGCAAAAGCGTTATTAAGAATTGAATTATTTACAGTTATGAATATTGCATATTTTATTGTATTTGGTATTATAGAATTAATTAAAAATAATATTATTACAAATATAACTTTACAAAGTTTAGTAACGTATTTAACTTTAAAAGATTTTATTATTACATATTTAATATTATTTGTGATATCTATGATTATATCTAATAGGTATTCTAAGAAATTATTTAAAAAATCTGCTATGAACACGTATAGGGATGAGGAGGTGTAGTTTTATGATTAAGTTAGTTAAAGTTAATAAATATTTTAATAGATTTAAAAAGAATAAGATTCATGTTATTAATAATACATCTTTAGAATTTGAAAAGACTGGTTTAGTAGCTATACTTGGTAATTCAGGTTCTGGTAAAACTACACTTTTAAATGCCATAGGTGGTTTAGATAAGGTTAGTAGCGGAAAGATTTATGTTAATGGTAAGAAAATTACTAAAAGATTTAGTGGTAGAGTAGATAAGGTAAGAAATCTTAATATTGGATATATATTTCAAAATTATAATCTTATAAATAATATGACTGTTTTTGATAATGTCGCTCTTGCATTAAAAATGTGTGGTGTTAAGAATAAAGAGGAGATTAAGAAAAGAGTAAATTACTTATTAGAAGTTTTAGGTATTTATAAGTATAGAAATAGATATGCTAATATGATTTCAGGTGGAGAAAGGCAAAGAGTTGCAATAGCTAGAGCTTTAGTTAAAAATCCTAATATTATAATTGCAGATGAACCAACTGGTAATCTTGATAGTAAGAATTCTTTAGAGATTATGAATATTATAAAATCTATTTCTAAAAATAAGTTAGTTATTCTTGTAACACATGAAAAAGAATTAGCACAATTTTATGCTTCAAGAATTATTGAAGTAGTAGATGGTAAAGTTGTTGAAGATTATAAGAATGAACATAATGACGAATTAGATTATAGATTAGAGAGTAAGATATACTTAAAAGAATTTAAGAATAAAGATGAATTTAATAAGGATAATATTAATTTTAAGTTTTATTCAGATAATAATGAAAATATAAATGTTAGAATGGTATTGAAGAATGGGAATATTTATATTGAAGCCAAAGACCATAAAGTAGAAGTTGTAGACGATACTAGTAGTATGGAATTTGTAGATGATTATTATAAGAAAATTTCTAAAGATGAGTATGAAAAGTATCAATTTGATTATGAGAATATTATAAATAAAAAGTATAAAATGAGATATACATCTATATATAATATTTTTACTTTATTAATTGATGGTTTCAAAAGAGTATTTAATTATTCAATTTTGAAAAAATTATTATTGTTAGGTTTTGTAGTATCTTCTATGTTTGTTTTATTTGGTGTTAGTAATATTATGGGTGTTACTGATATTAAAGACGAGAAGTTTATTACAGAGAATAAAGATTATTTAAGGTTAGTTACAGGGAAAATTGATGTAGGTAAGTATTTAGAGTATGAAAATTTAGAACATATAGACTATATGTTGCCACGGAAGTTCGTTACTAAGTTTTAATATTAAATATGATGATTACTTTCAAACTCAAAATGCTGTGGATGAGTTTACGGCTTCTGTTGCTAGCAAAGATGTTATTACAGAAGCGGATTTAATGTATGGTAGAATGCCTGAAAATAAACAAGAAATTGTTATTGATGCATTCATATTAAATAAAATGATAGGAAAAGGTGGATGGTATAGAGCTTCACAAGTAGGAATAAATAATATTGAAAAATTCTTAGGTAGAGAAATAAATGCAGGTGGAATGTCAGAAATGTACCAAAACACTAGTCAAATAAAATTGGACAGTTTTACAATAGTGGGAATTTCAAACTTAACAAGTCCTTGTATTTATATGGATAAAAGTAATTTTGTAAATTTATTTGCAAATACTCGTGAAGCAACATCAGATTCTTATGGTGGAATAATAACATTAGGTTCAACAAATGTAGCCACAACTGAACAACAAGTTTTAACACAAAATATTTATGATGTAAATTTAGCAAAAGATAAAATAGAACTTTTTAAAGGAAAAATGCCAGAAAATGATTACGAAATAATAGTAAACGAATCTAATTCTTCTATTATGAAGTTAAACAAAACAATAGATGAAAAAATTAATGGTAATAATTTAAAAGTTGTTGGTTATTATACAAGCAATGAAGATATTAATTTCTATTTTACTACAGAAAATACAATAAAATATAAATTATTATCAGAGAAAAGCAACATAACAATATATTCAAATAATAAAGAAGAAACTATAAATTACTTTAGAAATATTGATATGAATATAGAAAATATTTATGAAACTGATAAAGATGAATATGTGAGAAGTGTACAAGAAAGTATAAAATCTAGTATAATAGTAGCGGTAGTAATACTTGTAATCTCATTAGTAGAAATCTTTTTAATGATACGTTCATCATTCCTTTCAAGAGTAAAAGAAGTAGGAATATTAAGAGCTATAGGTGTTAAAAAGAAAGATATTTATAAGATGTTTTTAGGAGAGATAATTGCAATAACAACATTAACAGCAATACCAGGATTATTCTTAATGTCTTACATAATACAAGGTTTACGATTAGTACCTTATTATGCAGATCAATTTATGTTTAATAGTACAGTTGTTCTTATAAGTGTTGCAATATTGGTAGTGTTTAATATAGCGATTGGCTTACTACCAGTACGAAATGTTATAAGGAAAACTCCTGCAAGGATATTGAGTGGGAATAATGTGGATTAAAAATTATTAAGTTTATAAAAGGAGAAAATTATGAATAGTAAAAAAACAAATTATTTAGTAGTAGTATTGAATGCACTTTTAGTATTAATATTTTATGCATTATATTGTTCTAGCGACTTTTTGTTTTCTAAAATCTCTAATGGTGGAATATCTATTTATAATTGTCATACGGCGGAATTCTTATTAAATAATATAGAGGTTATAATATTTTTTATGTACAGTGGTATTGGAACTCTTAATATTATTTGTTCAATTCAAAATAAGAAAAATAGAAAATTAAGTTTTTGGCAAATGATTTTTGGTATGTATCTGATTTTGTACTTGATTTGGGAAATATTTACTTTAAAATTAGATTTTGAAAGTATAGAATGCTTTTATATAGTTTTTATTAATAGTATAATTCCAATAATATTAGCAGTAATAAATCTTATTAAAATAAAAAAGAATTCTCCGAAAGTTATTCAAATTATATCCTATATTGCCGTTATCATTATAGCAATATTAAATCTTATAGTAAATAACAACTTTTATATACAAAATTGTTGGCTTATAATTATTGTGATAATGCAATTTATATATGTACGTTTGCAAGATAAAGACATACTAGAAAGCAATAGAAGAAAATATGTTAATATCATTTTGTACTATATTATACAGGCAATATTTGTAGCAGGTATTTTAGTATTACTCATATCTGCATTAATAACAACTAAAATTAATGATGATATAATGAAAAAAGAAGTAAATAAATTGTATAATGAAATAATAACATTACAAGGAAATAATATTGCTGATAGATATATACCTGTAAAAAATAATGGCAAATATGGCTTTATTAATGAAAGTGGTGAAGAAAAAGTGCCTTGTGAATATGATATGGTAGCATATTTTTGTGAAGTAGAATTAAATAACGTAAAGTATTATATTACTATAGCCAAAAAAGATAATAAGTATTATATAATTTCAAAAAATAATTCTAGTATAGTTATAAATGAAAGATTAGAAAAATATGTTAAAAATGTAGATATGGCACTTGGAAAAGCTTTTAGTTTTAGGTTAGATGAAAAAGATGATTATGAGAATGCTATGAATGAATGTATCAATTTTTATCGTTTACTTTTCATTTTACTCATATCTCATAATGAAGATGTTGATGTACAAACGCAAACAGCAGAAGGAAATAATAAGGTTGAATTAGAATATGAAAATTTTAAATATTATTATAATACTAAAAATTATTCTATGGTAATAGAAAAAATATATGATGATGAAAATTATTATTCATCTTCAGATCCTCTTAAATATAATGTGACTATTATAAAACAAAATGGACAAAAAGAATCAAGTATTGTTTATTTGCCAGGGTTTGAAGAAGATTCAAATATTTTAAGACCACTTTCTAATGGATTCATAGAATTTGAAGAGGAAGGTTATAGTGGTTGGTACGATAATAATGGGAATAAGACAACTATAGTTAAACCTTATGTAGTGGTAGATGTTAGAGAAGATACAGCTGTTTTATTTAAAGATGACATTGAATGGTATGATGAGAATACCATAGAAGAATACATAGGTATTGATATGAAAGGACAAATAATAATGCAGACCAATTACATAATGGGGCTAAGTAATGGTTATTTGATAAAAAATGAGAATGGAAAGATGGTTCTAATAAGTAATAAATTAGAAGTATTATCTAAAGAGTATGACATAATGCTTCCACTTTCAATTAGGTGGTCTGACTTATAGTTGGAGGCAAAAGTCTAACATTTGAAAATAATTTCAAAAATATTGTTTTTTATTAAAAAAGCCTTTAAATGTATTGACAAAAAATATTTTCTCGACTATAATAATATTATATATTATATTAGTCGGAGGTATAGAATGAATTATCGTAAAAGATTAGCTGAAAATGTAATTCATAAACAAGAAAAAATGTTTAAAACATTACTTATAACAGGAGCAAGACAAGTTGGTAAAACAACAATGTTAAAAAATATAAAACCTAATATTAATTATATAACGCTAGATGATATGATTTTAAATCAATCTGCGGTAGAAGATCCAGAATTATTTTTAAAATCAAATACACCACCTATAATAATTGATGAAATACAGTATGCACCAAATTTATTAAGATATATAAAAATAGCAGTAGATAATAGCGAAGAAAAAGCATTATATTATTTAACTGGTTCTCAACAATTTAATTTAATGAAAAATGTTAGTGAAAGTTTAGCTGGAAGAGTAGGAATTTTAAATTTATTAGGGTTAAGTCTTAGAGAGATTAAAGATATTAACTTTAATGAACCTTTTTTACCTACAGAAGAATATTTAAATAAAAGAAAAGAATACGAAAAAGAAATTTCTTATAAAGAATTATGGAATATTATTCATAAAGGTTCAATGCCAGCTTTATATCAAGAAGAAAGTGATACTGATATGTTTTATGCAATGTATGTAAGCACATATATTGAAAGAGATGTTAGAAATCTAACACAAGTAGGTGATACACTTAGTTTTTTAAAATTTATGACAGCACTAGCTAGCCGTATAGGTCAACTATTAAATTTAAATAACATAGCAAACGAAATAGGAATATCAATACCTACAGCACAAAGATGGTTATCTATCTTAGTGGCTTCAAATATAGTGTATATACTTGAACCATATTATAACAATATTATGAAAAGAGCAGTAAAAACACCTAAAGTATATTTTTTAGATACAGGATTAGCAGCTTATTTAACAAAATGGAAAACAGGCGAAGTATTAGAAACTGGAACGATGTCTGGAAATTTTTTTGAAAATTATGTAATAGTAGAAATTATTAAAAGTTATTATAATAGCGGAGAATTGAGGCCACCAGTATATTTTTATAGAGATAAGGAAAAAAGAGAGATAGATTTAGTTATTGAGCAGAATGGCAAATTATATCCTATAGAAATTAAGAAAACTTCAAATCCATCTAAGGATATGATTGAAAATTTTAAAGTGTTAGAAACGGTGAAAGAAGTTGGAGAGGGTGCAATAATATGTATGTATGATAATATACTTAATTTAGACGAGAAAAATAGAATAATTCCATATAGATATTTATAGAAAAAATATAAGAATGTTCAGTCGAAAATTTGATTGAACATTTTATTTTTTTATTTTATGTAACTTACTTAACCTTCTTTGAATATGATATATGGGAGTGATATTATGTCAAAAGAAATTCTTACATTAAAAAACGTTTCAAAGAAATATCAAGCAAAAAATGGAGAAATAGAAGCGTTAAAAAATATTACTTTTTCTGTTAATGAAGGGGATTTTGTAAGTTTAATTGGGCCAAGTGGTTGTGGAAAATCTACTGTCCTTTCTATTATTGCAGGGCTTGAAGAAAAGTCTAGCGGTAAAATTATTTTAGATGGCGAAGAAATTTCTAGCATTTCAAATAAAATTGGATATATGCTTCAAAAAGATAGTTTATTAGAGTGGAGGACTATTTATAAAAATGTTATTTTAGGGTTAGAAGTGACAAAACAAAGAACTAAAGAGAATGAAGAGTATGTTGTAGATTTATTAAAAAAATATAATTTATATGAATTTAAAGATAAGTATCCAACTCAGTTGTCTGGAGGAATGAGACAAAGAGTTGCATTAATACGTACATTAGCCATTAAGCCTAGAATATTATTATTAGATGAAGCTTTTTCAGCTTTAGATTATCAAACTAGAATAATGGTTACAAATGATATTTATAATATTCTTAAAAAAGAAGGAAAAACAGTTTTAATGGTAACTCATGATATCTCTGAAGCTATAAGTATGGGAGATAAAATAGTCGTTTTATCTAATAGACCTTCTGTCGTTAAAGCTATCCATAATATAGAATTTCCAAATATTGAAAAGAATCCAGTTAATTGTAGAAATTGTCCTGAATTTAGCAAATATTTTGATACTTTATGGAGAGAATTAGATGTTCACGCTTAATTTTAAAATAAAGGAGGAAGGATTAGATGAACAATATTTCAAATGAAAGAAAGTTATACTTAAAGAAAGAAAAGAAAAATAAAATTACAGTTTTTATGACTCAAATAAGTATATTAGTATTTTTAATAATAGTATGGGAAGTTGCAGCTAATAAAGGTTGGATAGATAGTTTTATAATGAGTCAGCCCTCTAAAATATGGGATACTATTGTTAATTTGTCTTCTAATAATTTACTAGAACATATTGGAGTTACAGTTTTTGAAACATTAGTTGGCTTCTTAGTTGGTACATTTTTAGGTGTTATTGTAGCAATTATATTGTGGTGGTCAAAATTCTTATCAAAGGTAATGGAGCCTTTTTTAGTAGTTTTAAACAGTTTGCCTAAAATTGCATTAGGCCCTGTAATTATTATATGGGTAGGTGCTGGTATGCCTGCTATAATTGTAGTCGCAATTTCTATTTCTTTAGTAGTAACTATATTAGAAATTTTAAATGGTTTTATGAATACAGATAAAGAGAAAATAAAGATGATAAGAACATTTAATGCTACTAAATTACAAACTTTAGTAAAAGTAATTATACCTGCTAATATTTCAACATTTATAAATTCTTTAAAAGTAAATATTGGTTTATCTTTAGTAGGTGTTATTTCGGGAGAATTTTTAGTATCTAAAGCAGGGTTAGGATATTTAATAGTATATGGAGGTCAAGTTTTCAAATTAGATTTAGTTATGGCAAGTGTATTAATTTTAGCAATAGTTGCTGCTATAATGTATCAGAGTGTTGTTATTTTGGAAAAAGTGATTTTAAAAAATCATAGGTAGTTAGAATATTTTGAATTTTATAGCAAGAATGCTCAAAACTAGTACTAGACTAGTTTTGAGCATTTTTGCGATGTTGTTTTTAAATTAGACTTAATATAATCTTCGTCATATTTTATTGGGTAAGCAAAATTTATATTAAATTTATATTAATTGTTTGCAAATTAATTAGCATTTTTTCCATTTCATTTAGAGTCTCGTACGCGATTTCTCTAATATTTGGCGTTAAATTATAATTAGTAGGTGAAAGCTCGTCTGAGAAAAGTATAACTAATTTTTTACTGAATTGTAACCTTTTTACTCTAAATAGTATTCATTTTTTCACATTTTATAAATTTTTGAATAAATATATCATAAGTGGTAGTTAAATTTATGTAAATAGGAGAGAAAAATTTGAAAAATAAAAATATAATTTATATACTTATAATTGTTATAGTTGTAGTTTTAATTGCGATTGGAACATATTTTTCGACAAATAATAATAACAACAATGTTGCAGTTGAAAATAATGGCCCCGAAAAAGTTACTATAAAATTAAATGAAGTAACTCGTTCAGTATTTTACGCACCACAATATGTAGCTATAAGTGAAGGTTTTTTTGAAAAGCAAAATATTGAATTAGAAATTACAACAGGTCAAGGGGCAGATAAAGTTATGACAGCAGTCTTAGCTAATCAATCAGATATAGGGCTTGCAGGTCCAGAAGCTAGCATTTATGTATATAATGAAGGCAATTCAGATTATGCAGAAGTTTTTGCACAATTAACTAAAACAGATGGTTCTTTTTTAGTAAGTAAAACAGATATTCAAGATTTTGAATGGACTGATTTGAAAGGAAAAACTATAATTCCTGGAAGAAAAGGTGGAGTACCTTATATGACATTAGAATATGTAATTAAACAAAATGGTATGGATCCTAGAACTGATATGGTATTAGATGATAGTATAAAATTTGACTTAATGGCAGGTGCTTTTACAGGTGGAGATGCAGAATTTGTTACATTATTTGAACCAACAGCTTCAATGACAGAAGAAGCTGGAAAAGGATATATAGTAGCTTCAGTCGGTGAAGCGGCAGGAGAAATTCCTTATACAGCATATTTTGCTAAAAAGAGTTATATAGAGAAAAATTCAGATTTAATAGAAAGATTTACCACTGCAGTATATGAAGGTCAACAATGGGTAAAAAAACATACAGCAAGAGAAGTTGCAGAATCTATAGTTACTTTCTTCCCAGATACATCTGTGGATTTATTAGAAAAAAATGTCCAAAGATATATGGATATAGATGCATGGAACGAAACACCAGTTATGAAACAAGAAAGTTTTGAATTATTACAAACTGTTATGGAAGAAGCAGGAGAATTAGATACTAGGGCTGCTTTTGATAAAGTTGTAAATAATAGCTTTGCTGAAAAGGTTATAAAATAAGAAAGATTAAGCCTATAAAATCTTTGTTTTTATAGGCTTGATTTTTTATCAAAAACATAGCTTGGGCTAACAATCCGGGTCTTTGATTGCAAAATATTAATATATAAGTACTTTAATATGTTTTATAATAAAAGCTGTGAATTGTAACGAACTGTAAAATTTTTTGAAAGATTATGTTAAATTCTTGTAAATAAAGTATACATATGATATAATTACGACATATTAAAGATAAAAAATTTAAGGAGGTTATATAATTATGCCATTAGTAACAACAAAAGAAATGTTTGAAAAATCTATGAAGGAGCATTTTGCAATAGGTGCTTTTAATGTAAATAATATGGAAATTATACAAGGAATAGTAGAGGCTGCTCAAGAAGAAAATTCACCAGTTATTATACAAGCGTCTGAAAGTGCTATTAAATATGCAGGTTTTGTATATTTAAAAAAGATGATAGAGGCTGCAGTTGAAAGTACAACAATTCCAATTGCTTTACATTTAGACCATGGAGCTTCTTTTGAAATCTGTAAAAAATGTATAGATTTAGGTTTTACTTCTGTTATGATAGATGGTTCTAAATTAAGTTTTGAGGAAAATGTAAATTTAACTAAACAAGTTGTTAAATATGCACATTCTAAAGGAGTAGTTGTCGAAGCTGAGATTGGAAAATTGGCAGGTATCGAAGATGATGTTAATGTTGCAAGTGATGAAGCGATTTATACAGATCCAGAGCAAGCAAAAGAATTTGTTGAAAAAACAGGATGTGATTCTTTAGCAATTGCTATTGGTACAAGCCATGGAGCATACAAGTTTAAGGGAGAAGCTAAATTAAGATTTGATATTTTAGAAAAGGTAAAAGAAAAATTACCTAATACACCTATAGTTTTACATGGTGCTTCTACTGTTATTCCAGAATTAGTAAATATGTGTAATGAATATGGAGGTAATATTCCTGGTGCAAAAGGTGTTCCAGATGAAATGTTAAGAGAAGCGAGCGGAAGAGGTGTTTCTAAAATTAATGTAGATACAGATTTAAGGCTTGCAATGACTGCAAGTATTAGAAAAGTATTTGCAGAAGAACCTGAGGTATTTGATCCAAGAAAATATTTAATTCCAGCAAGACATGCAATTAAAGAGACTGTAAGACATAAAATTAAAAATGTATTTGGTTCAAGCAATAAAGCATAAAAAAAGGGGGGCTAAGGAAGCCCCCTTTTTTTCGCTACAACTGAACCCACCCGGACTCAGAAGTAAATTCCGAAGTCGGAAGTTGCATTTTTTTTGCCACCTCTTGAATGACAACGTCATTGGAAGCCCAGACTTTCTCTACCTCGTTGTTTGCAACAAAGAGGTATTGACTTTCCTGGGGTGACATGTAGTCAATCCTAAAAATCACCGTATCGTTGTCCTTTAACAGCTCTAAGACAACGTACCTTCCGTCATCTTCCAAAATGGAAGCATGGCGCTTGATTTTGGTGAAATCCTGGGAACGAACCCAAATTCTGGAACCAAAGAGAAGAAAGAAGAGTTGTTCCGTTTTGTTCCAGTTGGGGTCTTGCGGATCACGCCAGTCCTCAAAATGAGTTTCGATACAAAGGCGTCCCTGCCGCGTATAGATGAAGTGCAAGTCTTCATTCATTCCAGGACGTACTACACAATTACGCAGACAAGGGAAGGACATTTCAATCTTGCTTCCGAGAATAATTTCGGAAGTAAACGGAAATCCAATCCCATTGAGCGACTTTGTTGCTGCCACTGCCATCGGAAGATTAGAGTACATTGCCATTGTAAAAATACTCCGGGTTAAGGTTAAAGATGTTTGAAATACTACACAAAGTAGTAACATTATATCATATTTTTGATATCCTGTAAAGTTTATTTGAGGACCACTTGAAAAATTATGTAAAATAGTGTAAAATAATTAATAGTATAAATTATATAGAAAGAAGAAGAGATATGAAAAGTGTTTTTAGTTGGTTAATATCTGCATTAGCAGTAATGTTTTGGATTTTTAGAGTAGTTATATCTATAATGGCAACTTTTAAAGCTGAATTTATAATTGCACCTATAGATATGAATATGGAAATAGTATTATTATTTTTAACGTTGCCTTGTTTAATATTAATATTTAAAAGAAATATAATAGGTGGTATAGCATATTTTGGACTATATGGTTGGTATTTTGGAATGGAACTAGCTAGAATTATAGAAAATCTTGTTGTAAATAGTATTGAAATTTTACCAATGAATGTAGCAATAGAAGCAATAGTTTGTATAGTAGCCATATTAATAAGTTTATTAAATTTATTAGATATTATACTTTCAAAATATAGAAAAGGTGAAAATCCAAGTAAAAAGGTAGATTGGTTTTATAAAAATGAAAATTACGATAGAAATCTTGATGAAAGAAGCGACAAAAATAATTATAGAATATATTAATGAACTTTAAGAGTGAGCTTAAAGTTCATTTTTTCCCTTTAAAATTTCAATATTTGCTATTTCTTTGTTTTCAATTTCATTAAATATATCTTCAATTCTTTTTTTGGCATGTATATCATATTTGGTATGAGTGCTTATATTTTTTACATAATCATACACATAAGTGAGATAGGAATTGTTTTTAGTTAAAATATATTTATTAGCATAGTAAATAATAAGTTCAAGATTTGCTTCAAATAAATTGTTTTTTGAGGCTTTTTCTAGTAAATTTATTGCTTTGCTCTCATCTTTTTCAACGTTTGCCTCATAATTTCCATTTAAATAGAAATATTTTGCCAAATTATATTGGCTCCAACTATTTATTAATTTTATAGGAACATTTAAAGCTAAATTATAATAATAGTATGCCTTTTTTAGGTCGATATTAGTACCTATACCTAGTCTATAATATTCTCCAACTTTATTACATGCCCAACTTTCCTCTAAATCAGCACTTTTTATATAATAATTAAAAGCCCTTTTATAATCCTTTTTATTTTCATATATTTTTCCTAAATTATTATATGAGTAGACATAATTATATTTGATAGCTTTATTAAAATATTCTATAGCACTATCAATATTGTTTTCTTTTAAGTAAAGTAATCCTATTGTATTTAAAGCTGCCACACTTCCTAATTTTTCAGCTTTTTTTAAATAATTCCATGCTAGCACTTGATCCTTTTCTTTATCATCTGATATATAGCCTTCTAATAACATTTTAGCGATTAAATAATTTGCTCTTGGATGATTATGTTCTGCTGCAATTTTAAAATATTCGTAGCTTTTATTATAACGTGGAGTACCTGTTATTTCTCCGTTATATTCCATTATACCTAATTCAAAGCAAGCATATGGATTATTTTTTTCAGCAAGTTTTTTTATAGAATAACTGTAATTAGTTCCATCATTAAATTGAAGATTAAGAAATGTTTCTAAATCATTTATAGAAATACTTGTAGTATTTAATATATTTTCTATAGTTTCTTGTACTATATCATCTATATATATGGGCTGTTTTTTTTCAAGTATTATATAAAAAATTATTTCTATTATACATTCATATAAATTATCATTACTTAAATAAGAATATAGTTTATTTGTAAACTCATTATTAATTGAAGAGTCATTTTTAGAAATATTGTATAGTTTATTACATATATTGTGAAGATTATTACTGTTATTTATAAAATTTAAATTTTTATATTCTTCAGTATAAATATATCCATCTATTATTGAAAGTAAATCTAATACAATATCTAACATATATAGTTTATTTTTTTTATATTTATCTTTAAAATTATAAATAATTTCTTTATAATCACTACCAATTGCTCTTGAGCCAATACAATAATTATTAACTGTAGAATCATTTACCGTATCAATATTAAAAATAGCACTAAATATTTCTGATTGGCTTGAAAAAGATTTATTTAAAGAATTTTCTTTAATAATTCTACAAAAATTTCCTAATGATAAATGATTATTATTGTTATTCATTTTTATAAATTTCTTATTCAAAAGTATACCTCCATTAATAATCTATTTAAAATTATACCATTAAAAAGAAAAAATTTAAATAGAATTAACATAAAAATTATAATTTGGCTACTTTATGGTTACAATTCACAGCTTTTATTATAAAACATATTAAAGTACTTTTATATTGATATTTTGTAATTTAAGACTCAGATTGTGCCACCCCAGCTATGTTTTGACTAAAAATAGCTATATACCAAGCTTTAGAGAAATATCAGCTGAGTAGTTACATATATTATGTTATTTATTGAGGATTTTTTGTGGATTTTTCAATTTTGTTGTGGAATAAGGTATATAGTACTTTATAAATAATAAAATTATAATATAGGAATGAGGAGGGAGTTTTGTGAAAAATTTTGTGAAAAATTATAAATCTACACTTATTTTATTAGTGGCGATTATTATTGGTGCTATAGCTGGAATTATCTTCAAGGAGGATGCAAAAGTAGTAAGTCCATTAGGAGATTTATTTTTAAATTTACTTTTGGTAATAATTGTACCACTTATTTTTTTAACAATTTCAACATCTATTGCTAAAATGAAAGAACCTAAAAGACTAGGTAAAATAATGAGAACAATTGTATTAGTTTTTATTGTTACATCATTAATTGCAGTTTTAGTTGGGTTTATTAGTACATATTATATTGATTTAGTAGATACATCAAATGGTGAAGCAATAAAGGAATCTTTGGTAGTAGAAGCGAATGATGAAGCAGTAGATAATGAATTAAATTTATTAGGAAAAACTGTAGAAGCTATAAGCGTTAATGATTTTACAAAATTATTGTCTAAAGAGAATATTATAGCTATAGTAGTTTTTTCAATATTATTTGGTATAGCAATGAGAATGGCTAAAGAAAAAGCAGAGCCATTGTTAAATCTATTACTTTCAGCAAATGAAGTAGTTCTTAAATTAGTAAAGATAATTATGTATTATGCACCTATTGGTCTTGGATGTTATTTTGCAACTTTAGTAGGTACTTTTGGTGCAACAATAGCTGTAGGATATTTAAAAACGTTTGTTTTATATACTATAGTTGCAGTATTATTCTATTTTATAGTTTATACAATATATGCTTATATAGCTGCTGGTAAAAAAGGAGTAAAAGTTTTTTGGAAAAATGTTGTTCCATCTACCGTAACATCTTTAGCAACTTGTTCATCTGCTGCTTGTATTCCTGTCAATGTAGAAACTTCTAAAAAAATTGGCGTTTCTAATGATATAGCAGAAACAATAATTCCATTAGGAACTAGCTTTCATAAAGATGGATCAATTATAGGCAGTGTATTTAAAATAATGTTTTTAGTATGTTTATTTGGAACAAATATTAGTGGCTTAGAAGGAATAGCTCAAGTATTGATGGTGGCATTGATTGCAAATTTATTAATTACAGCAGTGCCTATTGGAGGAGGTACTATTTCTGAAACAATGATTATTACAATGATGGGATATCCAATAGAAGCCTTACCAATTCTTACAATGATTGCAGCAATAATAGATCCGCCAGCAACAATGTTAAATGTAGTAGGCGATACGTCTTCATCTATGTTATGTGCAAGAGTAGTTGATGGAAAAGATTGGATGGATAAAAAGAAAGAAGAAAGTGTTATATAGATAATATTAATAAATCTTGATAGGTAGCTATTTTTAATCAAGTCATAGTTATATTGATATAATTTAAGTCTTGATTTATAAATAGTTATATATCAAGATTTTTCAATGATTAAATAATAAAATTTAATAAGAAGTTTTACAAAATAATTTAAATATGTTATAATATCTACTAAATTAAAATTAAATGTTAAAAATTAGGAGAAAATATGGATAAATTAGAAACAACACTTTGTTTATTGAAAAAGAATAATAAGATATTATTGGCTATGAAAAAAAGAGGATTTGGAGCTGGTAAGTATAACGGTGTTGGTGGTAAAATTGAGGAAAATGAAACTCCTGAGCAAGCGATGATTCGTGAAACGCAAGAAGAAATTAATGTAACTCCAATTAAATATGAAAAAGTTGGTTTAATTGAATTTGATGAATTTTATAAGGAAAGAAAGATAAATTTACTTTTTCATTTATATTTTGTTTATGAATGGGAAGGAAATCCTATTGAAAGTGAAGAAATGAGTCCTAAATGGTTTAGCATTAACGAAATTCCTTATGATAATATGTTTCCAGATGATAAGCATTGGTTACCATTGGTTTTAGAAGGTAAAAAGATAAAAGCATATTTTGATTTTGATGAAAATTGGAACATATTATTCAAGAAAATAGAAGATTTAAATAAAAATATTACAGTTGTTATAGATGGACAAGCAGGTAGTTGTGGCAAAGGAAAGATATGCGGTTATTTGGCAAAAAAAGATAATTTTTTAATTTCTACAAATGATTGGTCAAGTAATTCCGGCCATACGTATGTTGATGATAATGGAAATAAAATTATTGTTAGTCACATACCTGTAGCTATGGTAAATCCAGAGACAAAATTATTAATTAATGCTGGTGCAATAATTACTCCTGAAATTTTATTTGAAGAAATTGATAGATATAAAAATTTAATCGCAAATAGAAAAATATATATACATCCTAGAGCAATGATTATCCAGGAAAAACATCGAAATACTGAGGAAAATGAGATTAAAAGTGGGTCAACATTTAGAGGATGCGGAGCTGCATATTGTGATAAAGTTATGAGAAAAACAGATATTGTTTTAGCAGGTGAATACTTTAAAAATATAGATATTAAATATAAAGATAGTATAGAAATTACAGATACTTCTATACTATTAAATGAATCTACGGACAATATTTTAATTGAGGGAGCACAAGGTCAAGATTTAGATATTAACTATGGGCTAGATTATCCAAATGTTACAAGTAGAATGTGTAGTGCTAGTCAATTAATTTCAGATGCTGGGTGCAGTCCATTAAAAGTAAAAGACATCTATATGATAATAAGGCCGTATCCAATAAGAATAAGCAATGAAACGAATATTGGAAAAGAAATATATAGTGGTGACTATGCTGGTAGTAAAGAAATTACTTGGGATGAAGTCGCAAAAAGATGTGGTTGTAATATAGAATTAAAAGAATATACTACAATTACTAAAAAAGTGAGAAGAGTTTTTGAAATGAACTGGGATAGATTAAAATATAATGTTATGATAAATCAACCCACTCAGATAGTTCTTAATTTTGCCCAATATATAGATTGGAAAGCATATAAATGTACAGATTATAAAAAGTTACCTTTAAAAGTAAAAGAATTTATTAATAAAATTGAAGAAGAAACGCATGTACCTGTTACATTAATAGGAACAGGTGAAAAAGAAAGTGATATTATTGATTTGAGAAGATAAGTAATTACTTACATAAAATTAAACAAGATAAATTATATAAATCAGATTTTGATAATTTTTTAAACAAAACAAGAATGATAGAGAATGGAAGTGAAAATGATGGATAAAAAAGAAAAAAGTTTACCATCTACGAATATCAACTGGGAAAGTACGAATTATCTAAACACTAGCCGAAACTATTGAAAAATCAACATTCTTTCAAAATTTTATCTTTCGTAATTTGATAAATTGGAGGTGAATATATGTCAAATAAAATAATAGAAGTTCAAAATATTAAAGTAAATATTACAAACATAGATGATAATGATTATATTTGTATTTCTGATTTTTGTAAATACAAAGAGGGAAAATCGAAAGCTGATGACATTATAAGAAACTGGCTAAGAAATAGAATTACCTTGGAATTTTTAGGAACATGGGAGTCTATTTATAATCCAAATTTTAATTCCGTCGAATTCGACGGGTTTAGAAAAAGTGCAGGACTTCATACATTTACATTAAGTGTTACTGAATGGTGTGAAAAAACAAATGCAATTGGTATATATTCAAAACGAGGAAAGTATGGAGGAACTTATGCACATAAAGATATAGCTTTCGAATTCGCTTCTGCAATTAGTCCGGTATTTAAACTATATTTAATAAAAGAATTTGAAAGGTTAAAAGAAATTGAAAATCAAAACAGGGAGTGGGATGTAAAAAGAATATTAACGAAAAACAATTATTTAATACATACGGATGCAATTAAAAATTACATATTGCCAGATAATGATTTTTATAAAAATAGAGAATGGTTAAAATATGCTGAAGGAGCTGATATTTTAAATGTAGTCATATTTAACACAACGGCTAAGAAATGGAGAGAACTTAATCCTGATTTAGCTAAAAATTCAAATGTTAGAGATTATGCTACAATAAATGAATTAACAGTATTATCAAATTTAGAATCACATAATGCTGAATTAATAAAAGAAGGAAAAAGCAAAGAAGAGAGATTTGAAATTTTAAGTAAAATTGCGAAATATCAATTAGATATACTTAATAATGCGGAACAAATAAAATTATTAGGAGAAAAGAATATATAAAGTTTCTGAGATATTTGTATTATATAGAAAAGGAAGTAGTATTAATGAATGATGTAGTTAAAGAAGAAATAAAAGCGTTATATAAAGAAGGTAATGAAATTTTAAATGGGTTTAAAGACAATACTGATAAACATGTGAATTTACGTAGAAAATATCAAATTTGGTATACTAAATCACTTATTGTTGTTAAAGAAGTTTTACCTGATAGGTATAATGAATTTGTTGAATGTTATACTTGTTCAAAACGTTATGAAAAGAATAAAATAATTATTGATATAGAAGCGGCTAAAATTGTAAAGATGATATTTGATAGTATAGAAAAAGGCTTAAGTAAAAATGAAATCGTAGATATTTTAAATCAAAAAGAAATTAGAACTCCGATGGAACATATTAAAAATACAAATGAAGGCAAGAAGTGGAATACTAGTATGATTACAGGAATTCTAAATAACAAAGTGTATACTGGGGACTTAATTCAGCAAAAGTAAATTCAAATAATGAATATGACATTTTTTCAGGATATTTGAAATGTAAAGAATGTGAGAGCAACTTACCTATTAGAAAGAGTAAAGAATATACATATTATGCATGTTCTTCATATGTAAGAAAAAGAGGATGTAATAATAAGAATACTCTAAGAAAAGATATATTAGAGAAAAAAGTAATTAAGGAAATAAATGATAGGCAAGCAATAAAAATAGATAAATTGAATAGAAAGTATATTTTTGATTTAATAAATATGATATATTTAAATAAAGATGGCTCAATAAAAATAGAGTTTAAAAGAAAATAATTAATAAATAGGAGAAAAAAATGAATAATTTAAAGCAATTAAAAAATGAAGAAATAGTTGATTTAATAAAAAGTGGGAAAGTAGGAGTCGCTGATATTGTTGATTCTGGTATATGTCCTACTTGCTTTGACAAAAAGAACAATCATATTTTATATGGAGACAATACTGATAAAATGATATTCGAAAATAATAAGTTTGAGTGTTTTTTAGTAGGAAATCCAAGAGCTGATGGACATACTGCTATAAGTACAAAAACACATTATAAAGATGTGATGGAAATAGATGATGAAACATGTAATGAAATATTTGTATTAGCAAAAAGATTAATGAATATTTTGAAAGATATTTATAATGCTGAAAGTGTATATCTTTGTACAATGTGTGATGGGCCAATGAATCATTTTCATATTCAATTAATTCCACGATATTCATTTGAAAAAAGAGGTTCAAAAAATTTTGTAAAACCTAGATTTGAATATAAAGAAGATAAAGAAAAATTATTAGAATTGAGAAAACAATTAAATTATAAAGTAGGTGAGTAAAATGAGTAATGAAAAAAGTTGTGCAAGTACAAGTATCAACTGGTAAGTGGGGAGTTATGAAAAAACGCACTTGAATACTTAAAAATAAAAGGAATTTTTACTAAATGCTTTTTACATTTTGGAACATTTTTTACTAAATTTTAATTAAAATTGATAAGTGTATGACTTATGAAAAACTAAAGGAAAGGAGATTATTAATGGAAGATAATAAATTAATTATATATAAAAATAGTGAAGGTAATATTATAGTAGATGCTATTTATAAAGATGAAACTTTATGGTTATCACAAAAAGGTATGTCAAAAGTTTTCGAGGTTGGTGTACCAGCAATATCAAAACATTTAAAAAATATATTTGAAGAAAACGAATTAGATAAAAATTCAGCTGTTTCCAAAATGGAAATAACTGCACCTGACGGAAAAAATTATAATACTGAAGTTTATAATTTGGATGCTATAATTGCTGTAGGTTATAGAATTAATTCTAAAAAAGCAACAGAATTTAGAATATGGGCAACAAAAATATTAAAAGAATATATGACAAAGGGTTTTGCATTAAATGATGAACGTTTTATAAATGGAAATAAATATGATGCAAAATATTTTGATGAATTATTAGAACGAATCAAAACAATCAGAGTAAGTGAAAGAATGGCATACCAAAAAATCACTGATTTATTTATTGCAACAGCAACTGATTACAATCCTAAGTCAGAAGAAGCGTATACTTTCTTTAAAATAGTTCAAAATAAGTTGCATTATGCTATAAGTGGACATACTGCTGCCGAATTAATATATAGTAGAGCAAACTCAGATAAAGAACATATGGGACTAACTAATTGGAAAAATTCTCCTGATGGTTTAATATATAAATATGATGTGATTATTGCAAAAAATTATTTAAACGAAGAAGAAATGAATAATTTAAAAGATTTAACAAATATGTTTTTAGTATTTGCTGAAGATGAAGCAAAACAAAGACATGTTATGACAATGAAGGATTGGATAAATGCAACTGATGATTTATTAAAGTTTAGAAGAAAAGAAATATTAAATAATAGTGGCAGTATATCTCATAAAGAAGCAGTAGAAAAAGCAGAAAAAGAATATGAAAAATTTAGAGTTATACAAGATCAAAAATATATTTCTTCAATGGATGAATTTTATAATAGATATTTAAATGAAACAAGAATGACAGAGAATGGAAGTGATAAATAATGGATATGTATCAAAAAAGAAAAATTAGAGCAGAACAGAAAAAAGATGATAGTAAAAAAAGCTTACCATCAGTCGGAATTAATTGGTACCCTGGCCATATGGCAAAAACCAAAAAACAAATTAAAGAAGATATAAATATAATAGATGTAGTAATTGAAATATTAGATGCACGTATTCCTATTTCTAGCCAAAATCCAGACATAAAGGAATTAGTAAAAAATAAGAAAAGAATTATATTATTGAATAAATCAGATTTAGCAGATAAAGAAGAAAATATAAAGTGGGTAAAATATTTCAAGCAAATTGGAATTCCAGCAATATTAACAAATGCAAATCAGGGAATAGGAATAAAAGAATTAATAAATAAAATAGAAGAATTGATGAAAGCAGAATTAGAAAAGCAAGCATTAAAAGGTAGAGTAGGGAAATCCATAAGAGTAATAATATTAGGAATACCAAATGTCGGAAAATCTTCCTTAATAAATAAGGTGACAAATAAAAAATCTGCTCAAGTAGGGAATAAACCAGGGGTAACTAAACAAAAGCAATGGATAAAATTAAGTAATAAGATAGACTTACTAGATACACCGGGAATCCTATGGCCAAAATTTGAAAGTCAAGAGGTAGCTTTAAATTTAAGTTATATAGGTACTATTAAAGATGAAAATTTAGAGATAACAGAGATTGTATATAATCTTCTAAAAGTATTAAGAGAAAGCTACATGACCAATTTATCAAACAGATATAAATTTACATTAGAAGAATATGAAAATCAATGTTCTGTAACAGAAGATAAAATAATTGCATTATTAGAATTAATTGCTAAAAAAAGAGGTTGTATAAAACAAGGAAATGTACTTGACATAGAAAAAATTTGTGGTATAATATTAGAAGAATTTAGAAATGGTAAAATTGGAAATATTACATTAGAAAAATGTAACATAATTTAATACAAGGAGTAAGTGTTTGAAGAATAAAGAAGAATTAAAATTAATATCACCTCTAACATGGGCATATATAGGAGATGCTGTATATGAATTATATGTACGTGAATATTTAATAAAGAATACAAATTTAAAACCTCATAGATTACATATAGAAACAATAAAATACGTAAAAGCATCTGCCCAAGCTAATATTTTGAAAAGAATAGAAGAATATTTAACAGAAGAAGAAAAGAATATAGTAAAAAGAGGTAGAAATACTAAGACACACAGTGCTCCTAAAAATGCAGATTTAACAGATTATATGTATGCTACAGCATTTGAAGCATTAATTGGTTATTTATATGTAACTGGACAAAACAAACGTTTAGAAGAAATATTAAAGTTATGTATAAATTAACTTAATATATGGCCCATTGGTCAAGCGGTTAAGACGCCACCCTCTCAAGGTGGAATCATGGGTTCGATTCCCGTATGGGTCACCAAAATTTTGGAGTGCAGATGTGTTTGCAAATATATACGAAGGTTGAAAAAGTGAAAATAAGGAAACAAAAATACTAGAGTGTGTGAGGCTCTAGTATTTTTATGTACTTAATCAAACATCCTAAAATTGTCTTATTCGTTTCCATATTTTTCCATCGCATTTAAAACCTGTTGTGCTCTTTCGTAAGCTAAATCTGGATTTTCATCTAGAGAGTATACACTAGGAGCATTAGGAATACCAGCTAATAAAGCACATTCTTCTAAAGTAAGTTCGTCTAACGACTTATCAAAATAACCTTTAGCTGCCTCCTTAACGCCGTAATATCCGCTCCCAAAATAATTTGAATTTACATATAATTCTAAAATTTTATCTTTATCATAATTTTTTTCTAAATCGAAAGCAACAAATACTTCTGCAATTTTTCTAGTTAATTTTTTCTCTTGAGTGAAATATAAATTTTTAGCTACTTGCTGAGTGATAGTACTTCCACCTTCAACATATTCTAAATTACTTATATTTCGAACGATAGCTCGTCCAATAGAAATGATATCTATACCATTATGGTCGTAAAATCTATGGTCTTCTATTGCTACAACAGCATTTACATAATCTTTGGGTAATTCTTTAAAATATGCATAATTTTTATTTGTTTCATAACTTGAGATTTTATCTTCTAAAGGTATTTCAGTAATCGCTTTTTTATACATAGAATAACCACTAATCATTAGAATAGATAGTACTATAATTATTACAATTAATATTAACAATAAGATTTTCTTAATTATTTTCATATATTTCACCTCTTAATCTTTATATCAATAATTATAACTTAATTTGAAATAAAAGTCCATAAAATTAAAAAAATTTTAAGAAGTTACAATTCAGTAAAAGAACTTTTAATTGTTACAAACTCTTGATATATAGCTATTTGCAAGTCAAGACCCGGATTGTGTAACCTGAGCTTGTTTTTTGACTAAAAATAGCTATATATCAAGAGTTTATAAAATAATTATTGAATTGTAACTTTAAGAAATAAAAAATTTAAAAAAAGTGCTTGCATTCGTAAGAAAAATTTGATATAATGTTATAGTTAGTAAAAAACACACATTAAATTAGTTTAAAATTGTGCTTATATATAAGTTGTTTTAAATGTTTAAAATTTAATGGAGGTAAAAAACAAAAAATAGGAGGATTTAAAGATGGCAGTAATAGCTATGAAACAATTGTTAGAAGCAGGTGTTCATTTCGGACATCAAACAAGAAGATGGGATCCTAAAATGGCTGAATATATTTTTCAAGCTAGAAATGGTATCCATATTATCGACTTACAAAAAACATCAAAAAAGATTGATGAGGCTTATGATTATTTAAGAGAACAAGCTAAAGAAGGGAAAAAGATTTTATTTGTTGGTACAAAAAAACAAGCTAGCGAATGTGTAAAAGAAGCAGCTTTAAAATGTAACATGTACTATGTTGACCAAAGATGGTTAGGTGGAATGCTTACAAACTTTAATACAATTAGATCAAGAGTAGACAGATTAAAGAAATTAGAAGAAATGCAAGAAGATGGAACTTTTGATGTATTACCAAAAAAAGAAGTAGCAAACTTAAAAAATGAAATGGAAAAACTAGAAAAAAATCTTGGTGGAATTAAAAATATGGAAGTTTTACCAGATTTAATGTTTGTAGTAGATCCTAAAAAAGAAAGAATTGCAGTTTTAGAAGCTAAAAAATTGAATATACCAGTTATAGGTTTAATAGATACAAACTGTGATCCTAATGAAGTAGATTATCCAATTCCAGGTAATGATGATGCTATAAGAGCTGTAAAATTAATTACAGATGTTATGGCAAATGCTGTAATTGAAGGTAGAGAAGGGGTTTCAATGGCTTCTGAATATTCAGATAATCAAGAATCTGAAGAAGTTGAAATAAAAGACTTAGAAGAAACAATAGCTGATGAAACAGCTGAATAATTATTATTTTAAAATATAATAATAAAATAAAGCGAATGATATGTTAAGTATATTTTTCGCTTTTTTAAAAAATAAGGAGGATATATAAAAATGATAAGTGCTAATTTAGTAAAAGAGTTAAGAGAAAAAACAGGTGCAGGAATGATGGATTGTAAAAAAGTTTTAACAGAAACTAACGGAGATATGGAAAAAGCATCTGAATTATTAAGAGAAAGAGGAATTGCAAAAGCTGCAAAAAAATCTGAAAGAATTGCTGCAGAAGGTTTAGTATATGCTTATGTTTCTGAGGATAAAAAAGTTGGAGCAGTAGTAGAGGTTAATGCAGAAACAGATTTTGTTGCAAAAAATGCAGATTTCCAAAAATTTGTTGAAGATGTAACAATAACTGTAGTAAAAGAAAATCCAAAAGATGTAGCTGATTTATTAACAAAAACTATAGCAAATTCAGATAAAACTGTTGAAGCAACATTAACAGATAAAATTGCTACAATAGGTGAAAATATGTCTATAAGAAGATTTGAAAGATTTGAATCTACAGGAATGGTTGAAAGCTATATTCATGGAAATGGAAAAATAGGAGTTTTAGTAGATATAAATGTAGAAAAGCAAGAATTAGCAAAAGACATTTGTATGCAAGTAGCAGCTGCAAGACCTGAATACTTAGATAGAACAAAAGTACCTGCAGATGTTTTGAATAAAGAAATGGAAATATTAAAAGCTCAAGCTATAAATGAAGGAAAACCAGCGGCTATAGCTGAAAAAGTTGTAAACGGAAGAATAGAAAAATTCTATTCAGAAATATGTTTAGTAGATCAACCTTTTGTAAAGAATCCAGATATAAAAATTTCTCAATTATTAAAAGAAAATAATGCTGTAATAAATAATTTTGCAAGATTAGAAAAAGGTGAAGGCCTAGAAAAAAGAGAAGAAAACTTTGCAGAAGAAGTTATGAAACAAATTAAATAATAATCATGAAAAATGTATTAGAAACTCTTTAATTTGTTTATGGAAATAGTACCATAAACAAGTTCAAGAGTTTCTATTTTTTTGTATAAAAATTTTTTTAATGCAGAAAATAATTATATATTATTAACAGAACTAATAATAAAATTAGTAAAGTAAAAAATCTAGGAGAGTACGATGATATTTAAACCATTAGAAATTTTTTATGAAGAAAAAGCTAAGGAGTATAACTTGGGAAAAGAATTATTAGAAAAATACAGTATTTTAAATATTCCTATGCATATTATAGAAAATCATAATAACATAGAAGAATTACGAAAAAGCGACAATAAAGCATTTGCAAGATTAAAACAATATTTAATAATAGGTATCAGAAAGACACATAAATTTGTACCAAATAAGAAAATATCAGATTACTTAGTACCATATACATCTTCGGGTTGTGTGGCAATGTGTTTATATTGTTACTTAGTATGTAATTTTAATAAATGCTCATACTTACGTTTATTTGTTAATAGAGAAGAGATGCTAGATAAAATAATAAAAGCATCAAATAAAGCTGAAAAAGAAGAAGTCTATGAAATAGGGAGTAATAGTGATATGATACTAGAAAATACTATAACTAATAATCTAGTATGGACTATTCCACAATTTGCAAAAAACGAGAAAGGATATATTACGTTTCCAACTAAATTCGACATGGTAGACCCTTTGTTAGATTTAGAACATAAAGGAAGAATTATATTTAGAATGAGTGTAAATCCTAAAGAAATTATAGGAAGAATAGAATTAGGTACATCTAATTTAGATGGCAGAATCGTTGCTATAAATAAAATGGCAGAAGCCGGATATAAAGTTGGAATATTAATAGCACCAATTATATTAATAGAAAATTGGAAGGATAAATATTTAGAATTAGTCCAATATTTAGATGAAAAATTAAGCATAAATGCTAAAAAGAAAATATTTTTTGAAGTAATATTTATGACATACAGTTATGTTCATAGGATGATAAATGGGGATGTGTTTCCTAAAGTAGCAGAAGAAATATATAAAGCAGAAATGATGAAAGGAAGAGGTAATGGTAAGTACGTTTATAAAACTTATTTACGAGAAGAAGGGGAAAAATTTATAATGGAAATTCTAAAAAAATACTTTCCAAATAATGAAATTAAGTATATATCTTAAAAGTATTTATAAGTTATAGGTAAAAAAGTTTGATACATTTATAAAACATTTGTCAAAAAATATAAAATCATGATGTTACCATAAAATAATTGTCAAAAATAAAACCTTAATAACTTGTCACTTGAAAGCTAGTATTTTCGGTTATCCACAGAGTTATCCACATTATCCACCGTCTTGTGTATAGATGGTTTTGTAAACTAAAATTTTATTAATAGATAAAATATAAATAAAATTAAATTAAAAAATGATTAAATTAATTAGAAATCCATAATATATTAAAGAAAATTAGCTAAATTTCACCTATAATAATTAATTTTAAGAAATTAAAGAATTGCAAATGTAAAGGAAATATGATAACATTATTACAGTAAAGAACTTAAACATTAAATCCCTGCATAGTACGTGCGTAAGGAAATTTTAGAACCTACAAGTTATGGAAAAGGGAACCGATCTCTTGGTATGGCGTGTATGCTTATATTTATATAAGAAACCCATAAGTACTGAGGTAAGTACCCACCTGTGTGAGTACAGGTCCGTAAAATTTTCTTAAAGGTCATCGGCTAAGGTGGGGATTTTTATATTAGATTTAAAATCAGTATTTTCAAGGAAATTGGAACTTTTTATAAAAAATGTTAAAAAATGTTGAATTTTGTAATTTTATATGTTATACTTTGTTAAGTAAGATTAAAAAAAACTCAAGTAGTATTTTTTTAATCTTTTTTATTTGTAGAATTTGTATGGAGGTAGATTATGAAAACAAAGCACATTTTTGTAACTGGTGGAGTTATGTCTGGATTAGGTAAAGGGATTACTGCCGCTTCTTTAGGGAGATTATTAAAAAATAGGGGGTATAAGGTTATAAATCAAAAACTGGATCCATATCTTAATGTAGATTCTGGTACAATGAGTCCTATAGAGCATGGTGAGGCTTTTGTAACAGAAGATGGGTTTGAGACTGACTTAGATTTAGGACATTATGAAAGATTTGTAGATGAACCTTTAGATAGAAATTGTAGTATTACAACGGGAAGAATATATTCAAATGTAATTGAAAAAGAAAGAAAAGGCGAATACTTAGGAAAAACTGTTCAAGTAATTCCGCATGTTACTGATGAAATGAAGAGATTAATATCAGTATTTGATGATAGAGAAGATGTAGATATAGTAATTACAGAAATTGGTGGTACAATTGGTGATATAGAAGGCTTATCGTTTATAGAAGCTATTAGGCAATTTGGTATGGAAAGACCAAAAGAGGATGTTTTATACATACATGTAACAATGATACCAACAGTAATGGGGGGAAGTGAGTTAAAATCTAAACCGACTCAACATTCTGTAAAGGAATTACAATCTATGGGAATCACTCCAGATATTTTAGTATGTAGAGTAGAAAGAGAAATTCCTGAAGGTATGAAAGAAAAGCTAGCTTTATATTGTAATGTAAGAAAAGAATGTATAATAGCTAATTTAACAGTTTCTAATTTATATGAATTACCATTAATGTTGGAAGAAGAAGGTTTGGCATTGCAAACGTGTAAACATTTAGGATTAGAAAAAGCAGAACCACATAATGAAGAATGGGCAAAGATGATAGAAAATATTAAGAATAGTAACAAAGAAAAAGTAAATATTGCAATAGTTGGAAAATATATAAGTTTAGAAGATTCATATCTATCTATAGTAGAAAGTTTACGTCATGCTGGTTTTAAAGCAAATGTAAAGGTAAATATTTCATATATAAATTCTGAGGGAATTACTAAAGATAATGTGGAGCAAGTTCTAAATGAATATGATGGAATATTAGTACCAGGTGGTTTCGGAGAAAGAGGAATAGAAGGAAAGATACAAGCAGCAAAATATGCTAGAGAAAATAAAGTCCCATATTTAGGAATATGTTTAGGAATGCAAATGGCTGTTATAGAATTTGCTAGAGATGTTTTAGAATATAGAAATGCAAATTCAGAAGAATTTGATGCAAAAACAGAAAATCCTGTAATACATATAATGGAGGAACAAAAGAAGATAAATAGAAAAGGTGGAACAATGCGATTAGGTGCATATCCTTGTATATTACATAAAAATAGTTTGGTACACAAATTATATGGAAAAGATGAAATATCAGAAAGGCATAGACATAGATATGAATATAATACAGAATATAAAGAAGAGTTTGAAAAAGCTGGCTTAAAGTGCGTTGGAATGTCGCCTGATAATAAATTAGTTGAAATAGTGGAATTAGAACAAGATAACCATCCATTCTTTGTAGGTTGCCAATTCCATCCTGAGTTTAAATCAAGACCAAATAGACCACATCCATTATTTGTAGGTTTTATAGAGACAATTTGTAAAAATAAATAATCTATCAGGGTTTTTTGTAATAGTGATTATATATACCAGCACATAATTATGAGCTGGTATAATATTTTTTCACAAAGAATAAAACTTAACATATTATACAATATGGAGATGTGATTTTATGTTAGAATTTTTATGTTATAGTTTTATTTGGATTTGTGCGATATATGGTTTTATAGAAATTTTAAAAATAATATTTTATACATTTATAAAGACACCTAAAGTAGATAAGTGTAAAATACATATTATAATAGGCGTAAAGAATTGTGAAAATAATATAGAATCATTTTTGAGAACATTTTTTTATAAAATTTTAAATTGTCAGAAATTAGATATTAATGAAATTGTAGTTGTAGATATGAATTCTACAGATAATACTAAAAAGATATTAAAAAAACTAAATGAGGATTATGAGTTTGAATATAGAGAATTGTAGTTGCAAGATGATGTTTGAAATTTATAATCACTTGAAAATACTTGGATTAAATTAAAAACGAATGTGCAGTAAAGAATTTCTATATTCTTTTACAAGCCGAGATTTTTAATTTTAGACTAGTATTTTCAAGTGATTTATGTGCCACACCATTATACAGTAACGAATTGTAACATTTTTTTAAATTTTTCTTGCCATTTTATATAAATTATAGTAAAATATATATAATTTTCGTAAAGGAGAAATTATGGCAAAAGTAAAGACTATTTTTGTGTGTAGTAACTGTGGTTATGAATCGGCTAAATGGCTTGGAAAATGTCCGTCTTGTAATGAATGGAGTACTTTTTATGAAGAAAAATTAGTAAAAGATAAGGCAACAAATTCATTAGAAAAAACTAAAAATGTAACCCCAAGAAAATTGAATGAAATTGAAGAAAAATCGACGGAGAGAAAAAAGACAGGCTTTAAAGAATTAGATATGGTTTTAGGTGGTGGCATAGTTAAAGGTTCTTTAATTTTGTTGGGTGGAGAACCACGGAATTGGAAAATCTACATTAATTCTTCAAATTTGTGATAAAATAGAAGGAGAAGGAAAAGTTTTATATGTATCTGGTGAGGAATCTGCAGAGCAAATAAAAATTAGAGCAGATAGATTAGGAATAAAAAATGATGACATACTATTTTTAGGCGAAACGGATATAGATGTAATACAAAATTCTATAGAAAGCATTAATCCTAAATTAGTAATAATAGATTCAATACAAACAATGTATAGTGAAGAAATAACATCGGCAGCTGGTAGTGTAAGCCAAGTAAGAGAAATAACTTCTAGAATTATGAGAATATGCAAAGAAAAAGATATAACAACAATAATAATAGGTCATGTAACTAAAGATGGAAATTTAGCTGGGCCAAGAGTTTTAGAACATATGGTAGATGTAGTATTATATTTAGAAGGTGAGAGGTATTTTTCTTATAGAGTTTTACGAGGTGTTAAAAATCGTTTTGGTTCTACTAATGAAATTGGAATGTTTGAGATGCAAAACGAAGGCTTAGTAGAAATTGCCAATCCATCTAGTGTATTAATATCAGAAAGAGAAGATGGAACTGTAGGTACAGTAGTAGTTGCTAGTTTAGAAGGAACAAGACCGTTATTACTAGAACTGCAAGTATTAACAACACAAACTGTATGTCCAATACCTAAAAGAACGGCAAACGGAATGGATTATAACAGAGTAAGTGTATTAATAGCAGTTTTAGAAAAAAGATTACATATTCCTTTAGGAATGCAAGATATATATTTAAATATAGTAGGTGGAATTAAAGTAAATGAGCCATCTATAGATTTAGGAGTAATATTAGCAGCAGTTTCAAGCTATAAAAATATAAGTATAGATAAAAAACTAGTAGCAATAGGCGAAGTGGGATTAACTGGCGAAGTAAGAAGCGTAAATATGATAGAAAAGCGATTAAGAGAAATAGAGAAACTAGGCTTTAAAACTTGTATAATTCCAGAAAATAATAAAAAATTATTAAAAGATAAATTTGACTTAGAAATAATAGGAGTAAAAAATATAAATGAAGCAGTAAAATTTATACTCAAAAAATAATAACATATTGGAGGTGTAACTATTGGATTTTTCAACGAAAGCAGAGAGCAATTTATTTGAAAATATTTTAAAAACAATTGCACCACGGAACAGCTATAAGAGAAGGTTTAGAAAATATTTTAAAGGCAAAAACAGGAGCTTTAATTATAGTAGGAGATTCTAAAGAAATAATGGATATAGTGGATGGTGGTTTTTACATTAATGAGGAATATACAGCTTCAAGATTATATGAACTTGCTAAAATGGATGGAGCTATTGTTTTAAGTTCAGACATGAAACATATTCTTTATGCGAATGCACAAATTATACCAGACTCAACTATACCAACAAAAGAAACTGGAACAAGGCATAGAACAGCTGAACGTACTGCAAAACAGACTAATGAACTAGTAATAAGTATATCCCAAAGAAGAAATATAATCACAATATTTAAAGGAAATTTTAGATATGTGATAGAAGATACTTCAAAAGTAATTTCAAAAGCAAATCAAGCGTTGCAGATACTTGAGAAATATAAAAAAGTTTTGGATACAAAAATAAGTATTTTAAATGAATATGAATTTAACGATACTGTTACATTAGATAATGTTATAAATTGTATCGAAAGAATTGAACAAGTAATGGTAATAAAAAAAGAAGTTGAAAATGCTGTGTTTGAATTAGGGGAAGATGGTAGATTAATAGAAATGCAACTACAAGAATTGATAGATGGTATTGATGCTGAAGAAGTTAATTTAATAAAAGATTACTTAGTAAATTCAAGAAAGAGTTATGAAAAAGTTTTACAAGATATTAAAAAAATATCAGTTGAAGGTGTTATTAAATCTAAAATGATTGCAAAACTATTGGGATATAACGATTCAGAAGATTATGAAGAAGTTGCTGTATATCCTAGAGGATACAGAGTATTAAGTAAAATTCCTAAAGTACCTTCAACAGTTGTAGATAATTTGGTAAGATCTTATAAATCTTTTCAACATATATTAGTTGCTGAAATTGATTCTTTAGTAAAAGTAGAAGGAATAGGAGAAATAAGAGCGAAAAATATAAAACAAACGTTAAAAAGAATTCAAGATCAGTATATGTTTGATAATGTAATATATTAATAGCACAATAAATTACCTGTAGAAAGGAATTGAAAATAGGATGAAATTGAAAATTAAAAAGAAATTACAATCTAATAAAGGAATAACTTTATCTATCCTAGTAATAACTGTTATTGTATTAGGAATACTAGCAAGTGTTGCAGTAACTGTAAGTATGTCGGGAATAGATGAAAGTGAAAAATATAATTTTATTTCACAATTAGAATTAGTAGAACAAAAGATGTTAATTATAAATAAAGAAATTGAATTAGGGACAACAGCTTATGATAATATAGGAATACCGTATAATAATTTAGATACTACATTAAAAGAAAAAGTTACAAATATTTTAAACCAAAACGGAATAACAGACTATTCTAAATATACGTATTTATCTATATCAGATTTAGAAAAAATAGGCTTGAAAAATATGGAGCAAAATGTTATAATATCTTATGGAAATTCTGAAGTCTATAGTTGTGACGGAATTAAAATAGACGGAAATATGTATTATTCTATAGATGAATTAATTAATATTTTATGAAAAAGTGGAGGTAAAAATGAAAGTAAAGAACATTTTATTGGCAATTTTAGTAATAATATTAGTAATAATATTAGAAGTTTTAGTATTAGGATACTATAAGAAAAGTGTAGAAAATTTTAGAAATCCAATAGTAACAATGGAGGTTGAAAATTATGGTACTGTAAAAATTGAATTGTACCCAGATATGGCTCCAAATACTGTTGCAAACTTTATTAAATTAATAAATGATGGTTATTATAATGGATTAACATATCATAGAGTAATACCAAATGTTTTAATACAAGGTGGAGATAAAGAAGGTACTGGATCTGGAAATGATGAATTTGCTATAAATGGTGAATTTGCAGCTAATGGATATACTAAAAATACCTTAAAACACGTAGAAGGTACTGTATCTATGGCTAGAATGGATTTTTCAAATTTAGATTCTAGTATAATAGAGAAAGGTTATAATTCAGCAGGAACACAATTCTTCATCTGTTTAGCAAATTCAAGCGGATATGATGGATTATATGCAGCATTTGGTAAAGTTATAGAAGGCTTAGATGTTGTAAAAGCAATATCTAATACAGAGCGTACGACAGATGAAAATGGTAACCAAGGTGAAACTCCTGTAGAAAAACCAGTAATAAAATCTATGACTGTTGAAACTTTTGGTGTTCAATATGATGAGCCAGAAAGACATACACCATTTGATTATAATTCATATATAATGCAAAAATATATGAATAGTAATTCTGTAATACTACCAGAGTAATTATAAATTATTATTATAATTTAATATATTTATAAAAATAATACTTATATTAACTATTAAAAGAAAGGACTGTTTTAATAATGAGTGAAAATGAAGCAATAACAAATCAAGAAGTTGATGAAAATCATTTAATTAAAATTAGAAAGGAAAAATTAGAGGAATTGCAAGAAAGAGGGAAGAATCCTTTTAACATAACAAAATTTAATAGAACTCACTTGACGCAAGAAGTTAGAGATAATTATGAAGAGCTAGAACAAAAAGATGTAGTGGTAGCAGGGCGTTTAATGAGTAAAAGAATTATGGGAAAGGCTTCCTTTTGTAATATTCAAGATGCTACAGGAAAAATCCAAAGTTATGTAAGTTTAAATGACTTAGGAGAAGAAGAGTATAAAGAATTTAAATCTTATGATATTGGAGATATGATTGGAATAGAGGGGTTTGTATTTAAAACTAAAACTGAAGAAATTTCAATTCATGCTAAAAAAGTAACTCTTTTATCCAAATCTTTAAGACCATTACCAGAAAAATTCCATGGTTTAAAAGATGTAGACTTAAGATACAGACAAAGATATGTCGATTTAATAATGAACCCAGAAGTTAAAGATACATTCTTAAAAAGAAGTAAAATTATAAAAGCTATAAGAGCTTTTTTAGATAATAAAGGCTATTTAGAAGTAGAAACACCAATATTAAATACAATTCCAGGTGGTGCTGCAGCAAGACCATTCGAAACACATCATAATACTTTAGATATGGATATGTATTTAAGAATTGCAAATGAACTTTATTTAAAAAGATTAATAATAGGTGGATTCGATAAAGTTTATGAAATGGGAAGAATGTTTAGAAATGAAGGTATTTCTATAAAACATAATCCAGAATTCACAAATATCGAATTATACTCAGCATATGAAGATTATAATGATATGATGAATATAACTGAAGAATTAATATCTACGGTAGCAAAAGAAGTTTTAGGAACTACAGTTATAACTTACCAAGGGCAAGAAGTTGATTTAACACCATCTTGGAAAAGAATTACAATGATCGATGCTATAAAAAATGTTACAGGGGTAGATTTTAATGAAATAAATTCTGATGAAGAAGCCCTAGCAAAAGTAAAAGAATTAGGAATAGAATACGATCCTAAAAAGACAACACGTGGCGAATTGATTAATTTAGTATTTGAAGAAAAAGTAGAAGAAACATTAATACAACCAACATTTGTATGTGATTATCCTGTAGAAGTATCACCATTAACAAAAAGAAAAGTATCTGACCCACGTTTAACAGAGCGTTTCGAATTATTTATATGTGGTAGAGAGTATGGAAATGCATATTCAGAATTAAATGACCCAATAGATCAATTAGAAAGATTTGAAGCTCAGATGAGAGCACGTGAAAATGGTGATGAGGAAGCAAATATGCTAGATTCAGATTTTATAAATGCACTTGAATATGGTATGCCACCAACAGGAGGTTTAGGAATAGGAATCGATAGACTTATAATGTTATTAACAGACTCTTCATCAATTAGAGATGTATTACTATTCCCAACAATGAAACCATTAAGTTAAATTTTGAAAGGAAAATTTTATGTTTAATTTTGATAGAAGAACTCTATATATTATAGTAGGAGCAGTTTTGATATTTGCATTAGTGAGTATGGGAACAGAAGGAATAATGGGATTGTTATTAAGTTTACCAGGAGTTGTTATAGCAATTACATTCCATGAATTTGCTCATGCATGGACAGCGTATAAATTAGGAGATAATACTCCTATGTATCAAGGAAGACTTAATTTAAATCCATTGAGTCATATAGATCCAATAGGTTTAGCAATGCTTATAGTAGCACATTTTGGATGGGGTAGACCAGTTCAAATAAATCCAAATAATTTTAGAGGAAAATATTCAATATCAGCAAGTGAGGCAATAGTATCTGTTGCAGGTCCATTAGCTAATTTTATAGTAGCGATAATATTTGCTATTATATATGCAATAATAATAAGATTTGCAGGTCTTCAATCTGCTTTTTCTACAGTAGGATTAATAATACAATATACTATAATTTTGAATATAGGTTTAGGAGTATTTAACTTGATACCAATACCACCATTAGATGGTTCAAAAATATTAATGCATTTTTTACCGTACAATGGAAAGGTATGGTTTGAATCTAAACAATATATTTTTTATATAGTATTTTTAATATTATTTATCACAGGAATAGCAGGAGATATAGTCGCTCCTATAAATAACTTCTTATATGCACGTCTAATGGATTTAGTAGGTATGTTGATTTAGAACAGTTGTAAATTATAAACAAAAAGTTGCGTAAATATATATTACAAGAGGAGAATGGATGTAATAATGAATGAAAAAGACATATTAGTATTAGGTATAGAGACAAGTTGTGATGAGACATCTGTGGCTGTTGTAAAAAATGGTAGAGAAGTATTATCTAATGTAATAAATTCTCAAATAAAAATACATGAAGAATTTGGTGGAGTAGTTCCAGAAATAGCTTCTAGGAATCATGTTAAAAATATTAATTTTGTTGTAAAAGAAGCTTTAAAACAAGCAAATGTTACTTTTGATGATATAGACTTAATAAGTTGTACTAAAGGTCCTGGATTAGTAGGCGCGTTATTAGTGGGAGTATCGTATGCTAAAGGCTTAAGTTTAGCTTTAAATAAGCCACTTTTGGGAGTAAACCATATAGAGGGACATATAGCAGCAAATTATATTTCGCACTCTGAATTAAAACCACCTTTTTTATGTTTAATAATATCAGGTGGGCATACACACTTAGTACATATAAAAGATTATAATGAATTTGAAATACTAGGCAAAACTAGAGATGATGCTATAGGCGAGGCATATGACAAAGTAGCAAGAGTAATAGGACTTGGTTATCCAGGAGGTCCTAAAATAGATAAATTAGCAAAAGAAGGAACTCCAAATATCGTATTGCCAAAACCACATATGGATAATTTAGACTTTAGTTTTAGTGGTATAAAAACAGCAGTTATAAATTTACATCACAAAACTCCAGATATTAACAAGGCAGATTTATGTATAAGTTTTGAAAAGTGTACAACAGAAATTCTAATAGAAAACACTTTAAGTGCATTAGAAGACTTGAAAATAAATACTGTAGCATTGGCGGGTGGCGTATCTGCAAATTCGTATATAAGAAATGAATTTGAAAAGCTAAAACAAAAAGGAATTAATGTTTATTATCCAGAAATGATATTATGTACAGATAATGCAGCTATGATAGCATCTGCAGCATACTATAGGTACATGAATGGAGAAACTTCAGACTTAACATTAAATGCTATACCTAATTTGAAAATAAGTTAAAAATAAAGAGAGGAAAAATAATGAGTATTTATGCAATTTCAGATTTACACTTAGCGTTTAATAAAAATAAGCCAATGGAGATATTCGGAGATAATTGGAAAGAACATTATAAGAAAATAAAATTAGACTGGGAAAGTAAAGTCAATGAGAAGGATTTAGTATTATTACCCGGTGATTTTTCTTGGGCTATGGATTTAAAAGGAAATTTAGAGGAATTTAGATATTTAGAGGAATTACCTGGCAAAAAAATTTTACTAAAAGGCAATCACGATTATTGGTGGAATTCTTTAGGTAAAATGAGTAAGTTTTTGGAAGAAAATGATATAAAATCAATAAATTTTCTGCATAATAATAGCTATTTATTTGAAGATTATATAATAGCTGGTACAAGAGGTTGGGAAGATTCTAATACAGAAGATGATTTAAAGATTTTAAAGCGAGAGTGGTTAAGATTAGAATTATCTTTAAAAGATGGAGTGAATAAATACGGAAATGATAAAAAAATAATTGTGAATATGCATTATCCACCATTTATAGAAAGTACAGATGTAAATTTTATAGACTTAATGAACAACTATAGCGTTGAGTATTGTATTTATGGTCATATACATGGTAAAACTGATAAAGAAATAGAATGTATAGAAAGTTCTAAAATAAAATTTAAATTAGTAAGTTGTGACTATTTGGATTTTAAATTGTATAAAATAATTTGAAAATGTAGGAGAAAAAGTTATGAAAAAAGTAGTATTAGCCATATTATTAATTATTATAATAGGAGGAATAATATTTTTTCTAGTTCAAAACAATAACAAGAAAAATGATTTACATATTGTAGAGCAAAATCAAACTAATTTAAACAAAAATAGTTTACAAGAAAACAATGTAAACTCAGAAAATCAAGTTAATAATGAAAATAATTTAACGGGAAATGTTGAAAATGTAACAGATGTAAATAATGAATTAGAAATTCCATTAGAAGAATCTTATGAAGGTAGTGGAAAATAAGAAATCTGAGTTTATAATACTCAGATTTTTTATTTAATCCAAGTATTTTCAAGTGATTATAAATTTCAACTATTTTGCTAAAACTATATGTTCCCTTACTGAATTGTAACGAAAAAATTAAAAAATTTTCAAAAAACAGTTGAAATTTTATAGAATATAAGATAAAATGTATAGGTAATTTGGAGGTAATATTTTGATAACGTTAGAAGATGTAAAAAATAATGATGAAGTACAAGAACTCATTAATTGTGCTGTAAAGCAACTAGATGTTTTAGGGTATACAGAACATGGGCAAAGGCATATAAATATTGTATCACATAGAGCAGGGAAGATTTTAGAAACTCTAGGATATCCAGAAGAAAGAATCGAACTGGCAAAAATTGCAGGATATTTGCACGATATTGGAAATAGTGTAAATAGAGTAGATCATGCACATAATAGTGCATTACTTGCTTATAATATTTTAAAAGAGATGGGCATGGATAATAAATCAAGAACTGAGATATTAATGGCAGTAGGAAATCACGATGAAAATACTGGAACTGCAGTTAGTGATATATCTGCTGCATTAATTTTAGCAGATAAATCAGATGTGCATAGAGATAGAGTAGCTAAAACAAATATGGCAAATTTTGATAAACATGATAGGGTAAATTATGCTGTAACATCAGCAGAACTTCTTACAAATAGTAAAGAACGAAAAATATCGTTACTTTTAACTATAGATACTAAAATATGCCCAGTATTAGATTATTTTGAAATATTTATGGAAAGAACAATGATGAGCAAATCAGCTGCAGCATTTTTAAAAATTTGGTTTGAGTTAATAATAAATGGAACACGTTTATTATAATAAATAATAGGGGGATTAAAAAGGTGAAAACTAATAAGATACTAAAAGTTATGTGTATAATCATATTAATACTTATATTAATAATGATTTCATTTGTAGGAATTTATGTGAAGGATAATGGAAGGTTAGTAAATATAGTAAAAGATTTTACTACTGCTTCAGAATTTGGAGTTGAAAAAGAATATTTATTCTCTCTTTCTGATGAAACTAGAACAGAATATTATGATGCAGATGGAAATCTTGTAGCAGAAGAAGATGTTGACGAAGATGCAGAAGAAGGGACATATACAACTAAAGAAATTGCTTTAAACTCAGATGAAGCAAAAACAGTAGAAAACTATAATTTAGTTAAAGATATTATGGAAAAAAGAATTAATGAAATAGGCTTAGAAGAATATCGTTTAACTGTAGATGAAGAAAGCGGAGACATAGTTTTAAAAACTGGAGAAACATTTAATGTAGATAATATTATTAATGCTCTTTATGGACAAGGTGAATTTCTATTAAAAGACGCTGAAACTGATGAAGTTTTATTAAGTAATAATGATATAAAAAATGCTAAAGTAGGATATTATCCAGATACTACAGGTACAAGCGTGTATTTATCTATTAATTTTAATAAAGAGGGAACTCAAAAATTAAAAGATATTAGTTCAAAATATATACAAACAACAGAAGTTAAAGATGTAACGGCTGAAGATGGTACTGTAACTCAAGAAGAAAATGAAGTTACAAAAAATGTAAAATTATATGTAGATGGAGAATTAATAATAAATACTTATTTTGGAGAACCAATAGAAAATGGGCAACTTCAATTAACAATGGGACAAACCACAACAGATTCAGAAAAATTGCAAAATACATTACTAGCAGCTAGTATTGAAGCTACAAAGTTGAGCTATGGTGCTTATCCTTTGGTATATGAAACAACTCAAAATGCTAATATTTTATCAAATTATGACAAAAATGTTATTTCTCAAGCAATAGCTGTTGTAATAGGGGTATTGACATTAATATTAATTTATTTTGTAATAAGATATAAAGAAAGAGCAATATTTGCAAGTATATTATTTGTAGGATTTACAGCGTTATATTTGTTAGCAATGAGATATGCTGATATAACAATTACAGCAGGAAGTATTGCAGGATTTGCATTTATAGAATTATTCTCAATATTCTATATAAATAAATTGTTGAGCAGATTAAAAAAATATAATATAAATGAGGAGACTCCTAAAACTATAATAAATAAAAGTATAATGAAAGCAATATTTGTATTAATACCAATATTTATAATAGCAGTAGTATTTTCATTATTTACTTCATTAAGTGTAAGTAGTTTAGGTATAGCACTATTCTGGGGAATACTTCTATTTATAATCTATTCTTATATATGTGCTAAAACATTATTGTTAAATTTTGAATATTTATTTGAAGATAAATAAGATGGAGGGAAAAATGAGAAATATAAATAAAATACTTGTAATATTAGTAGCAATACTTTTAGTAATAGGAATAATATTAATGTTTACTAAAGGACTTAATTATAGTATAGAATATAAAGGTGTTACAGAACTTAAATTTATGTTAGGACAAGTTATTGATATGAATGAAGTAGAAAGTATTGCAAAAGAAGCTTTCAATGATAAAGAAATGAAGATTCAAAAAATAGATTATTTTAATGATTCTGTTAATATTTCAGTAGTAGACCCAACAGATGAGGAAATACAATCTTTAATAGATAAATTTAATAGTAGATATGGTCAAAATAATACTATCGACAGTATAAGTATAATAAAAACTTCTAACACATCTCTTTATGAAATAGCAAAACAATATATATTACCAGTTATAATAACTGTAATCTTGGTTGCTATTTATATGGGAGTAAGATTTAGAAAACAAGGAATTTTAAAAGTAGCATTATTACCTATAATAATGTCAATAGTAGTAGAAGCATTATATTTATCAATATTAGTAATTTTACAAATTCCAATTTCAATTTGGACAATGCCTATAGCATTAGTGCTATTATTAAGTACGTTGACAATTTATGCTTATAGATTTGAAACAAATATGTAGATGTAAAAGGAATAAGTTATGGAGAATAAAAAAAGAATATCTATAGTAGTACCTTGTTATAATGAGCAAGAAGTTTTACCAATGTTTTATGAAGAATTAAATAAAGTTATGAAAAAGTTAGAGAATGTTGAATTAGAACTTATATTGGTAAATGATGGCTCAAAAGATAATACTTTAAAAGAATTTAAAGAATTAGCTAATAAAGATGAAAGAGTAAAATATATTTCTTTTTCAAGAAATTTTGGAAAAGAGGCGGCTATGTATGCAGGTTTAGAAGCAACAACAGGCGATTATGTGGCAATTATGGATGCTGATTTACAAGATCCGCCTAAACTTTTATTAGAAATGTATAGTATATTAGAAAACTCAGATTATGACTGTGTAGGAACTAGAAGAGTTACAAGAAAAGGTGAACCTAAAATACGTTCTTTTTTTGCAAAGATATTTTATAAAGTAATGAAAAAAATTTCTAAAATGGATATAGTAGATGGTGCTAGAGATTTTAGATTAATGACTAGACAAATGACAGATTCAATAATCTCTATGCAAGAATATAATAGATTTTCTAAAGGTATATTTACGTGGGTTGGTTTTAAAACAAAATGGTTAGAGTATGAAAATATAGAAAGAGCAGCAGGAAAAACTAAATGGTCATTTTGGAAGTTATTTATATATTCATTAGATGGGATAACTGCATTTTCAACATTTCCATTAGTAATATCAACAATTTTGGGAATGTTGTTTTGCTTATTAGCATTCATAATGATATTAGTTATAATATTTAAAACTATAGCATTTGGAGAACCTGTTAGCGGTTGGCCTTCAACTGTTTGTGCCATTTTATTTGTAGGTGGCGTGCAATTATTCTGTACAGGTATTATTGGACAATATATGGCAAAAACATATTTGGAAGTAAAGAAAAGACCAATATTTATAGTAAAAGAAACTAATATTAAGTAATATAATTTTAAAATACTAATTTCTTAAATATAATTTTTTGCAGAGTAAAACATTAAATAAAATAATGTTACAGTTCAGGTAGGAAACATATAACTTTTGCAAAATCGTGATATATAGCTATTTGCGAGTCAAGACCCCGATTGTGTCACCCTAGCTATGTTTTGACTAAAAATAGCTATATATCACGATTCTATAAAATAGTTACTGAACTGTGATAAAATAATAATTTTACTTTGCAAAAATTTATATTTAAGGAAATTTATTAATATCTATAAAAATTAAAAAAGTAGGTTGAGGCATGTCATTTAATTTAGAAGTTAAAGAAGAAATTAAGGGTATGAAAATGTGGGATGTTAATAGTAGCATGAAACAAGAAGAACAAATTGATAGATTAAATGCTAGAGAACATTTTTTGTCAGCTGGTTTTATAAATGATCCTAATAAAAAAAGCCACATTGAAATTTTATTTAAAGAAGAGGAAAAAGCTACAGAATTGCAAGAAGTTTTAAAAAAGTATCAGTTTAATTTTAAGGTAGTTGCAAGAAATAATAATTATATATTATATTCTAAAGATGGTGAGGAAATTTCAAATTTTTTAGCATTTATAGGTGCTAATAAAGCAGTTTTAAAGTTTGAAGAAGTACGAGTTTTAAAAGAAACTAGAAATAATATAAATAGAGTTATTAATTGTGAAAATGCAAACTTAGATAAAATTATAAAATCTTCTGTAGAACAAATAGACGCTATAGATTATTTGATTAAGATAGGGGAATTGAAAAAGTTAGATGAAAATTTACAAGAAATTGCTTTAGTAAGAAAAGAAAACCCTTCATTAAGTTTAGAAGAAGTAGGAAAGCTTTTAAAAGAACCTATTGGAAAATCAGGTACTAATTATAGATTGAAAAAAATTGTTAACATAGCTAATGAAAAGAGAGTATTAAACAAAGATTTATAAATATTTATTAATTAAAAAATTAACTGGGAGGAATTTTTGAAAGAAATAGGTTTATATATTCATATTCCATTTTGTAAATCTAAATGTTATTATTGTGATTTCAATTCTTATGATAATATAGAAGGTTTTATTGAAAAGTATGTAGAGAGTATTAAGAAAGAATTAAAAGAAGAAAATGTAAATGATTATAATATTAAGACTATTTATATAGGTGGAGGTACTCCTTCTATTTTAGATGAGCAGTATATAGAAAAAATTTTAAATGAAATAGATATTTCAAAAGCAGAAGAAATAACAATAGAAGTTAATCCACGGTACTGCAAATTATAAAAAATTAAAAAAATATTATGATTTAGGCATAAATAGATTAAGTTTGGGATTACAAACAACAAATAATACTCTCTTAAAAAGTATCGGCAGGATTCATACTTATGAGGATTTTTTGGTAATTTATAAATTAGCACGAGAAATTGGTTTTAAAAATATAAATGTAGATTTAATGTTAGGTTTACCTAATCAAACTTCGGAAGATTTGCAAAAAAGTTTAAGAAATGTAGCAAATTTAAAACCTGAACATATATCTGTATATTCTTTAATTCTAGAAGAAGAAACTTTATTATATAACAAAGTTTTAAAGAAAGGATTACTATTGCCTAATGAAGATTTAGAAAGAGAAATGTATTGGTGTACTAAAAAATTTTTAGAAAAAAATAATTATATACATTATGAAATATCAAATTTTGCTTTAAAAAATTTTGAATCAATACATAATACAGATTGTTGGAAGATGAAAGAATATATAGGAGTAGGAGCAGGTGCAAGTTCATTTTTAGAAGGTAAAAGATATAGTAATTCATTATCTATAGAAGAATATATAAATAATAATAAAAAAACAGTAGAAGAAACTTTAGATGAAAAGAGTATAAGACAGGAGTATTTAATTTTAGGATTAAGGATGTTACAGGGGATTAATGTACAGGAATTTTATAATAGATTTAATGTAGAGTTCTTTCAAGAATTTAATAAAGAATATGAAAAATTGCTTAATTTAGGTTTAATTATTTTTGATAATGGATATATTAAATTAACAAGTAAAGGTTTAGATTTTGCCAATATTGTTTGGGAAGAATTTGTTTAAGTTATAGTTCAGGAAGGAAACATATAACTTTTGCAAAATCGTGATATATAGCTATTTTTAGAGACATAAAATAAAGAAAGGATTGAAAAATATGGATAAATTTTATATAACAACACCAATATATTACCCAAGTGGTAGATTTCATATAGGAACTGCATATACAACTATACTTGCAGATACTATTGCAAGGTATAAAAAACAAAGGGGATATGAGACTAGGTTTTTAACAGGTTTAGATGAACATGGTCAAAAAATAGGAGAGGTGGCGTCAAAATTAGGAAAAACACCTCAAGAATATGTAGATGAGATGGCAGAACAAGCAAAAAATTTATGGAAAAAATTAGGAATAGAAAATGATGACTTTATCAGAACTACTGAAGAAAGACATACTAAAGTAGTTGAAAAAATATTTGATTACTTTATGGAGAAAGGCGATATTTATAAAGGTGAATATGAAGGAAATTATTGTGTACCATGCGAAACTTATTTTACAGATACACAATTAGTAGATGGAAAATGTCCTGATTGCGGTAGAGAAGTAAAGTTAATGAAAGAGGAAGCATATTTCTTTAATATGAAGAAGTATACTGATAAACTTTTAAAATATTATGAAGAGAATCCAAATTTTATACAACCAGAATCAAGAAAAAATGAATTGCTAAATAACTTTATAAAACCTGGATTAGAAGATTTATGTGTAACTAGAACTACTTTCGATTGGGGAATTAAAGTATTAAAAGACCCAAAACACGTTGTATATGTATGGTTAGATGCACTTACAAATTATATAACTGCATTAGGTTATATGGGTAAAGATGATAGTAATTTTAAAAAGTTTTGGCCTGCTGATTTACACATAGTAGGTAAAGATATTATAAGATTCCATGGTATATATTGGCCAATATTCTTAATGGCTTTAGATTTACCATTACCAAAACAAATATATTCACATGGATTTATAATGATGAAAGATGGAAAAATGTCTAAATCAAAAGGCAATGTAATTTATCCAGAAACATTAATGGATAGATACGGCAACGATGCTTTCAAATATTTCTTATTAAGGGAATTTCCTTATGGTCAAGATACAGTATTTTCGCCTGAAGGATTTATTGAGAGATTTAATTATGATTTATGTAATGATTTAGGAAATCTTTTAAATAGAACTGTAGCAATGATAAATAAATATAATGGTGGAATCTTACCTGAGTATAAAGGTTATGTAACCGAATTCGATAAAAATTTGGAAGAATTTACATTAGAACAAATAGATAAATACGAAAAAAATATGGATAAATATGTAATAAATAATGCATTAACCGAATTATGGCAAATCATTACTAGAACAAATAAATATATAGATGAAACAGCACCATGGGTACTTGCAAAAGAAGAAAAAAAAGAAGAATTAGATTCAGTAATGTATCATTTAGTTGAAAATTTAAGGAAAATAGCAATATTAATATATCCATTTATGAAAGAAACATCTTTAAATATGTTTAATCAATTAGGTGTTATTAACGAAGAAAATAGAGGATATAATACTTTAAGAGAATATGATAAAAACTTAGATAATGTAAAAGTAATAGAAAAAGGAATTCCACTTTTCCAAAGATTAAATATGGAAGAAGAGGTACAATATATAAAAGAGGAAATGAGTAAAAGTGTGAAAAAATAGGGGGAGCCAAATAATGGCTCCCTCTTAGAGTAGAAGAGACTTAGTTACGCACCAACAGCTTCATCTTAGCTTTCCCGAGTTGAAGCGTGAACATTTCGTCGAATTCTTTTGTTATGCCGGATTCCAGAAGTGTTTCATACACTTCTTCCTCTATCGTGAAAAAGAAAATGACGGATACATCTTTATTTGATATTACAGCGGTTTTATGGAATTCAGAACGAGCGTTTTTTGGATACAAAAACATAGCATTATCCATGTTCACTCTCATTCTGAATGTTCCGAATTCTTCCGGATCGCATCCCGTCAAACCTGTAAACGTCACCACCAAAACCAAACAAGCAATAAGTCGCTTCAGCATTTCCTTTCTCCTTTGGGTTGATTTTTTGTTTGTTACAAGGAAACTTATAAAAAATACTATATATATTATACAATATTTTACATAAAATTGCAAATTTCAAAATCAACATTTGCATACTATTCTAACCAATTTGTTCTCTTTTTTCCATTTCCACTTGAAAAATTTTATCTAATATAGTAAAATATAGAAAGTTAAAAACTATGTTTTGATAAGGAGCAAAATGTGAGAAATATAATTGATTATATAAGAGAAGAATTTAAGACTTTTGAAGAAAAGCCACTAAATCAAGTAGACTCGCTAATTCTTTCAAATTTATCATATGTGAAGTTAGACAAGTTAGTTCCTGAGCGGAGTTAAAAATAAAAATGAAATTGAAATTAGAGATATTTTAAAACGTGAAAATTTTAAGAAAATGTTTAAGGGTACTACATTGCCAGATTCTTTTGAAAAGTTTGTATATGAATTATCAGCAAGCCCAAGATTTAGAAATGTTAAAATAAGACATTTTGTAAATATAAATGATAAAGATATCGAAAAACAATTTGCAGCAATTACCTTTATATTAAATGAAGAATATTCATATATAGCTTTTAGAGGGACTGATGATTCTTTTAATGGTTGGAAAGAAGATTTTAATATGGCTTTTAAGTGTCCAGTACCTTCTCAAGAAGAAGCTTTACAATATGTAGAAGCTCTATATAATAAGTTGACTCCTAAAATATATTTAGGCGGACATTCTAAAGGAGGAAATTTAGCAGTTTATACGCTAATAAAAGCAAATAAAAGTTTACAAGATAAAATAGAATATGTATTTAGTCATGATGGCCCTGGTTTTAGGAAAGAAGTTATAGAAAGTGAAGAATTTAAGAAAATAAAGCCTAAAATAAAGAAAACATTACCACAATCTTCAATTATAGGAATGTTACTACAAACTCAAGAAAATTATAAAATTGTAAACAGTGATGCTTTTTTTATAATGCAACATGAACCATTTTCTTGGCAAGTTAAAAATGGTGATTTTGACTATACTGAAAATTTAAGTGGTGGAGCAAGATATACAAACACCACTATTAATAAATGGATAAATAGTATGAATGACGCCAAAAGAGAAAAATTTGTAAATCAAATGTTTAAAGCATTGTATGCAACAAATGAAACAACTTTTACAAGTCTAGCTGAAAATTGGAGAAAAAATTTGCCAATTATAATGGGAGAATTAAGGAATTTGGATGAAGAGACAAAAGAAATAATGTATAGTATAATACGTGAATTAGGTAAATTTTGGTTTTCTAATTATGGTAGTAATGAAATAATTTAATTATAATTAAATCAAGAAAGGAAGTTTATTAAATATGAAAAATATTCCATATTACGAAGTTAGAGATTTAAGCAATATTAAACAATTAGTAAATGATAGTTGCAGAATTTATGCAGATAAAACTGCATATTTAGTAAAGAGATCAGGAAGTGAAGATTATCAAGAAATAAAATTTTCAAAAGTAAAAGAAGATGTAGACGCATTAGGAACGGCATTAATTAATTTAGGATTAAAAGGAAAAAGAATAGCTGTCGTAGGAGAAAATCGCTATGAATGGGCAATATCATATTTAGCTGTTATTACAGGTGTAGGTATAATAGTTCCATTAGATAGACAATTACCTGAAAAAGAATTGGCTAATTGTATAAAACGTTCAGAAGTAAGTGCAATTATTTATTCTTCAAAATTAGAAGATAGTATAAATAAGTTATTTACAGAATTCGAAAATGTTGAAAAATATATATGCTTTGATGATATTAATGATAATGGAAATTTTATGTCTTTATCTAAAGTAATAAAGTATGGTAAAAAATTAATAGAAGATGGAAATAGAGAATTTATAGATGCAAAAATAAATGAGGAAGAAATGGCAGAGATGTTATTTACATCAGGAACAACGTCAGAACCTAAAATAGTAATGTTATCTCATAAAAATATATGTTTTAATATTCACGAGCAATGTAAAATGTTAAAAATTATACCTGAAGATGTGTTTTTGTCAGTTTTACCTATTCATCATACTTATGAATGTACTTGTGGATTTTTAACACCATTATATAGAGGAGCTTCTGTTGCTTATTGTGAAGGTTTAAGACATATACAAAAAAATATGCAACAAGCAAAAGTAACCGTATTTTTAGGTGTTCCTCTTATATTTGAAACTTTATATAGAAAAATATGGGAAGGTATAGCTAAAAAAGGTAAAACAGATTTAGTTAAAAGAATGATAAAAGTAACAAATGCTCTAGATAAAATAGGAATTCATTTGAAGAAAAAAGTATTTAAAGAAATACATGAGCAATTAGGAGGTCATATAAAAGTTTTAATAGTAGGGGCTGCTGCAATGACTCCAGAAGTATCAAAGGGCTTTAGAGATTTAGGAATACATACAGTACAAGGATATGGATTATCAGAATGTGCACCAATAGTTGCTTTAAATAGAGATGTAGATTATAAAGATGATGCTGCAGGTTTACCATTGCCAAATGAAGAAGTTAAAATAGATAATCCAAACGAAGAAGGTGTAGGAGAAATAATTGTAAAAGGAGAACATGTAATGTTAGGGTATTACAAAAATGATGAAGAAAATAAAAAAGCATTAAAAGATGGTTGGTTTTACACTGGAGATTTAGGATTCATAGATGAAGATGGATTTATACATATTACTGGAAGAAAGAAAAATGTAATAATTACTAAAAACGGAAAAAATATATATCCAGAAGAAATAGAAACATTATTATTAAGAAATGATTATATAAAAGAATGTATGGTATATGGTAAAAAAGATAAAGATGATGTAAAATTAGCAGCAGAATTAGTATTAGATAATGATTATATAGAAGAAAAATTTAAGGATAACCCTAAAGCCGAAGAAGAAATAAAGCAAATTGTTTGGGAAGAAGTTAAAAAGATAAATCAAGAACTTGTTTCATATAAACATGTAAAAGAAATAAATATTAGAGAAAATGAATTTAAAAAGACTACTACTATGAAAATAAAAAGATATTTGGAAGTAAAATAATAAAATGAAAAGTGAATATATAGAACAATTTGAAGAATTGCTTGATAATCTAAAAATTTATGGAGGAAATATTGAATAAAGGTTTAGTAAAAATTGTAAAAGCAATACTTATATTTTTAATAATACTTATAATTATAGCAACAGTTATATCAATATGTTTTGTAATAATTAATAAGTATAAACCAGTATATTATGCTAAAGATTTTGGTATTGAAGTAATAAAAAGTTCTGATGATGAAAATAATAATGGAATAGATGATTATACAGATATATTATTAGGTGCAAGACAAGATGCTGAAAATAAGCCAAAGTATATAAGCGAATACTATGCTGATGGATATCCGCCAGATAATGAAGGGGTATGCGCAGATGTGATTTGGAGAGCTTTTAAAAATGCAGGATATGATTTGAAGACTTTAGTAGATGAAGATATAAAGAATAATTTAGATGAGTATCCAAGAGTAAATGGAACACCTGACTCTAATATAGATTTTAGAAGAGTTCCAAATTTAAAAGTATTTTTTGAGAAAAACGCTATAAAATTAACAGATGATATAAGTCAAATAGCAGAATTTCAACCACGGTGATATAATTATTTTTGGCCGTAATGACCACATTGGGATTATATCAGATAAAAGGAATAAAGATGGAATTCCATATTTAATACATAATACAGGACAGCCAAATAGAGAAGAAGATATTCTTTGGTTGTTAGATAAGTTTATGGGAATAACAGGACATTATAGATGGTTATAGTTCACTAATTATTTTGTAAAATCTTGATATATAGTTATTTTTAGTCAAAACATAGCTAGGGTATAACAATCTAAAAATAGTATTTATCTTGCTATTTTTAATTTTATATAGTAGAATATATTAGAATAAGAATAATTGGATATAATAAAATTAACTAAAATTTAGGAGGAAAAAATTATGATAAAAAAAGTCGCTATATTAGCTAATGGAGGAGATGTTGCCGGTTTTAATGCGGTAATAAGAGCAATTGTAAAAACGGCAGAAAATGCAGGAATAGAATGTTATGGATATATAGATGGATATAAAGGGATGTTAAATAATGATTATATTCCTTTAACAACATTAGATAAAGCATCTGGTATTATTCATAAAGGTGGTTCAATAATAGGTTCATCAACAAATACAAATGTTTTTAATTATAAAGTTGTAAAACCTGATGGAACAGTAACATATGAAGATTTATCTGAAAAATGTATAACTAATGTAAAAGAAGCCGGATTCGATTGCATATTTACATTAGGTGGAGATGGTACACAAAAATCTGCAAGAGATTTTTCAGTAAGAGGTTTAAATGTAATAGGAATTCCTAAAACAATAGATAATGATGTATTTGGAACTGAAATTACTTTTGGACATAATACTGCCATTCATGTGGCAACAGAAGCTTTAGATAGGCTTCATACAACTGGAGAAACACATCATAGAATAATGGTTTTAGAAGTTATGGGCAGATATGCAGGTTGGATTGCGTTAGAATCAGCAATCTCTGGTGGAGCAGATATTGCCTTAATACCTGAAATACCTTATGATACAAATTGTGTTGTAAAAAAAATAAAAGGACGTAAAGAGCGTGGCAAAAACTTTAGTGTAGTAGTTGTATCAGAAGGTGCACATCCAATAAATGAAAATTATGTTGTAAAAAATGTTAGAGATAATGGAAAAGGTGTAGATAATACAAAACTTGGTGGTATAGGTGAAAAAGTTTGTAAGCAATTAGAAGAATTAACTGGTTGTGAGGCTAGACTTACAACATTAGGTTATGTACAAAGAGGTGGCTCACCAACAGCGTTTGATAGAGTACTTTCAACAAAATATGGTGCTAAAGCAATGCAATTAGCTATGGAAGGAAAATTTAATAATCTAGTTGTAATTAAAAATGGAAAATTAGATTATATTTCTTTAGAGGAAGTAGTTGGAAATAATAAAGAAATTGGCGCAGTATCAGGAAATACTAAAGAAAGTAATATTAAAAAAGTGCCACTAGATCATGAATTAGTAAAAACAGCTAGAAGTATAGGAATCTGTTTAGGAGATTAATTAAAAGAAAGGATAGAGTTTTAAAAATGATAGACTTTAAATATGAAATAGCAAATATAATAAACAATGCTTTATTAAAACAAGATAATAATTTAAAAATAGAAGGATTACAAGACTTTATTGAGACACCACCTAATAGCGATATGGGAGATTATGCTTTTCCATGTTTTAGGTTAGCAAAAGATTTAAGAAAAGCTCCTCAAGCTATTGCTGCTGATTTAGAAAAAGTAATCTTAGAAGATTTAAATAGTAATATTATCGAAAAGGTTGAAATCGTAGGCGGATATTTAAACTTTTATATAAACAAATTAACATTACTAAAGGAAGTTTTAACAAGCATAGAAACAGAAAAAGAAAAATATGGTTCTTCAAATATAGGTAAAGGGCAAAATGCAGTTATAGAGTATTCTTCACCTAATATTGCTAAAACTTTTCATATAGGACATTTACGTTCAACAGTAATAGGTGGAGCTTTATATAAATTATATAATTTCGTAGGATATAATAGTATCGGCTTAAATTACTTGGGGGATTGGGGTTTACAATTTGGTAAAGTAATGGCTGGATTAGAATTATGGAAAGATGAATATGACTTTTCTTCAGAAGAGGAAATAAGTATTATTTTAAAAATATATGTAAGATTTAGTAAAGCAGAAAAAGAAAATTCTGAATTAACAGATTTAGCAAGAAAAATGTTTAAAAAATTAGAAGATAGAGAACCAGAAGCAATTTCAAAATGGGAACATATTAGAAAAATAAGTTTAGAAAATTATGCTAGAACATACGACTTATTAAATGCAAAATTTGATAATTACGATGGTGAAGCATATTATAATGATAAAATGGAACCAGTTATAAAAGAATTAGAAGATAAAGGATTGTTAAAAGACTCTGAAGGAGCCAAAGTAGTATTTTTAGATGAATATGATATGCCACCTTGCATTATTGTAACAAGTGCAGGAACAACAATATATGCTACTAGAGATATTGCTGCATTAGAGGATAGAATAAAAAAATATAATTTTGCTAAAATGGTTTATGTTGTGGGAAGTGAGCAAGAGCTTCATTTTAAACAAGTTTTTAAAACATTAGAATTAGCAGGTTATGAAGATTATATTATAAAATGTGAACACGTACCTTTTGGACTTGTAGTAGATAAAAATGGTGAAAAAATAGGCTCAAGAAAAGGAAACTTTGTTACATTAGAGGGAATTCTAAACGAAGCTATTGAAAAAGTAAAAACAATAATAGATGAAAAAAATAAAGATGGATTAGATGATAGAGATGATATTGCTAGAAAAGTTGGAGTAGGAGCAGTAATTTTCAATGATTTATCTAATAGTCGTATAAAAAATGAAATATTTGATTGGGATATTTTATTAAATTTTAATGGGGAAACTGGACCATATATTCAATATATTTATGTAAGAACAAAAAGTATTTTAAACAAAGCTGGATATTCACCAAAATTTGAAGAAATTGATTTTAATGTTTTAACAGATAAATCAAGTATAGAAGTTATAAAATTATTATACGAATTAAAGTCTATTATAGTAAAAGCTGTAGAAAAAAACGAACCTTCTATATTAGCAAGATATTTAATAGATTTAGCACAAAGTTTTAGTAATTTCTATAATGCAAATAGAATAATAGGCGAAGAAAAAGCTGTAGAAAACGCAAGATTATATTTAACTAAATCTGTGGGAGAAGTGCTTAAAAATTCTATGGCTTTGTTGGGAATAGAAATGCCAAATAGAATGTAAGGTAAGAAAGGATTATTAATAGTATGAGAAAAAGAACTAGAAAACGTAATAATAATGGAGTTAAAAAAGTGAATTTTTCTTTCATAACAGATATGAAGCATGCTAAAATTGTTTTTTCTGTAGTGTTATTACTTGTTATAATTGGATTTTTCTCAGTTATATTTGCTGTTGTTAATATTCCAAATACTAATATTATTAATGGCGTCTACATAAATAACGTTGATGTCTCTAAAATGTCTAAAGATGAAATCAAAAAATCCTTTAACGAAATTTTAGATGAAAAAAAATATAATGGTGTTAATATAACTCATAATGGTCAAGAATATGTTTTAGAATTAGGTTTGTTAGAAATTAGTAATAATTTAAATCAAATATTAGAAGAAGCAAGTAAAATCGGTCGAAGTGGGAACATTATAAAAGATAATTATGAGATTATAAAGACTTTTTTATTTAAGAAAAATTATAATTTAGAATTAAAATATAATAAAGAAAATTTAGAGAATGAATTAAACTGGATTTATAACGAGCTACCAGATAAATATAAAGAATTAGATTATTATGTAGAAGATTCTAATTTAATATTATCTAAACCTGTTTCAGGAATAGTTGTAGCTAATGGAAAATTAACTAGTGAAATTGAAAATTATTTAAATGATTATTCAAAAAAGGAAACTATTATTGAATTACCTTTTGAGGTTAAAACAGCTGATGACGTCAAATTAGAAGATATACATACTGATATATATGTAGAACCTCAAAATGCATACTATACAGAAGAACCTTTTAAAATATATCCTGAAGTTGAAGGTGTAGATTTTGGACTTTCAAATGAAGAAATAGAAAATATTTTAAATACAGAAAATGAAGATAATGAGTATGTAATACCTTTGAAAATAACTACTCCAGAAGTAACGTTAGCAACTTTATCAATAGATGTATTTCCGGATGTTTTATCTAGAGCAGAAGGAATGTATGACGTTACAAATTACAATAGAGCAAACAATTTAACAATAGCAGGCGAAAAATTGAATGAAATAGTAATAGCACCAGGAGAAACTTTTTCATACAACAAAACTTTAGGTGCAAGAACCATAGAGGCTGGATATAAAGAAGCTGCTATTTATGTTGGAGGAAAAGTAGTAGATGGATTAGGTGGAGGAATATGCCAAATTTCTACTATTCTATATAATGCAGTTTTAGAGGCAAATTTAGAAATAGTAGAAAGAAAATGTCACCAATTCTTACCTTCTTATGCAAAAGCAGGGCTAGATGCTACAGTAGCTTACGGTTCTATAGATTTTCGATTTAAAAATAATAGAACATATCCTATTAAAATAAAAACAAACATAGTAGCTGGTGTTGCAGAAATTGAAATATTAGGTATAAAGGAAGATACAGATGTTGAAGTAATTTTAGAAAACAAAGTAGTAGAAACTATACCTTATGAAACAGAATATGTAACAAATACGTCTTTAGAAAAAGGAACAAGTAGAGTAATACAAGGTGGAACAGATGGAAAAGTAGTAGAAGCATATAAAATTACATCTAAGGCAGGAAAAGAGATATCAAGAGAGTTAATATCATTCGATAAGTATGATGTGTTGAATGAAATTGTAGAAGAGAATAGGGAATGAGAGGTGAAAAAAATGTCGAAACAAGTAATATATCATGGAAGTTATTGTGAAGTTAAAGAGCCTAAAATAATGGTAGGGAAATATACAAAAGATTTTGGTATTGGATTTTACTGTACAATTCTTGAGAATCAAGCTAAAAAATGGGCTTCAAAATATGACAAATCTGTTATAAATAAATATGAATATAACGAAAATCAAAATTTAAAAATAAAAGAATTTACATTAATGTCAGAAGAATGGTTGGATTTTATTATTGATTGCAGGAATAATAAAAAACATACGTATGATATAGTAATAGGAGCTATGGCAGATGACCAAGTGTACAACTATATCAGTGAATTATTAACAGGGCAAATAACTAGAGATGCTTTTTGGGAACTAGCGAAATTCAGACACCCAACACATCAAATAGCTTTTTGCACAGAAGAAGCTTTGAAATGTGTTAAATTTATTGGAAGTGAGGTTTTCTAATGGAAAATAAAGAAGATAATGATTTATTTTTCTTGTGCAGTTTAATTGAATATATAGCTAGAAAGACTAAAAATACTAAAAAAACTGTAGTAGAAAAATTAGGCAAGAAAAACATTCAAAAAATATACGACTTAGCTGATGTATATCATTCAGAAAATATAGAAAAAGTTTCAGACGAATTTATTGAGTTAACAAGCATACAAGAAGGCGATTATGATATTATTACTAGATGTCAATATAGAGTTCCTTCTTTTTGGGAAATTGCAAAAGTGTATAGAAGGCTTATTATGATGGTTAATTCTGATAAAAATAAGTATGTTGAAACTACTATAGAAGTATTATCTTCATGGATAATTCCCCATATTGATAATTATAATAGCAGTATGTATTATGAAAATCCTAGTTATATTTATGCTTGTTACACTGAAAAAGAAATATTATAATATAGTAACTAACTTTTGTAACAACTTAGGTCTTAATCTTAAAAAGCTTGCTATATAGCTATTTTTAGTCAAAATATATCTTTAATGTTAACAATCAAGGTCTTGACTTGCAAATAGATATATAGCAAGCTTTAGTCAAATACTTACTGGGTTGTTACAAGAAAATTTATAGAAATAGAGAATTTTAAAACTCTCTATTTTTAAGGAGTTTCTTCATTTTTTTGAATACTGAATAAGCGATAGAAAAAAGCCTATCTTTTACTATTTTTTGCAAAAAAATTGAATGTATAGATATGATTAAAGATAGTAGCACAAATGATTTTGTTCCTGGATATAATATGATAGAAGTTGCAGGATAAACAAAAAATGAAAAAATCATACCACAAAAAGTAGAAAAGGTAAACACCTAGAATACAGTGAAAGACAATCAATAGAAAGATGTATAAAATATTTTGGATATAAACCAAAGACAATACAAACAGATAATGGAACAGAATTTAGTTATAATCAATCAAAAGTAAAGAAAGAACATCCAATGGATACATTATTAAAGAAGTTAAAAATAATACATTATAAAATAAGACCAAGGACACCAGAACATAATGGAGAAGTAGAAAGAAGCCATAGAAATGATAATGAAAGATTTTATAGTTATTTAAAATTTTATAGTTTAGAAGATTTAATAAAACAAGGAATGGCATATTTAAAAAGGTCAAATAATATACCAATGGCGGTATTAGGATACTTAACACCAAAAGAAAAAAGAGAAGAGTTAAAAGCGAGTATAGTAGCATAAAAAATAAAATTTCAAAGCATTTGTTAATTGTAGAACTCATTTTAAATTTTAATGTCAAGAACAGCAAAGCTGCAATGCTGAAAGCATTGTATATTCTTGATATCTAAAATTCAAAATGATATACTAAAAACAAAATGCTAGAGAAATTTTATAGGAAATTCAATATAGTACTTGAATTTAAATTTTTTTATAAAAATTTGTTTCACATCATTGACACATATACAATTTTATCCTAAAAAGTTTCTATTTTCACTTGCAAAAAAAATTAAAAGTGATAAAATATAATGATGCTCAAAAATATTTATAGAAAGAAGGAGAGTTTTTTGGAAAAGAAAGAAAATATTTTAGGAACAGAAAAAATTGGAAAACTTATTAAAATTTTCTCTATTCCATGTATTATATCAATGTTAGTGAATTCATTATATAATATTGTAGACCAAATTTTTATAGGATGGGGAATTAATTATTTAGCTAATGGTGCTACAAATGTAGTCTTTCCATTAATGATGTTATGTTTAGCGTTTGCACTGATGTTTGGTGATGGTACATCAGCTTTTTTAAGCCTAAAATTAGGGCAAAAGAAAGATAAAGAAGCAGCTAAAGGAGTTATGAACGGAGTTATAATATCAAGTATATTTGCTGTTATAGTAGGAGTTTTACTATACGTATTTTTGCCACAATTGATTAATTTATTTGGCTGTACAGATGCTTTAAGAGAATATGCTTTAGATTATGGATATATTATAGTTATGGGCTTACCACTTATGATGATAGGTGTAACTTTAAATTCAATAATTAGAGCAGATGGTAGTCCTAAATTTTCAATGTTTTCAATGAGTTTAGGAGCAGTATTAAACATTATATTAGACCCAATATTTATTTTTGTGTTTAATATGGAAATTGCAGGTGCAGCAATTGCTACGGTAATAAGCCAATTTGTAACTTTTTTAATTAATATTTTATATTTAAGAAAAATGAAGTCTATAAAATTAGTTAAAGAAGACTTAAAAATAGAATTTAAAACAGTGTTTAGAATAGTTGCTTTAGGAATAAGCTCATTTTTAACACAAATAAGCATAGTAGCAGTAATGGCTGTTGAAAATAATTTATTAAGTAAATATGGAGCACTTTCACAATACGGTTCTGAAATACCAATTACAGTAGTTGGAATTGTAATGAAAATAAATCAAATTTTAAATAGCATTGTTATAGGTATAGCAGTAGGAGCACAACCAATTTTAGGTTATAATTACGGTGCTCAAAAGTATGATAGAGTTAAAAAAGCGTTGAAAATAGTTCTAACTTTAAGTGCAGTTATAAGTGCAATAGCATTTTTATTATTCCAATTAATTCCAGATAAATTAATATTATTATTTGGAACAGGTAATGAGTTATATATGGAATTTGCTTGTATTGCATTTAGAACGTATTTAATGTTATGTATATTTGCTGGAATACAAATTTCATCAGGAATATTTTTCCAAGCCATTGGGAAAAGTGCAAAAAGTGCATTTATTTCTTTATCAAGACAAATATTATTCCTAATTCCTGCAATGATTATATTAGGAAATATTTTTGGAATTATGGGTGTATTATATGCAGGACCTTTTGCAGATGGTTTAGCATTTTTAATAACAGCAATTCTATTAACATTTGAAGTTAAAAAATTAAATAAAGTACAAAAACCTAATGAATACATAGAATATAATAATGTAGTAAATAATACTTTAGATAAACATGTTGTAATTACTATTGCTAGAGAATATGGCTCTGGAGGAAGATATATTGGAAAATTAGTGGCTAATAAGTTGGGTATTAAATTATACGATAAAGAATTTATTAGAGAGTTAGCTGAAAAAACTGGATTATCAGAAGAATATATTAAAAATAATGAACAAAAAAGAGATGCTGGTAATAGTTTAAATGTATATTATAATGGTTTAAATAATGATGATAATCTATTTATAGAAGAATCTAATTTAATAAAAGAATTAGCAGAGAAGGAATCTTGTGTTATTATAGGTAGATGTGCAGACTTTATATTAAAAGATAATAAAAATATTATTAAAATATTTATTTATAGTGATATGGAAAATAAAATAAATAGAGCTGTAAATAGATATCACATAAAACAAGAAGAAGCAGAAAAAGAAATAAAGAAAATAAATAAATTAAGAAGTAATCATTATAAGCATTATACTGGTAGAGAATGGAATGATATGAGTAATTACGATATATGTATAAATAGTGATGCTTATGGTGTTGAAAATGCCGCTGATATGATTTGTAACATAGTGAAGAATGCAAATGAAAATGTGAGTTGCAATTAATAAAGGAGTTTCAACATTTTTCAAAAATCTTTTATATTAAACTTCTAAAAGTCTTATAATCAATATTTTTTGTCAAAACATAGCTGGGGTTAACAATCAGGGTCTTGACTGCAAAATATTGATATATAAGACTTTTTAATTAGCTATAAATTTAATTTTTGAAAAATGACTGTTACAAGATAATGACTAAAATTTATAATCACTTGAAAATACTAGTCTAAAATTAAAAATCTCGGCTTGTAAAAGAACATATAAAATCTAATGCTTAATTGTGGTACCCTTCCGCTAACACGAACTCTTTCCACAATTAAGTACAAGATTTTCTAATATTCTTTTACTGTACATTCGTTTTTAATTTAATCCCAGTATTTTCAAGTGATTTATGTAATACACTGTTATCCTGTAACAAATGAGTAAGCTTTTTATTTGTTTTTTTCTTGACATAAATAGTTTTTTTTGTATAATAAAGAGCATGGAGTTATAAGTAAAAAAATATAGAAGGAGAAAATATGGAGAGTTTAATTAGACCTAATAGTTCATGGAAAAATTTAGATACACATTATATTGATGCAATTAGTAATGAGTGGTATAAATGTTTAATAGACTTACAAAATTTGATTTTTAAATATACATTCATGTTTTATGAAGAAAAAAATATAAAGAATATGTTTTTGCCAATAACAACTGGTTCAATATCTAGTCCAATGGGGTTAGGTAGTGATTCCTTACCTGTAAAAATTAATTTGAATGGAGTACCAACTTATTTGGCGGATTCGATGCAATTTTTACTAGAGTATGGAAATAGATTTTGTAAAAATGGGGTATGGTATATTATGCCATCATTTAGAGGTGAACAAGAAGATGAAAGACATCTTAGTCAATTTTATCATAGTGAGGCAGAAATACCCGGTGTTCTTGAAGATGTTATGTGTTTAGTAGAAGAATATATAAAATATTTGTCTAAAAATATTTTAAAAGATTATGGTGAAACGTTATTGAAAATTACTGGTGATAATACTCACATTGAAAGATTGATTGAAACTAATAAATTACCTGAAATCACATTTGAAGATGCAATAAAATTGCTTAATTATTCAACTAAGTTTATAGAAACTCATAAAGAAGGTTTTAGAACAATAAATTCTGAAGGGGAAAAAGAATTAATAAAGCATTTTAATGGATTTGTTTGGTTAAGAAATTTCGATTCTATGGCAGTACCTTTTTATCAGGATACGACAAATGAAGGAAAGTATGCTAAAAATGCTGATTTGTTATTTGGAATAGGTGAAGTAATTTTTTGTTAGAGAACAAGATGAGATTTTTGATGAAATCGACTATAAATTTATCAAATGTTCTGATAAGGAAATCGACGATTTTTGCGAACTTATTTTAAATAGGGAACATTTAAAAGAATTATCTCCCAAAACACTTGAAACATTAAAAAATAAATACTCTGAATTTATGCATCTATTTAATGAAAACAATAGTCATATGGGATTTACTATATTCATGTTGAGAAAGAAAGAGGAGGATATTTTTAACGATCCTGAATTATATCATAGTGAGGTAGTGAAGTAATAATGAGAAAAAAAGGAATTGGTATAATTTCTCCTGCTAATGGCTTAATGCACTTTTTCCCAAATAGAATAGAATATGGAAAAAAATATATGGAGAAAAATAATTTCTCTATATACTTTGGGAAAAATTCTTTAAAATGTGTATCATATTATTCAGCAGATGTGGATGATCGAATCAGTGATATAAACGAAGCTATAAATGACAATAATGTAGATATTATAATGGCAAGTATAGGAGGATATAATAGCAATCAATTATTAGAAAAAATTAACTATAAAAAAATTAAGGAGAGTAATAAAATATTTTGTGGTTATAGTGACATAAGTTGTTTGATTTTGGCTATATATGTTAAAACACAAAAAATAATGTTACATGGACCAACATTTTTAGCGGAATTATGTGAGTATCCAGATATATTAATTAACTATGAGTTAACTCGTAAATTAGGCTTGGGATACTTTTCAGGAATGTGTTTTCATATTTATGCTAAAAATAGCAAAGAGGAAGAAATTCAATTAATTGATGGAGGAGAGATAAATTGGACAAAACAATTATTATCAGATAATAAAGAATTGGCTGTTGCCTCTAGTTTTGGTGCAGAATTAATTCAGAAAAAATTCAAAAAATAAGTTTATAGGATGAGGGTATAGCCAAATGGTTAAGGCTTAAGCGGCTCATGCTTAGATTATAGGTTCGAATCCTGTTGCCCTTTCCATTATATTTATTTAGATAAATGATGAAATATGAAAAAATAAATTTTTTAGGAGTGAATAAGTGTATGTATAATAAAGGGACTGAAAAAATTGAAACAGATAGATTAATATTAAGAAAATTTTTAAAAACTGATGCACATAACATGTATAACAATTGGGCTAAAGAAGAATGTATTGCAGTTGGGGCTGGATTTCCAGTTCATACAGATGAAGCAGTTACACAAGAAGTAATTAATATATGGATAGATGAGTATAAAAAAGAACATACCTATAATTGGGCAATAGAATTGAAATCTATTAATGAAATAATTGGTAGTATCACTGTAGTAAAAAAAGATTTAAAAAATGATATATTCGAAATAGGTTATTCAGTTGGTTCAAAATGGTGGAATAAAGGATATGCAACAGAAGCATTAAGAGCGGTAATAAATTATTTATTTAAAGATGTGGAAGTATATTGTATAGAGGGTGCTTGCAGAGCAAGTAATATAGCATCTATTAAAGTTTTGACTAAATGTAATATGAAACAAGAAGCCGTGTTAAGAAATAGAAGAATTTATAATAATAAAAGAGAAGATTTGATTATTTTTTCAATCTCGATCGAAGACTATAATGAGTAATATTTAGACCTTTTTTGAAAAAATTTATTTTCAAAAAAGTCTTTTATTTATAAATTTTTTAACTTATTATTTATAATGCTATTAGTAATCATTCCAAAAGCGTAATCAATATTTTCTGCTATCCTATATTTTTTTATAGTATTTGTTTTAAGGTTTGTTAATTTATTTTTATAATTATAGAATATTTTCAAATAAGAATTAAGTCCGGAATGACTTAATTCTGTTCGCCCTTTTTTTCTTTTGTCACTTACTTGTCACTTTATATGAGGTATAATAATGTAAATTAAAGTGAGAGGGGTATTTTATGGAAATATTAAGAGTTGAAAATTTATGTAAAGAGTATGGAAAAGGGCAGACTAAAGTTATTGCTTTAGATAATGTTTCTTTTAAAGTTGATAAAGGAGAATTTGTTGCTATTGTAGGTGCATCTGGTAGTGGTAAATCTACGTTATTACATTTAATAGGTGGAGTAGATAAACCTACTAGTGGAAAAGTTTTTATAGATGGAAAAGACATTTACGAGTTTAATGATGATGAACTTGCTATTTTTAGAAGAAGACAGGTGGGATTGATATATCAATTTTATAATTTAATTCCTATTTTAAATGTAGAAGAAAATATAACTCTACCATTAGATTTAGATAATAGAAAGATAAATTATGATAATTTAAATGAATTGATAAGTTTATTAGGATTAGAAAATAGGAGAAAACATTTACCAAATGAGTTATCGGGAGGTCAACAGCAAAGAACTTCTATTGGTAGAGCTATGATAACTAAACCAGCTATAATTTTAGCAGATGAACCAACAGGAAATTTAGATTCAAAGTCGAGTGATGAAATAGTTGCATTACTTAAAAAGTCTAATAAAGATTATAAACAAACTATAATTATGATTACTCATAATATAGAAATTGCAAAAGTAGCAGATAGAATTATAAAAATTGAAGATGGTAAAATTGTTAAGGAGGTATAGAAAATGAATATTCTTAACAAATTATCTATTAGAAATTTAAAATTAAATAAAAAAAGAACTATAAGCACAATTATAGGAATAATTTTATCTACAGCTCTTATATGTGCAGTAGCAACAATGGCAACAAGTTTTAAGGCATCTTTAGTACAAGATGCGATTAATCAAACTGGTTATTATCATTTAAAGTTATATGATATAAATGATGAAGATTATGAAAGTCTGAAAAATAATAGAGATATTGGAGACATATTTAGAATTAATTATGTAGGATATAGTAATTTAGAAGGAAGTCAAAATGAATATAAGCCATATTTAAAAGTATATTCTATGGATGAAAAAGTATTTGAAAAATTAAAATTTAAATTAATAGAAGGAAGTTTCCCTAAAAATAGTGATGAAATAATTATTAGTAATCATATTAAAACTAATGGAAATGTTGATTATAATATAGGGGATAAAGTTAAATTAAATATAGGTAATAGAACAACTATAGATGGTGAATACGATTTAAATATAGGTAATCCATATAATGAAGGTGAAGAAAAATTAGTTGATACTTATGAAAAGGAATTTACTGTTGTTGGAATTATAGAAAGACCAGATTATTCTTTTGAAGATTATAGTGAAGCAGGTTACACCGTTATTACAACTAATATGGATAAAGGAAAAGTAGATGTATATATAGCTTTAAAAAATCCTATTAAATATCAAACTTCAATAGCTGAATTATTAGGAGCGGTTGATTATAATGAGGTTATTAGTAATACAGGAAATTTTAAATATGACAATTATTATATAAATGATAGTGTATTATATTGGGAGGCTTTATCTTTTAGTTTAAGTACTATGCAAATGATATATTCAGTTTGTGCAGTTGTTATATTTATAATTATATTTACAAGTGTATTTTGTATTAGAAATTCATTTGCAATAGCAACAACTGAAAAGATAAAAATGTATGGAATGCTTGCAAGTATTGGAGCTACTAAAAAACAAATTAAGAAAAATGTTATAAATGAAGCAATGTTACTTGGAATAATTGGAGTTCCACTTGGTATATTATCTGGAATCTTTGCAACTTTTGTATTATTAAGAATAACTAATTATTTTATAGGCGATGAGTTTTTTAGATATATAGATGGAATTATATTTAAAATATCATTTTTAGCTATTTTATTATCAGTTCTACTTGGATTTGTAACAATTTATTTGTCAGCAAAATCATCAGCTAGAAAAGCAAGTAAGGTAAGCCCTATTGAAAGTTTAAGAAATACAAATGAAATTAAAATAAAGAATAAAAACTTAAAAACTCCTAAAATAATAAATGTATTATTTGGTACAGGTGGCGTATTAGCTTATAAAAATTTGAAAAGAAGTAAGAAAAAATATAGAACGACAGTAATTTCTTTGACAGTTAGTATAGCAATTTTTGTAACAATGAATAGTTTTGTAAATTATGCTTTTGGTACAGCAAATAATTATTATAAAGATTATGATTATAATATTTCTATTAGAGAAAATTCAGAAAGTTCATTGACAACAGGAGATATGGAAAAAATATTATCATTAGATAATATAGACGAAAAATATATTGTATATTGGGATGATAAAAATTACATAAAAGTTAAAGATTTAGACAATATTAAATTAAAAAATAATTTAACAGAAGAAATTGCTATAGATGAAGAAACAGGAGAAGCCTATATAAACGAAACAACTGGTGAGCCTATATATACGGGAGAAAAATATAGTTCATTACAAATAATGGCATTAGATGATGAATCATTTAAACAATACGCTAAAAAAATTGGAGAAAATTATGAGAAAATAAAATATAGTGGTATTCTATGCGATACATATACTAATTATATAGCAGAAAGTAATAGTTTTAAAAAAGAAAAAATATATAATTATGGTGTAAATGATATTATAAAAGGTGATTATAAAGGAAATGAAGTAAACATAAATATAGGAGCAACAACAGAACAAATGCCTTATGGATATGAAGGAAGTCCTTTTTCTGGAGGTGTTCTAGTTGTAAATTATGATGAGTATAAAGATAAGTTTGATTTTAATAATAATAGAAGAATTTTAATACAATCAAATAATCCAGATAAATTAACAGAGGAGATAAATAATTTAAATTTAGATATTAACTGTACTAATTATGAAGAAATGGCACAAAGTGATAAACAATATTTAATTATAGTAAGTATATTTCTTTATGGATTTATAACAGTTATAACTTTAATAGGTGTTACAAATATATTCAATACAATTACATCAAATATGGAATTAAGGCAAAAAGAGTTTGCAATGCTTAAAAGTGTTGGTATGACAAAAAAAGAATTTAATAGAATGATAAATTTAGAAACATTAATGTATTCTACAAAATCATTAATATATGGTGTTTTATTAGGAATATTAGGAACATTCGCTATGTATAAAGCATTTGCAATAAAAGTGGATAGTGGTATTAATATACCTATTTCAGCCATTATAATTTCTATAGTATTTGTATTTGTTTTAGTATATATTATTATGAAATATTCTATTAAAAAAATTAATAAGCAAAATACTATAGAAACAATAAGAAAAGAAAATATATAATATAATTAATTATTAGGGACTAGAAAAGTCCTTATTTTTAATGTATAATGTTTATGGAGGAAGTAAGGTTGATTTAATTCTTTTTTCAACCAGATTTGTGCCTTAAGAAGGAAGGATATTAAAAATGCAAATATTATTAGTAGAAGATAATGAAGTAATTGCAAAGGGATTAAAGTATTCTTTAGAGCAAAAAGAGTTTAAAGTAATTCATACTATTAATGTAAAAGAAACTTTAAATTTAATAGATAATCAAGAAATAGATTTAGTTATTTTAGATATTACTTTACCAGATGGATGTGGTTTTGAGTTATATAAAGATAAAATTAAAGATAAAAATATTCCTACAATATTTCTTACAGCAAAAGATGATGAAGATGATATTGTAGAAGGATTAGAATTAGGAGCGGATGATTATATAACAAAACCTTTTTCTACAAAGGAATTAATTGCAAGGATTAATAAAATATTTTTTAAACAAAATAAGAATACTGTTATTACAGTTAAAGATATAAGTTTTGATATGGATAAAATGATTGTGTGTAGAAAAAATGAAAAAATAGAATTAACGAGTTTAGAATTAAAAATATTACATTTACTCTTTTTAAACTTAAATAAAGTAGTAGCTAGAAATGATATTATTGATAAAGTTTGGGAATGGACTGGAAATGATATATATGACAATACTGTAACTGTATATTTAAAAAGAATTAGAGAAAAAATAAAAACAGATATTATAGTAACTATAAAAGGGATAGGGTATAGGATAGATAAGGAATGATATTAAAAATGAAAAATAAGGTTGAATTAAAAAAAGCTTTAATTTTAAGTATAGTAGTAGTTTTTATTACTAGTTTAATCTTTATATTTATTTCATATAAAGAATATAAAAGTTATACTAATAATTTTAATGAAAAACTTAGTATGATAATAAATGGAGTAATAGAAAAATATCCTGATGTAGATAAAAATGAAATAATGAATATTTTAAATAGTAAAACTTCGAGTAAGTATAATTTATTAAGAGAATATGGAATAGATTTAGATAAAGATTCATTAATTATTGAAAATGAGAATAATTTTGATACATATCTTATTATAAATGTGTGTATTATATTAATTTTATCAGTAATTTTAATAATTATATTTTTACATTATAATAGAAACAAAAATAGAAAATTAAAAGAAATATTAAATTATGTAGAAGAAATAAATAAAAAGAATTATAAACTTGATATAGACGACAATTCAGAAGATGAATTATCTATATTAAAAAACGAATTATATAAAACAACTGTTATGTTAAAAGAAGTAGCAGAAAATTCTATGAATGATAAAATAAACTTAAAAAATTCACTTTCAGATATCTCTCATCAATTAAAAACACCTTTAACATCGATTTTAATTATGTTAGATAATATTTTAGATAATAAAAATATGAGTGAAAATATAAGAGAAGATTTTATAAAAGATATAAAAAGAGAAATTATAAATATTAAATTTTTAGTAGAGGCACTTTTAAAATTATCAAAAATAGATAGTAATTCTGTAAAATTTATAACAAGGGAAGTATTAATAAAAGAAATTATACAAGAAGCGGTAAAAAATGTTTCAATTATATGTGATTTAAAAAATATAAAAATAAATGTGAACGGAAACAATACAGATAAAATAATATGTGACTTAAAATGGCAAGTTGAAGCAATAACAAATATTCTTAAAAACTGTGTAGAACATTCAAAAGAAAATAGCAAAATTATAATAAAATATGAGCAAAATAAAATGTATTCAAAAATAGTAATAGAAGATTTTGGAATAGGAATAGATGAAAAAGACTTGCCACATATATTTGAAAGATTTTATAAAGGAAAAAATTCTTCAAGTGAAAGTGTGGGAATAGGATTAGCATTATCAAAATCTATTATTGAAAGTAATAATGGATATATACAAGCAGATTCTGAATTAGGAAAAGGAACAAAATTTACAATACGATCTTTAAATTATTAATAATCTGCTAATAATATGCCAATAAGGATGGGGGATTAATTAAAAATTTAATGAAAACATCTATAAATATTGATTAAGAAATAATTTACTCTTTTTTTCTGTTAGTCCTATTGAATTATTTACAATTTTTTAATAATATCTCAAATTTGACAGTTGTAAAATAGTAAAAGACTGATAACCTTTGATACAAAAGGCTTTCAGTCTTTAATCGATT